>NZ_QUDH01000013.1:0-96952 GCF_003477445.1 Clostridium sp. AF50-3 | reverse complement strand
CAGCGCGGTGCGTATGGCCTGCCGCAATTTTTCCTTGTCTGTTTCAAACTTCGTGGGCTTGGCTGGCTGCTCCTCGGCTGGCAAGGCGGCAGCTTCCTTGTCCAGCTTTGCCTGCCCTTTCCGCTGCGCCCAATACTCACGCTCGGTAATGCGGTTTTTGCTGCCATGCAAAAGGTCGATTTGATAGAGATTTTCCCGGTGGCACATCTCCATGACCTCGGCTTTGAAGTATTCCATAGCAGCGTCCGTACAGCGGTGCTTGCACCCGGCACGGGTATCTGCCGGTCTGTCCATGTAGGGCAGTAAGGGTACTTCCTCGATACGCAGAGAATTGATAACAATGTGAACATGGATATTGCCGCTGTGGTTGTGTCCGTCCGGGTGGGTACAGACAATGGCTTGGTGTCCTGGGAAATGCTCGGCACAAAATTCCTCGCCCAATGCTTGCGCCCGGTCTACGGTCAAGCCGTTGTCCGCTGCGTCCCGTGGGTCAAAGGAAATGATATAGTGGTGGCTTTTCACATCTTCACGTTTTTGGTTCTTGCCGTATCGGAGATTTGCCCGCATACAGGCAACGGCAAAATCTTCCTCGCCGCAGTTCAGCGTGGCTATTCGGTAATCCTCCCGGAGTATGAGCCGCCCGGCTTCGTCAAGGGTGGGCTTCATGGTAAACTCGTCATGCTCAAAGGTTAGATACTGCTCGGCTGCACCGTAGTCCGCATTTTTAGAGCTGATATGCTTGAATGTTGCCAACAGCGTCACCTACCTTTCGCAAGACTTCAAACTTCAAGGCGGCAAGGTCGGAAATGGCGGCTCGCACTTCAACGGACAGCGTATTGTAGGGCGTTCCGTATTCGTTGAGGGCACGGGCGATCTGATTAAGGTTGCCGCCGATTTTTCCGTATTCGGCGGTCAGCCTGCCAACGGCGGACAACAGTTCATCATTGACCGGGGAAACGGTAACGATGGGGCGAATGGTCGCCCGTGTAATGGCTTGCCGGATAAATTCGGCTTGGCTCATGTCATAGTGTTTCAGCCGCTCGGTAAAGTCGGCGTATTCTTCCTCGGTCATGCGGGTTTTGACCACATGGCAGCGGTGGGGCGTGTTGTATTTTTTCTTCAAGCGTTGACCTCCTTTCTCGCCCGACAGGGCGCATGAGCAGGGTTTGGGGAAGGCACTCCCCAACAAGATTTACCAAAGGGGGCAAAACCGCAGATATGCGGATTTTGGCACCGTGGTAGAATCTTGCTCTTAGTAAGCCGCAGACTGCCTCTGTCCGGGCTTTTCCGTACATAGAGCGAACGGGGCGGGGCTTTCAGCCCGCTGTGCGCGGTCTTTTTCCCTTTCGCCAAAGATACATTTGAAAGGCCGTCAGCTACCCGCTGAACGGGGATTTTTCAAATTTTCTTTTGCCTTAGTAATCCGGGAAACAGGATTTTGGCAACCGGCGGGGCAGAGAAATTTTCCTTTCACTCCCTACAACACCGCGTTTTGAAATTTGCCAAACGGGGCAGGCAGCTTTTTCTGGCTTCACCTACCTACTACGGGTGGCTTTGCGATTTTGCCAAACGGACAACAAAAAAAGCAGCAAATCTTTTTCAGACTTACTGCTTTCGCTGGCCGCCGGTGACGGCTGGTATTCAGTTTAGTAAAAGGCTATCAGGCAAATGATGTTGAAAGTGATTTTGCGGTGTCTTAAAGCAGTTCCAACGCTCTTTTATACAGTGGGTCTAATTCACACCCGCAACTTCCACATTCCTCATCAGCCTGCTTAATTGCTGATATTAAAGATTCTTTATCAGATTTTCCGTCTAACCATTGTTGCGCGGGAATAGCTATTAAATCCCAACCGGATGCAACAAATTTTTGCATAATAGTTTTTAATTCTTCCATAGTGCGGCTCCTTTCAAGATAGCAACTGACAAATTTGCGGTTACTCTGATTTTACCATATCTACAGTGCAATGTCTATGCTTATCGGTCAAATCTGAACTTGAATAGCGCGGCAATTAGCTGTTGTTTCACATATTCCTCAACCTCGGCGTTGACCTGCCCGCGTACTTTGGAAAAGTAGCGGATATATCCGGCGTAGTGGGAAAGAACGGCGTTTACCGCGTCCGGGTCGCCCTCATGCGCTTTGACGATTGTTTCATAGGGGAGAAGTTTACTCATAGTCTTTCCCCTCCATGAGCCGCCGCAACCGTTTCAAAGCAAGCTGGATATGCCGCCCCGCTGTGCTGCGTGTCCGTCCGATATGTACGCCGATCACTCGCTGCGGCTGGCGCAGGAAGTAATAGCGGAAAATTTCTTCCTGTGTCTGCTCCGGCAAACGGGCAAGGGCGGCGGCAAGTTCCGCATGATACAAAACGGCGGTTTGGTCGCAGGCGGTAAAAAGATATTCTTCAAGCTGCTCCGGCTCGGCAAGCTGGACAAACTTCTCATTCATCAGATAGTCAAGGGAAACTTCCCGTTCCCACCTCCGGCGCAGATTCAAAATTTTATCTATGGCTGCGTGACGAATGACAATCTTGCAAAAGGCATTAAAGGTGTACTGGATATGGACTTTATAGGCTTCATCTTCGGTCATGGAAATTCCCCCTCTCTGATAATAGTGCGGGGCGGCAGCACTCCTTGCTGTCGCCCCTTGATTGCCTGCCAGCAAAGGCGGGCGGGGCTGTCAACGGCGGCGCGTATGCGCCGTTCATCTTGACCGTTGACTGGCTCGGCTGGCTTTGCTATTCCGTTATCTCTTTCAGTTATTGTCAAAGGAAATGTAGATAGTTAGACTATCGGGTATGTAGCTGATACTTAACCACTTTTTGTCGTTTGATAAAAGTGTCCCGATAGAAACATAGTTTTCTCCCTCGATTTCCTCTGACACATTTTCAATTACGGAAAAGCCTTCTTGGTTCAAAAGCTCCATATACTCGTTATAGTCGTTTTCGCTAATGCCGGTAAGGTTGATATTGCAATTCTCATGTTCTGTATCAAGTGTAGCCCATGCAACCGTACCAGGCGCAACAGGAAGCCCCTCTGTGTACTCATTCGCAGGCCAAACACCCTCGTCCAATTTTGTAACACTATTAGATTGCGTATTGTTCTCATTGCTTGTCGGTGTAGATGATGTATTTTGATTAGAACACGCAGCCAAAAAAATCATAACCATGATTGTGAATACAGAAATATACTTTTTCATTAGTTACCTCCTGTTTTTGTGTATGGTTCGGATAATTAACAAAACAGCAATAGCTGTTGCTGCAAACCCAATAGCCAAAAGGATTTGCGAAATATCAAAGGCAAACGCGCCCTCAATCTGTATATTTGTTGTCGCGTCTGCTTGTCCGATTGCTCCTTCTGGTACTTTTCCTGATTGCGTAACAGCATATACCGAAAAGGCGGCAACCGCGATAACAAGCGCAGCAAGAGTAGAAATGATACCGTTCCTTTTTTTCGATTTGGTGTTATCAATGCCAAACTGTTCTGCGGTGCTGTCTGCAAATTCTTTTGGCGTCCCCAAACGCTGGATAATCTGCTGCTCTGTTTCTCCATGCTCCATAGCAGACGCAAAAACTTCATTCAAGTCACGCACAACCTCTTTTTTCATTTTGCGTGGTAAAGATAGTTCCTTTTCAACCTGTTTGATATATTGTTCTTTCATTTGGACACCCTCGCTTGTTGATAACTTTCTATAAAGCCGTTTACGCAGTTTTCATAGCTTGACCAAAATAAGATTAGTTCATCAAGTACATTCCTGCCTTTATCCGTTAAAGAATAATACTTTTTTGAGCCGCCATTTGCCGCAGCCGGAGCCAATCGGCATTTGATTAGTTCTGCTTCCTGTAAACGATACAGAATGGGGTAAATGGTTCCCTCTTTCGCATATCCCAAAACAGACGCACTATTGTTCAATTCGGTTATAATTTCATATCCATAAGTTTCCTTGCGTCCGATTAGGCATAAGAGTATCATTTCCAGAGAGCCTTTTTTGAATTGCTGGACATATTTGCTATTCATATCGTCGCCTCTCTTTAGTTTCGCTATTTAGGTTCGCTAAGTAGCAACTATATTATATCTCTTCCGAGGTATCAGAGTCAATAGGCTTAACGAAAAAGTTACAAGGTGTGTGCGTAAGGTAATAACGGAATAGTGGGCTGCTGTCTATCAAATTCTTGTGTGTTACTTTATGGCACATGAGCATTTGCGCCGGGGTTGTCGTTGCCGTAACCTTCCAGCAGGTTGATAACGCCCCAGATACCGAGACCGGCACCGAGCGCGATAACGAGGGTCTGAAGAACGGTGATTGCCTGTTCAAAAAATGCCATATAGTTTGTTAGCCGGAATCTGATTAAAAATTAGGTTTGTCATGTTTCATAGGCATACAAAAGCCGGAACAATCTGCCGCCCAGTTTCCGGGGGCATGATTCCGGCTGTCCTCCTTTTTCATTATTTTTTCTTGCGATTGTCCGCTTTGTACGCCAATGGCCCGTAGAGGGCAGGTGCGGCGAATAGATAAGATCACTCCCTTCAAAAGCGGAACGAAGTTAAGCGCCCTTTGTGTCTACTTCATATACATCGCAGACCTCATTGGGCTTAAGTTTCAGCCTTGCGGACAGGAATGCTTCAATGTCAAAAGCGTTCTTGTCATCCGCGTCGGCAGTGTACTTGAAATTGGGGTGCTTGGTGATGTCGTACTTATCCGAAAGGAAAGGACGCACACCGCGCAGCTGGAGGATACACTTGCCGCCATCCATAACAGCAAGCTCATCCTGGCTCATCAGCTCTTTGCTATCTTGTCAAGTGGTAAATTCGGTTTTTTCGCATGTAAGAGGAAATACGTTGTAGATTGTTCATAGATATGTTAAACTTATTTCAACAACCAGATATGCTCCAATAAAGTAAAATCTTTGTAGGATTGAAAAACATTTGATTTCAGGAGGACGAATATGAAAGTAAATAAAGCGGTGGCAATATTGACATTATGCTCCTTGTTTTTTTGTGCGTGTTCCCAAAATACTTTAGATACAAACGCGAATGGAGAAAACACTGAATCTATTCAAGAACCAAAAGTAACTACAGAAAACATAAACAATAGCGAGACTGTTGAAATAACTGAAGATACATTGGCATCTTCGCCATTTAAAGTGCAAATCGATAAACCCACTTTAGAAATGGGAAAAGAAAAAGAAACAACTGTAATTATTACTGCGGACATAGAAAATTGGGATTATACTGTTTCTGCGGCAAATGGAACAATATCCGATTTATCCGCTATGTCTTTTACTTATACAGTTCCTAAAGATGAAAAAATAAGAGAAGATACAATTACCCTGACATTATCTGATTATGATAACGGCAAACAATATAAATACAGTATTCCTTTTATTTTTTCTAAGATTGATGAAAAAATGATTCTGGATAATTAAAAACAATCCGGGAAGAGATTATAAAAAAATCGTAACATTGAATCTTGCAAGGGAATTACACGTTACAGTGGAAGAATTATTTATACCGGAATAAAGAATCCATTACTCCCGGCTTTGAAATATTTTTTATTACAGACAGGAAAGGCAGCCGCTTCCCGCCCACGGCTGCCTTCCTCATTTCTTTTACCTGTCCTCAAGCACTTCCAATATAATCTTTGCCCCAAGCCGGAAACCGAAAATAAAGGTTTCTGCTGTCTCAAGCGGGAGTGCGTCAAGCTGCTCGTCCATAATCTCTATAAAGCGTTCGCTAAGCGGCGGGTTAAATGCTTTTAGCTGTTCGATGAAATCCTCATAGTGGCTGTAATGCTCCCGGCGCATTTTCTGGTATCCTTCCGTCCTGACATTGACCTGTTCGGCTGGGTAGATTTCCCCGTCATAAAGCTGTTCCAGTACACTTTTCATTTGTCCATCCTCCTTGTTTTGTATTATAGTTTTGTATTACATATTTGTATTCTATCATGTGATATATAAAAGTCAAGAAAAATCGTCTATAATGATTGCATATTTGTAATACGGAGGTGTAACATGGCGGATAAGTTTGTGGTAAGGCAGAAGAAGCCGGACAGAAAGGAAGATAAATCCGTAGTGATGACGCTTCGGATAGACAGGGAATTGCAGGAGGAATTTGATAAACTGTCAGCTAAAAGCGACCGCTCCCGCAATGAACTTATGTGCATGGCTCTGCGCTATGCGTTGGAACATCTGGAATTTATCCCGGAAGCCGGAGAATAAAAGCCCCGGCTTTTTCCATGCCCGAAAAAAAGACCCTTCTCCCGGAATGGAAGAAGGGCTGCTGTCATTATTGCGCCGCCGGTATTTCCCCGACAAAGTTATAGATGATTTTGACTTCCTGAACCTTTTCGCCATCAACCTTGTTTATCTCGCCTACCAGAATCCGGCTGATAAGGCGGTTCAGGACAGTTTCATCCAGTTCCTGAATCGCTGCGTACCGGCGGATTTCCCGGATAAAGCTTCGTACATCGTTTTCCTGTTCGTTGGAACGGTGCAGGAGAAGGGATAAATCCTTTATGCGGCTCTGGTTTTCCTCCTGCTCCTTTTCCATCGCCGCCGTCAGCTTTAAAAAACGCTGTTCTGACAGGATTCCTTTTGCCTTGTCGGTGTAGAGATTTAAAAACATTTCGTCAATCTCCTGATTCCGCTTTTCCAGCCGTTCCCGTTCCTTCTCCATTTCGGAAGCGTCCGACAAATACCTCCGTTCCATGCGGCTGCACAGCCGCCGGTAGAAAGCGTCTGCATCCTTCAGCGCCATTTCCGCCAATTCCTGAATATCCTTCAACACAAGGTTATACAAGTCCCTTGCTTCTATCTTGTGGCTGGTGCAGGCATCCTTCCCCAGCCGGTTATAGGTCTGGCAGATATAATACGCCTTGTCAATCGGTTCCCGTTCCTTACCGGTAAACCGGTTCTTCCCTGTCCTTCCGACCTTTTCATAGCGTGCCTGCATGGATTTGCCGCAGGTAGCGCAGTAAACCATACCGTGGAACAGGTTGTAAAAGGGGCAGGCGTTCCCCTGCATGATAGGAGGGCGGCGGTCAATCAGTTCCTGTACCTTCTCCCAATCTTCCGGGCTTACAATGGCTTCATGGCAGTCCTCTATGACCTCCCAATCCTTGCGGGGGATGGTGTCCACAGTGCCGGAGCGGATTCCTTTTTGGTGTGTCCGGCAAACCAGATGTGCGCCTTATAAAAAGGATTCCGCAGGATATGGCTGATTCTTGCGCTCCCCCACGAATAATAATTGACATCACAAGCCGTATTGCTTTTTACCCGTGTGATAGGGATTTTTTCCTCCATGAGCTGCTTTGCAATCCGCATACAGCCCCAGCCGTTTAAAGCAAGGTCATATATCTTTCGGATTGTGGGGGCGGTCTGAGGGTCAAGCACCAGATGCCCCCGGTCAGCCGGATCACGCATCAGACCGAGGGGCGGCTGACCTCCGCAAAACTTTCCCTGACGGGAGCGGGTCATGCGTCCAGCCAGCACCTTTTTGGAAATATCCCGGCTATACATATCATTCAGGATATTTTTAAAGGGCGTGATGTCCATTTCCTGACGGGTCAGGCTGTCCACGCCGTCCGTGACGGCAATATATCTTACATTGTGTTTTGGGAAAAAGACTTCGATATAGCCGCCCGCTTCAATATAGTTTCTGCCAAGCCTTGAAAGGTCTTTGGTAATGACGCAGCCAACCTTCCCGGCTTCGATGTCGGCAATCATGCGTTTAAACGAAGGGCGGTTGAAATTACGCCCCGTGTAGCCATCGTCCACATAGTATTCATAGGGGAGCAGACCGTTCTTTTCAGCATAATCTTTGAGCAGGAGCTTTTGGTTGGAAATGCTCATGCTCTCGTTTGCGTTGCCATCGTCAAGGGAAATCCTGCAATAGAGGGCGGTTACTTTTTTGACTATTTTTTTATTCCTGTTCATAGTGTTCTCCTTCTACGAACAGGGACACGATACTATTATAGTACCATGCCCCCGCCGTCCTTTCAACTGTTTTTCGCCGGATTTTAGCCTTTTAACTGGCTTTTTGCCCCATCCATTCCTCAAACCGTTCACAGGTCTGCCGCTCAATAAGCTGCTCAAAGGCTTGCTGCATGGTTTGGCTGCCTGCAAACTCACGGGAGACGATGAACCGGACGCCCCTGCGCTTCCGTTCCGGTTCCGGCGCCTTTGCCGGATAGCTGCTCTGCTTTGTTTCTGCCATAGGCATTTACCTCCATAAAATAACCCGGAGCGTTGCCGTCCGGGTGCTGCGTGCGGTCTGCCGGTTGGGTGGGAGCCTGACAACGAAGTCTGACAACGGGCGTTTAAAAACCCCGTACACAATCCCCGGCATACCGTTTCCTTTCCTGATTTCTTTTTTTCTGATTTTTTCGTTGCTTTCGTTGTCAGCAGGGAAAAATCCTTAAAATAAGCCGTTTGCAGGCTCTCCCCCTGACAACGGGGCTGACAACGGGGGCGGCAACCGGCTGACAACCGGCTACGCCTTTTCCCCTTGCAGCCATTCCTCCGGCAGCCCAAGCTGGACGGCTTCCTGTTCCGGTAAAAACTGGAAACCGGATTTTTCCTGACCTCCGTTGTCAGGCGCTGCCCGTTCCCATCCTTTCTGCCGGTGGTAAGGGGCAGGAAAATGTCTGGGATTTTCAAAAGCTTTCCAGCCTGCCGCATAATTCTTCATCACGGAATTGATGTCCCGGATTTCATACTGTTTCGGTTCCTCATAGGACGGATGCCCCAGCCCTTCATAGTAGATTTGCAGGGAGCAGACCATCTTTCCTCCATATCCGTCAAGGAAGTTTAAAATCCGGGCGGCAAACGTGTCCTCCGGCATGAATAATTTCTGATGTTCTTTCAGATACCGTTCCATGCCTGCGCTTAGTTTCAGCTTCCCTTCTCCCCGCCGGTACACCTCCATGACCTCCGCCCACATCTGGCTGACATAAGCCCTCGAAGCCGGTTCATCCTCCAAAATGTGAACCTCTGCTGTTTCCGCCTGCACCAGAACAGGCAGAAACCGGCGGTTGCCGGTACGGTCAAGGGGCAGGAAATCCGGCGTGTTGGAAGTACCGGCAAAGACGCACTGGCGCTTATGGTCTTTCGGATGGACTTCATAAGGAGCCTTATAGGTTTCCTTCTGGCGGCTTAAAAAAGCCTTGATGTCCTCAATGCTCTTTGCGTTTGCGGTAGCAATCATTTCTGACATTTCAATAATCCAGTGTCCTTGCAGCTTGCGGTAGATATTATCATCATCGAGCCTGCGTAAATCATCGGAGAACCACTCGTCCCGGACGGCAAGGAACCGGAAAAAGGTGGATTTTCCGGCTCCCTGACCGCCCACCAGACAGAGCATGACCTCAAACTTTGTGCCGGGCTTGAATACCCGTGTGATAGCTCCCAGCATGAACAGCAGGAGAACCTCATAGTTATAATCGCTTATCTCTGCGCCGAGGAACCGGTGTAAAGCGAAGCGCACCCGCTCTGTCCCGTCCCATGAAAGGCTGTTTAAATAATCCCGGATGGGATGGTAGCGGTATTCATTGGCGGCGACCTTGATTGCCCCTTCAATCCGCTTTTCCGATGTCAGTCCATAGTGTTCTTCCAGATACAAAACCAGATACTGGATGTCCACATCCGTCAGCCGGTTCCCGTCCCGATACCAGCCGAGGGGCTTCACAATATCCACCTGATCGGTCAGTAAGTTGTTGCTGAACGCCCCTTTTAAGAGCGGGTCATGGAGGAACACTGTCCGGTAGTTCCCCGGCGTGTTTGCAGTCTGCCCCTTCTGGGTCACTTCCAGCATATCCCGGACTTCGGATACCGTTTTGTCACCGACAAGGCTGTCGGCTGCGGCTTGCAGTGCATTCCTTGTGGCTGCCGGTAAGCTCTGATATTCTTTTTCCAATCAGTTCCACCTCCTTCCCATGCCCGATGATAATATCGGCTTTTTCCTCCGCCCCGCCGGTAAGCAGCGTGTCCAGCAGATACCCTATATACTCCTGTTTCTGCAAGGCTTCTACAAACAGCGGGTGCCATGCGTCCCCCGGCGATTTGGGGGCGTGTTCCGTTCTCCATCTCCCCAGCAGATGGTAATAATCGCTAAGCACCCGGAAGCATTTCTGCTCCGCCTGCAAGAAGCGAAGCTCCGCCGGTATGCTCCGTTTTACAGGCTTTGGCGAAGGTCTGCCCCGGTTGTCATAGGGGATTCCAAAATCCGCAGCCAGCCGTTTTGCCGCTTCCACGCCGGACAGGTCAAAGAGCCTTGCCGCAAAATCAATCACATCGCCGTCTGCCTGACAGCCGAAGCAGTGGAAGCGTCTGTCCGCTTTCAGGCTGGGCGTTTTATCTTTGTGGAAGGGGCAGCACGCCATGCCGTTCCTTCCTACATGGATTCCATAATGCTCCGCAGCCTGCCTTGTGGTGACAGCCTGCTTTACCGCTTCAAATACATCCAAACGCAATCCTCCTTCCAATCTCCATAAGGGGAAAATCTCCTACCGTTCCATATCCGGCTTTTTCCGTTCCGGTCTGCGGCGCATATCTTCCCGTCTTTCCATTTCCTCCTGCGCTTTTTTTAGCTGCTCCCGGATGGATTCCCTTGCTTTTTCCTTGATTCTTTCCTTGCCTGCCCGTTTGGTTTCCGGCTGCATAAGCGCTTTTTGGATTTTGGCAAAGGCGGTCTGCATCGTATTTTTTATTTTCCCAATCACCCCATCCAGACGGGCAGCGGCGTATTCCCGCTCTTTTTGCGGGGCTTTCCGTTCCGGGGAAAGAACCCACTTTTTCGATTCCTCCACCAGCCGGATGTCCTCCTTATGGGTTTCCAGCCGGACGGCATCCGCCACGACCTCCACCGCCTTGTCATAGGCGGCATCGGAAACATCGTCCAGAAGCGTCTCCACATCCTCAATTTTCAATGTCAGTTCTTCCAGCTTCTGCTCCTGCGCCGCCAGCTTTTCCTTCTGCTTCATCAGGATATAGTCCTGCTTTTCCAGATACTCCCGTCCCCCATAGGACGGCTCCTGCTCCAGATGGACGCCATGCCGCCTGCTGATGTCAAAGAGCATGGTGCGGCAGACGGAATCAAAGGTCTGCTTGCGGTTGTTATGCTTGCCTTTTGGCTTATCCGGGTCAGGCAGGGGAATCCCCAGTTCCTCCAGCGCCTTTTCCTGCTGGGGACATAATTCGCCGTACCGGTTCTGGCAGTCGAATACATGGCGTTCGTGGATATGGGGCGTACCCTCATCCAGATGAAGCGCCCAGTTGAGGAGATGGACATGAGCGCCGAAACGCCGCTCAAACTCCCCGTAAAATTCATTTACAATCTGAAATAACACCTCTGGCGGGACGGATTCCTCCACCGTCCCAATCTGGTAGATGGTTTCCTCCGGGCAGGTCTTGCTGTTCTTTAACAAATCGCCCACAGTGCGGTTGCGCTCCGTGTGCCGGGTCTTTTCATTCCTTGCGTTCTGGGCATCCACAAAATCGGAATAATGCTCCGTGTAATACATCCGCTCAACCTGTTCAAAGCTGCAATCCGGCTGGGAGGAATCCTCCCGGCTCCCGGCTGTCGTGTAGCCCCGGTAACAGTCCCAATAGATATTTTTCTTTGCCCGTTCCGAATCAATATGCTCGCTGTTTCCCACATCGAAGCGCCGGTCATTGTGGCGGGGATTATAAGTGCCGTTCTTGCCGGAACGCCCATTGTGCCGTGTCAGTTTCAAGTTTGCATCCTCCTTCCTGTTTGAAGATTTCCCCCGTGAGGGGGAGGGCTGCGAAGCTGCCGAACCTGAGTGATTTTGCGTCAGGTAATACCCAGTACGAGTTGACGCAAGCATCAACTCTAGCTGGGCAAGGCGTTTCACCCTTGACCCGATGGGGCTTGCCGCCCTCAACCCGCCAAGGCGCTTCGCCCTTGACCCGATGGGGCTGCCGCCCTCAACCTGCCAAGCGCTTCGCCCTTGACCCGATAAGGGCTTGCCGCCCTTAACCCGCCGCCGCATGACAGCCCGGAAAATGCCCCCGGAACGGGCATTTTCGCCGTCCGGGGCTTTCCTGATGTCTGATACCGGCTAATCATCCCGCAGGAAAAACGCCGGTTCCACACCCGCTGTTTTGACCGAAAACGCTCCCAAATCATGCTGTTTTCTTTCCTACTGTTACGGGCTGGAAGCCATGTTCCTTTGCATAAGCCCTTGCCGCCGCCCGCCGTTCTTCACTGTATGGCGGCACCAGCCGGATGGACAGACGGGATTTATCCAGAACATAGGTCACGCTTCCTTCCGGCGTGGCTCTTTCCATGCGGCACAGGAGCGGATATTTTTGGGAGAACTCCGCCAGCCGCCGCTTTAAATCCGCATTGAATGTATAAATGGTGGCTTCCTGTTCGGCTTCGTTGAAATTCACAATCGTTTCCTTCTCATACTTAGACGGCTTCCTCATACATTCCCTCCTCATAATCAGTGCTGGCTTCCACGACCCGCAGGCAGCGTTTGCAGCGGAAGTAACCGTCCATTTCCATGCGGAGGTGGCGGTAAAAATCGGGGAACCATTCTTCACCGGCTTCCTGCTCAATTTTGCGTGTAAGCCCCAAAAGCCAGTGCTTCGCTTCCGGGTCAACCGTCAGTGAAACCAGCAGCTTAAACCGTGTCACCGTGTTTTTATGGCTGGGGCAGCCAAACACATACAACGCCTTCTTTTCTTTGATATTTAATTTCATTCTGCACCTCATTCTTTCTGGGGCTTTGCCCCGGTGTGAAAGGGCATCCGTCTCCCGGATTCCCTTTTGTGTCAACCAGTTTCATTTGCCGTTTTCCTGCAAGCCGTTCCTGCCCGGAGGTTCTCTCCCGGCGTATCGTCCCTGTTGGTGCGCTCCTGTCATGGCGGCACTTCCCCCAGAGCCATATCCGCTTGCAGCCGGTCATTCTGTTTTCAATGTTCCTTCTGACCTCTCCATCTTATCGAAAAAAAGCGGCTTTCCCCGTATGTCCAAGACGATGGAAAAATCCGCAGAAACCGGATATTTCCACGCTTATGGAAATCGTGGTATAATCCTTGTATCAGCGGATTTTAAAGAAGAAAGGGGATTGATTTTTATGTATGTGAAGCTATCCATACCGGAACGGCTAAAGGATTTAAGGGTGGTAGACAAGCACCTGACCTTAGAGCAGCTTGCAAATGAAACCGGACTGTCCCGGTCTGCCCTTGCAAAATACGAGGGAGACGGTTATAAGGACATCAGCCCGTTTGCCATTGCAACGCTGGCTGATTTTTACGGCGTGTCTGCCGATTACCTGATGGGGCTGACGGAAAACAAGGAGATCCCGAACATAGAAGTCCAGTCGCTGCACTTAAACGACAGCATGATAGAGCTTTTAAAAAGCGGAAGAATCAACAACCGGCTGCTCTGCGAGATTGCCACCCATGAGGATTTTCCACGGCTCCTGACAGACATTACTATCATCGTTGACCGCATCGCCGGTATGCGTGTCAACCAGCTCAACATGGACTTAGAAGCAGCCCGCCAGACGGTCATGGAAACCTATGCGCCGGGGGAGGATGACCTTTATATGCGTACCCTTGAAGTGGCACAGGTGGACAGTGACGATTATTTCAACCACATCGTCCACAAAGACCTTGACCGGATTGTAAAGGACATCCAGACGGCGCACACAAGCGACACCACAACCGCCGATGAACGGCAGCCCACGGTAGCGGAGATACAGAGGAAGTTTGCACAGCTTATCCAGACAGGAACCAGCGGAGAAGAAGCCTTTATTCAGGTATTCTGCGACCAGATGGAAATCCCTTATGATAAGATAACCTCTGAGGAATTTACCTCTTTTTTAGGGATTCTGGGGAAATCCAAACACGCAAGGAAGTTCCAGAGTATGCGGGGGAAGGGCAGCCCTATCCCGCCCACATGGAACGGCGGCAGGAAGCGGCGATAAAAAAGCCACCCGCCGGATTGACCGGTGAATGGCTTTCAATGTGAAGATTTTTTATTTTATGGTTAAAAGGATTTCCTGCCCCTGATATATGGCAGATATATTTCCATCACGGAATCGGTGACGCCGTTTTGGTAAACCTTGCGGATGTCCGTAACCGTCCCCGCCGGCGCCTGCTCCAAGTAGGCGAGAAGCTCCGTCCTGCCGTTTACAAAGTGGCAATGCTGACCTTCCATGCGCTCAATGCGGTATTTCATAGCGGCTCCTTTCCGTACACAAGTTCCGATAAGATAATTTCCTCCGCCCGGTTCCGTATGCTGTTCATGTGCTGCACCCATGCAAGCTGGTCACTGGCTTTTAATGCTTCCGTCACGCCCTCCGCAGCTTTCATCTGTATGATAATTAGCTCCAAGCGTTCCTGCGCCTGTTCGTTCAGGTCAGCAAGATACGTCCAAAGATTTCCCGAAAGCAAAAGGCTTAAATAGAGGGCGGGGCGGGCTTCTTCCAGATAGGCTTTGTGCAGCCGTCCCCAGCGCCCGATAGGGCGGGATTCCTCCGTCAGCCGTAAAGCGGGGATATAGTAGTCACCGGCGAGAACATAATCTATGCCGTTCTCCGTGATTCTTTTGGGTAGTTTTTCCATGTGACGACCTCCTGTATTCAATTTTCAGAATCCAGTTGATCGTGTCCCTGTCCGTGTGAAATTCAAGGCAACTGAACTCTTCACAAACAAGTATGTCATATCTTTCCCCAATTTTTGATAGTTGAGAGAGTGGGAAGTTTCCCGCCCACGGCTCTCTCCGGTGTTGTAGGTGTCGATGGTTTCCTTTCCCAGCACGGCAGCCAGCTCCTTGAGGGTGGTTGGCTCCTTACCGCCCAGGAAGATGGAAGTATCCATGTTGCCGATGATGGTATCTGCGTTATCCTTATAGATCGCCTTCAGCTGACTCTGTGCCTGCAACACCAGACAGGCGGAAATCTCACGGCTTCGGATGGTGGCAACCAGCTTTTCCAGCTTGGGGATCTGGCCGATGTTGGCGCACTCGTCAATGAGACAGCGCACATGGACCGGGAGCCTGCCGCCATACACATCGTCGGCTTTTTCACAGAGCAGGTTGAAAAGTTGGGTATAACACATGGATATAAGGAAATTAAAGCTGTCATCAGTGTCACTCATGATGAGGAACAGGGCAGTTTTCCTGTCTCCCAGAGTGTCCAGCTCCAGCTCATCATAAGCCGTGACCTCACGCAGCTCTGCAATGTCGAACACGGCAAGACGCGCACCACAGGAAATCAGGATCGACTTGGCTGTTTTTCCAGAGACAAATTGTCAAGGACTTTTTCATCAAATTCAAAAAGAAGTCACATTTTGCGGACTTCTTCACGGAGCATACGCTTGATTTTGTCCTCCATCGTCTCCTTGGCGGTCTCGCTGAAATGGACACGGACGATATAGGTGGTCTTGCCAATCTGCTTTCTGACAGTCGGGCAAGTGGCGGTGTTGGTTGCGGTATTGTTCATTCAAAATCCTCCTGTAAATGAAAAATGCCCGGTGACTGTTCATCATCGGGCGATGTCGGTATGAGGGAACAAGGCAAGGCGGCAACATTAAGGTATCTATAAAAACCTTGCCGTCTTTGCCACGCTTGCCGTGTTCCTGTTGTCAGTCTCGGAGATAGCAGACCCATGCCGTGCCGTCTTTCTCGGTCACAAGCCTGTCCCCGATACGGCTCTTTGCCGTTCTCATGGTGCGTGAGGAAATCCCACGCTCATTGACCGTCTTTTCCAGCTCTGCACTTGGCATACGCTTTCCATCTGCCAGCAGTTCCAGAATGAGCATTTGCGCTTGTGCGGTCTTGCTCTCGGTCTTGGCGGTGTCTGTCCCGGCAAGAAGCTCGTCAGCGGTAATGTCATAAGCTCCTATCCATTCAAAGCCTTTCTCGTCTCCCAGAGAAAAGGCAAGGGACTGTCCGGGCGGCGCAAGGGAGCTTTTCTCATGGATAAGCACCCTCGTTGTGGGGCTGTCCTTCAGCTTGCCGATAAAAAGCAGACTGCGGACTGCCGCCGTAATGTCGATAGACCCTAATCCCCGATAGGTGCTTTGCGTTCCTGCGGCTTTGTTCAGGTGTCCGATCAGCACGATAGCGCATCCGGTAGCCTGTGCAATGTCTCCCAGACTACGGAAGATGGGACGGACTTCATTTGCCCGGTTCATGTCCACATCTGCGCCCAGAAACGCCTGCATCGGGTCAATGATAACCAGCCTTGCGTTGTTCTCTCGGATTGCTCTTGCGATGCGCTCATCAGCAAGGGTCAGCGGCGTGTCTCTATCGTCAATAACAAGCACTCGTTCAAGGTCTGCGTCAGCTTCCATCAGCCGGGGCTTAACGGTATCGCCCAGACCGTCCTCGGCGGTCTGATAGATGATATTGAAAGGCTCAAGTGTCTCCATACCGGGTAAGGGCTTTCGGTTGGTGCAAGCCGCCGCAAGTCGCATGGCAAAGTAGGTCTTGCCCTCGCCGGGGTTGCCTGTATGATGGTCAGCTTTCCAAAGGGGATATAGGGAAACCATAGCCATTCCACGCTCGTCAGCTCCACATCTGCCATGCGGAGCATGGGAACAGGCTGGGCGGTGGGCAGCTCTCGCAGCGTGATTGTTTCGGCTATGAATTTGTGGCTCGGAATGTCCTTTTGCTGACGGAGAACATCGTTCCAGTCTTTCCTTGCCGGGACAAGGCGCATGACGGCGATCTTGCCGGGAATGGACTGTGCCAGTCGGGTACAGGCTTCGCTTCCTGCGGTGTCGCTGTCAAGGCAGAGGAACACTTTTCGGGTGTCCTTGCGTTCAGAAAGAAAACGGTCAAGAGCTTTGCCCGAAACGCCGCCCAGGGCAAGATAATTTCTTGTCTGCCAATCCTGCGGATAAAGGCAGATAAAGGACAAAAGGTCAATCGGCGCTTCAAAAACAAAAAGCTGGTTGCCGTTTCCCTCATAGCGGAACGGATAGGACTTGTCAGACCCGGTAATATCCTGTCTGAATGTGTCTGCCGTCCCTCGCACATGGGCGTATCTCGGTGTGCCGCTTCGGTCTCTGCCGACAAAGACAACATTGTGCCGCTTTGCGTCCTCGTAAATATCCCCGGAAAGAAGAAAAGCCTCAACAAGCGTTTTGTTGAGACCTCGGCTTTCGCAAAGATATTGAATTGCTCTGTCGGCTGTTCGGTTGTGTAGCGGCAAGTGAAACTCTGTGGGCGGTGCTGTGGTAGCTTCGGTCTGTCCCTCGCCGTTTTCGCCTGTCAACATCTGGACGGCTTCGGGAAAGGACTTGCCGTAAACTCCATGACAAAATCAATGGGATAGCCGCCCTTGCTCTGGCTGTGGCGAAACCACTTGTTACCCCGGACGGTCAGACTGTCATGTTCTTTCCAGCGGTATTCTCGTCCGCTTTTTATCAGTGTCTCTCCCTGTGTGCGGAGAAAATCTTCCAGACTGACGGCATTTGCCCGGTCAATCTGTGCTTGGGTGTAATTCATCGGGATAGTTCCTCCTTTTTCTGTCGTGTTTGGGGTCGATTTTGGAGCTTTTGTTCCTCTGTACGCTCGTTAAATCGGGCGGCAGTATCTACGCATGACTTGACCTTCCAAAGGCGGTGTAAATCGTCTCTGACAGCCTTAAACTCGCCATAGGTGGTTTCGTGCGCCTGTTCCAGCTCGTCATACTCGTCGGACAGCTTTTTCATATCCACCTTGCCGTCCGGGAACTCCCCGGTCAGCTTTCGTCTGGCGGCGTAGAACTGTATCAGTTCCGCTTCATGCTCTGCCTTGTACTTGGCTCTGGGCTTCTCAAACTTGATTTTCTGCAAGCCGTCATAGACAGGCTTCAAGCTCTGGAAAGCAGCGGAGCTGTCATAGAGCTGCTTAATTGCTTTCATTCGGGCAGTCTGTTCGTCCAGCGTTTTCTTCAAGCTCTCTGTGGCAGCACTGTGTTCGCTGACACGGCTTTCCAAATCTTCAAGGGAGTAAATGCCGTTTGCCCGGAGATAATTGAAAGTCTCGTTCATCTCCTTTAGGTTGCTGATTTTACCTTTCTGGGAATACGCCCCGGCGTTGCGGCTGGTGTAATAGGCGTTCAGCAGAGAAACAAGGTCGGGTGCCTGCGGCTTGGCAAGCTCTGCTTTTGCTTCGGCAATCCAATCGAACAGGAGAGCGATTTTCTTCTTGATGTCCCGGATCACGGCATTGGTTGCCTTGATCCAGCGGTTGAACTCGCCCTTCTCGGTGCGTATGCCTTTCTTCTCCATTGCCCGGACAGTTGCGCCCTCGTGGACAGTTGGAAGAAACTCCACGCCCTGACGCTCATAGCTTCGGTGGTCGATACGAACGTCAAGCCCCTTTTCCGCAAACTTGGCGTTGCATAGCTCCGCCCATGTCTGCCGCCAGTATTCCAGCGTTTCGGGACTGCCCCAGTCGGTAGTGGGAACGGCGTTGAACACAAACTTTCCGTCTGCGTCTCGGATGCGGTTGCCGTCCTCGTCCAGCTCATACACCCGGCGTTGCTTTAGTCCCCATTTGCCGTTCTGCTCGATGGGGCGGATGGGGCAAAGCACATGAAAATGCGGGTTTGGTATGCCGCCGTCCTCCCGGTCTGGCTGGTGTACGGCGAAGTCAACCACCATGCCACGGCTCACAAAGTTCTCCAATAAAAATCGCCTTGCAAGAGCGATGTTTTCCTCAAGGGAAAATTCATTCTGCAAGGCAATGTCAAAGCTGTATGCAAGCTGGGCGTTCTTTCCACGCTCGGCTTTTTCCACGGCGTTCCATAGGGTCTGACGGTCTGCGTATTCTGGCGGTGCATGGGACGGCAGGAGAATGTCGGAGCAGATCACGCCGCCCTTGCGGGTGTAGTCGCTGTATTCGCCGTAATACTCGCTATACAATCGCTCCCCGGCACGGTAGGCAGCAGAAGCGATAGCGGACTGTCCTGCGCTTCGCTTAGTCTGCGTGACGCTCAGATGAAATAGTGCCATCGGCTTTCAACTCCTTTTCTCTGTTTGCTTGGCTGATGTGGGTAATCGTCATGTGACGGACGGCTCGCTGGACTTCGGACAAAGAAAAGATTTGTTCCATCAGCTCTGTCATTTCGGTGCGTGTGAGATCTTTGACCTCCGGGGCAAGGCTCTCAACCGTGCCGCCCAGATTGCAAAGGCGGTGGGTGCGCTTGGTGCGTTCGCCTTTCTCCAGATACTTCTTTCTGTTCTCCAGACGCTCCAGCTTGTGCTGTTCCTGTGCAAGCTGCGTCTCGGCTCGTTCCTTTTCGGCTCGGAGCTGTTCAAGGTTTTTCGGTTTTGCCATTTTTCGTGACCTCCTTTTTTGAAAATGGGGATAAAAAAAGACCGTCAACTTTTCGCAGATTGCGACCAGTCAACGGTCAGTTTTTCGGTATTC
Organism: Clostridium sp. AF50-3; assembly: GCF_003477445.1. Taxonomy (NCBI): domain Bacteria; kingdom Bacillati; phylum Bacillota; class Clostridia; order Eubacteriales; family Clostridiaceae; genus Clostridium; species Clostridium sp. AF50-3. Next base: position 77,557 of record NZ_QUDH01000013.1, on the reverse strand, counting down.
AGTTGTTGTGTTCAGTTCGGTATATTGAAGTTGGTCAAAGTTGTTGGCGAAGATATTCCACAACATTTCCATTCGTATCATAGAAACAGATGTTTCCTACATTGAGGGGCAGGACAATGGCGAAAGGCTTGCCACTATCAATATCAATCACCTGAATGCCGTTGCCATCATCTACTTCAAGTCGAACAATATTTTGGGTATTCATTGAGATAAATGCCCTTTCGTTATTTCCCTCAACAACAAACTCTGCAATGTAATCATCAACCTCAACTATATCTCCACCACCACGGAAGAAATATCCAAAAGACAAGCCAGGGCGATTTACATAGACAGAAAAAGTGTGGTCTGTCTTGTCCTGTGGGTAAGAAATAAATGCAGCCATTGTGTCGGAAATGCTTCCATCAACAATCCAATCATCCAAAATTTTTTGAGATTGGCGAATGTCTGCTTCTAAACTGTTTGCGGTTTTACCAATGTCATTGTTTGCATAAAGGAAACCGAAAACCAACACACAAGCCAAAATAACACCCAAGAGGATTATGGGTAATTTCTTTTTCATAGAATCACACTCCTTTATCAAATTAAGATTCTTGATTTTCAAACTTGCTGGCGGCGAACGGTTTGTCAAAACCGTTTGCGGACGGCAAGTCCACAGGGGATAGCCGCTTTAGCGGCGCAAGGGGGTGTAGCCACCTTGACGGAACGAAGTGACGCAACATTCTCGGTCATGCAGTTTTCTTCTGCTGACGGAGAATGAAGCTCCGCAGGACGCACTACTCTCGACAGAGAGTATAGAAGTGCGCCCTTTAGTTCCTAAAGGGGTTTGCTCCGGCTTAATTTCTCGACAAACTGCAATTAGTCATTTCAGTAAGTATTTTCCGAGTCCTATCTGAATCAAATATAGGACAAGGATATGTGCTGGATAAAAAACATAGAAGAAGTATTTTAGCTTCAGTTTACCACGCTTTCCGTTGTATAGCAGAATAAGCAAGCAGGCAAGAAGCGTACATAAAGGCGGTTGATTCCCCGTTGTCCCCATGTAAGCCAAAAGGAACAGCAACACTTGATAGATTCGGTGATTACGGCAAATATAAAATGCTGATATGAATAAGATCCCCTGCATACCGTAGTCACAATGGATTCCTTCCGCAATGCCGGAAAAAAGCACTACACTGAGAACTTGCAGGACTGCTGATTTTATTCTATCCACCGGTAGGTCTGATTTACACGAAAATCTTTCAAGGCATACCAATGTCAATAAGCCTAAAAACAAGGTGAAAAATACATTTTGATACTTCAAGTAAAACGGAAATGTATCTTCCATTCGTGAATACGCACTAAAGAAACCTATGTCAAATGGAACTTCCGAAATAAGGGCAAATGCAAGCATCAACCCAATATAGCGTTTTTTACTTCTTGTGTGTTGGAATCCTTCTGCCAGCAAAAAACAGAATAGCGGAAAAGCAATCGTCCCAATGCTTTGCAAATCAAACCGTATGAAATAATCTATCTCTCGGAATCTCTCCCACGACATTTGCCCGTTATCTGCCATAGCCCCCCAGTAGTTTGATAGCAGCCATTGCAGCACAATTTTACATAGATGGTCAATAAGCATTGTCAGTACAGCAATAACCTTTAGCGAATTTCCTGAGAGAAATTGAATGCGATTTATTTTCCTATCAAGGCTCATAAAGCAACCTCCTACCAACTTCCAATTCTACGATTTTTCGCATTCAAATTATACCATAAAACTCGTGAACAATTCTATCGCAACTTTGGAATATATGAGAAAAGTCCGAACAGTTTTCTGCCCGGACTTCCTCACTCAATCATAAATCAATTCTGCTTTCACAATCTCCTCTGCCTGTGCCTTGCAAGCGTTCATCTGCCGCACCCATTCCATTTGATTATCGGCTTTCAGTTGCTCAGTCACACCGTTTTGCTCTGCCAGTGACCGCACGATCAGCTCCATGCGGTTTCGTGCCGCTTCGTCAATCTCGGCACAATGTTCAAAGAGCTTGTCGGATAGCACCAGTTCATTGAACAGTATCGGGCGGTGCATTTCCAGATACGCCTTGCGAAGTCTGCCGTAGTGTCCGATGGGCTTGGTCTTGCGGATAACGATGTTCGGGATAAGATAATCGCCGTTCTGTGTGTAAGTGATATTCATGCTGATTGTACTCCTTTCATTGGCTCTCTCTGCGGTAAGCTGCTGACAGGGACGAACACGCCCTTTGCAATGTCCTCTGCACGAATGGCGGCTTTCTTGGCTTCGATTTCTGCCTTTTTCCGCTCCTTGATTTTATCCTCGTATCGCTTCTGCGCTCCGCTGGCTTTACGCTTCAAGTAGTTCTGATGAAGTCTGTCCTTGCGTTCCTCTCGCTTGCGGATTTCTTCTAATTCCTCCGGGGTCAGCTCCACTTCTCCAAACGCCGGGGGAACGAAACGCCCAACAAAATTGAAGTAAATCTCAACCTCCTGTGTGGTCTGTATACTGCCCTTGCGGTCACGCTCATGCACAAGGATTTTCTCGATAAACTCGTTGAGCATGGCAATGGTCAGCTTGTCGAAGTTCTCATATTTGTCAATCAGAGCGATAAAACGGTCAGCGTCCTTTTCGTGCTTCTCATAGCTCTTGACAGCCTTTTCCAGAACAGAGATTTCAGCGGTAAGCTCGGACTGTTCCTTTTCGTATTGAGCGTCCAGAGTGGCGTATCTGCTGTCGGACAGCTTGCCTAAAATGTTGTCCTCATAGATTTTGCAGAGCAGGACTTCCAGCTCGGAAACTCTCTGCTTTGCTGTGGCAAGGCGTGTGCGCTGTTTTCTGACCTCTGCCGTCTGCTGGCTGGACTGCGCTTCCTGCACCACACGGACAAACTCGGCTCGGTCATGCTTGGCATACTCGGCAATAGCTTTGAGCATTTCGGAAACAAGGGACAGTACCACATCTTCATTGATACGGTGCTGGGTCTTGCAGAGTGTCCCGCAAGGAACTTTTGTGTACTGTGAGCAGGTGTATTGAGAAATGCGCTTGCCGTTATTGGTGCGGTGGACATACATCTTGCCGCCGCAATCGGCACAATAAAGCAAGCCTGTGAGGGGAGCTGCTTCGCCCCAGCCGTCCGGGTAGCGTCTGACATTCCCACGGATTTTCTGCACAAGGTCAAAGGTCTGCTGGTCAATAATAGCTTCGTGCGTATTCTCAAAAATCGTCCATTCGTCCTCCGGGACATAATGGCTTTTCTTGTCCTTGAAGTGCTTTCGGGTCTTGAAATTGATGGTGTGTCCCAGATATTCACGCTTTTCAAGAAGGTTGCAGATGGTGGAAGAACCCCAGCCGTACACATCTTTGAAAGTCTTATTCTTGTTCACGCCCTCGCCGTGCTGGGCAAGGTAAGCGGACGGAATGAGAATTTTTTCTTCTTTCAGCTTGCTGGCGATCTGATACGGACCGTAGCCCTCAATCGTCATGGCAAAGATGCGCTTGACCACATCAGCGGCTTCGGGGTCAACCAACCATTGGTCTCTGGCTTCGTTCCAGAGATAGCCGTAAATGACCGTGCCTGTGAGGTGCTTGCCGGACTTGCCTTTGGACTGGAAAGTGGAACGGATTTTACGGCTGGTGTCTCTGGCGTAGTATTCGTTCATAATGTTGCGGAAAGGGGTAAAATCATCGTCACCTCTGGCACTATCCACGCCGTCATTGATGGCGATAAGTCGCACGCCACGCTGACGCAGGATTTCCATAATCTGACCGACTTTCAGATAGTCACGACCCATGCGGCTCATGTCCTTGATACACAGATACTCCACATTTCCGGCTTCAACCTCTTTCATCATTGCCAGAAATCCGGGACGGTCAAAGCAAGTGCCGCTAATGCCATCGTCCGTGAAATGGACAATGTTCGTAAACCCCTGCCGTGCGGCGAACTCCTCCAACATTGCTTTTTGATTGGATATGGAGTTGCTCTCACGCTGTTGGTCATCATCTTTGCCAAAGTCATCACGGCTCAGTCGTTCGTACAGAGCTGTGATTTTCTCGTTTTTTCTCATAACTTGCGCTCCTTTCTTCGGTTTTAGGTTGTGTGTTCTAAGAGACTTCCCAACCGCTTGATTAAGAAGTCTTTTAGAGCATACAACACCGGCGGCCAGCTTATATTTCTTATACTGGCGCACCGCAAAGTGGTTCGGCTTCTCGGCTTCCAATGCATCAAACATAAGATCCACGGGGTTTTTGAACTCCTCGTCATCCTCCCGGACTTCCATAGCGTTGATGAACTCAATAAGGGTGGAGAAATTCTGTTCCTCCACCGGAGCCTCATAGTGGATATAGCCAATGAGCGCACAATAGAGAAGCGTTTCTGCCTTGACCCAAAAATCGTCCCCGGCCTTGCCTTCGCCTTTGGTATTGGCGATCAGCGTTGTGACCAGCTTCAAGATGTCCTTTTCGCTATGGATATAGGCGAAAGGGTTATAGTGCATTGATTTTCGGAAGTTGATGGTATTGAGGACCTTGATGCGGTACGGCTCATAAATGACCTTGCCGTGCTTATCCTTCATGGGCTTTCCGTCCTTTCCCAGCTTGGGTGCGCCCCTTTGGAGCATTTTTCCGCACTCCACCAAAATGGTTCCCTTCGGATCGGTGACTACATAGGACGAGTGCATCTGCATCAAATTCGGTTTGAGCCAGAAGCGGGTCTTACCGGAACCGGAGCCGCCGATCACCAGCACATTTTTGTTTCTGGCGGTCTTTGGGTCCTTGGGGCGACTGTTCATGGTCAGGCTTTCGGTTTTTGTGAGAATGACATTGTTCTGGAACACCGGGTCGATGTAGGGAGCAATATCCTCACGGGTTCCCCAACGGGCAGAACCATACTCCATGCCGTGACGGTACTTCTTGGCGTTTTTACTTTTGAGATACACCGCCAGACGCAGACCAGCACCGCAGCACAGCCCCACCAGCAGATCCAGCGGGTGCAGGCTGGGCCAGAAGCTTTGCAGCGCCCCAGGCAGGACAGCAAACAGAGAAAGGAATTTCTCTGAAATATTTGCCCCCTGAGCCAGTCGCCATGCCTCCCCGAAATTGGTAGCAAACAGCCCCATCAGGAGATAGGGCAGGTTCAGCAAAACGAGCTTTTTGATGTCAAACTGCTTTTTCATCGTTCCAGCTCCTTTCGCTTGGTGCGGTCCACCACGGCATTTTTGACCATCTCTTTGAACTGACTGAGTTTTGCCAGCACAGACGGGCGTTCTGTTTTCTCGGCCTTCTTGACCTTTTTGCTGGTGTACTCGGTAAATGCAGCGGTCAGCGCATCGGCGTCACGGCCTTTGAAAAAGATCAGGTACTTGGGCGGGGAGCTACTGCGGTCTTTCTTCACCGCATAGTCCACACCATATTTCCGGGCGATCTTCTCAAATTCCTTGATGGAAGGGTCTGTGATCTCGATATTGGAGATCCCCTGATTCTGACCAATGAGCTGCTTGACGGTCTGTTTGCCGTGAGGTGTCACAGGAGCGTCACGGCTTCTCTGCTTTTGCAGCTTCTTTTCCTTGCAGTGGGCCATGTACTTGCTGATGGCGGCTTTGAGCAGCCTGCCGGTGAACTTTGTTCCACTGACAACCAGCGTTAAAGTCCTGTTTTCCACTTCTTCCTGCATTTTCATCGCCTCCTTTCCACAAAATGTGCAGGGGTGGTGCATTTCTTTCTAAGGCGGGACCACCAGCCGCCGAAGAAAATATTTCTTCATCGCTCCATCCCGCGGCTCTTTTTCTTTACCGGCTTCTTATCCGGCAGATTCCACACTTCCCGAAACTCTGCCACACCTTTGGGATCAAATGCCTTCAACTTCTCCAGATCAAAGGCAACAGCAGAATATTTCCCATAACCGGACTGCACCTGATAGGGAAGCACCTTCCCCAATTTGTTCTCTTTGATGAATCGCAGCAAATCCTTGCTGATGTCACCGGAAATAAACGCCTCTCCGGGGTCCAGGGAATATCCTGGTAGGTTCACCGTCATATCTGCAAACGCCTCTGCTCCATCTTCTGTATGGGTAATCATGCCGATATAAAGCCGCTGATTATTCGCATACATTCCAAGTTGCAGCGATATGGTTTCTTCCCCATATTCCCACTTAAAGGGTACTTTCTTTTCCTCATTCATATCGGCTTCCTCCTATCGTATCTGTTCTTTGTGGTCATAAAACAAATCTCCATTTCTGACCTTTGCATGGCTGAGAATCTTGATCTGCCCATTTGCCTGACTGTCCAGAGCTTTTTCATAGCCTATATCTGACAAAAACAGGCGGGTGCGTTCTCCTTTCCAGCCAACCGGGGAGTCATGCGTCAGTACATCAAAAATAATCATGTGCCGGGTGTTCTCCGCAAATCGCTGGAGATCCATGTAGTCATGACCGTGATAGTTCTGCGCCCCGGCTTTCTGGCGCATTTCCTCCATCAGCTGCCCGATTGTTTTGCCTTCCTGCATAAAACCCACTTCCTTTCCGTTCTTATGAGACCAGCAAGATCATCTCCCGCAGCTGAGCAAAGTAGAGCTTTCCCTTTGGCGTAACCAGCGTGTAGGAGCCGGTATGCCCGTGATTGCAGTAGTCTTTCACACAGAACAGCCCCGTATTTTTCACATTGGCATAGGGCAGCACATTGCCGGATGCTGTGCGGTACACAAACCGTCGTTCTATCAGAAACCGAACAAACCGGCGCTCCGGGACATCCAACTCTTTGGCGGTTGTCCTGAGATTGGTGCTGTGCTTTAAGTCGATGAACAGGTCATAGAAAGCGGCTTTGCCCTCCAGCTGTGCATTTTCCTTACGCAGAGAAATATTTGCTTCACGCTCAGCCAACAAGTCTGAGCAGAGCTTCATCAGAGCCTCCGGGGAAGTAGCTACCTCCCAAAGCTTCTCTCTTGTGAGATAGGCCCCGTGCTTGCGAATGGTAGGCAGAACCTCATCGAATACCCACTGTTCAAACTGTTCTGCCGATGGCAATTTGCTGTGAACAATCAGGCGGTACAAATCTCCTTCGGGGATAAAAGTCATACTGATTTTGCGGTCGGGGCTTTGTGGGTGAGGTGCGTCGCGTTTCACGACATACCTACAATGGCGGATAATTGCATCGCGGGAATTGCTGTACCCCAGCGCAGCGGCCACATCCGTTCCGCAGAACAGGTATTTGCCGTTTTCTTCGATGACCCGGATACTGCCAAACTCCGGGTTTTTGAAAATTTCCATCTGGTTCATGTCGTGCCTCCTTTGGCATGATAAAAGGCGGCCTTTACCAGCGCCTGCGTGCATATCGTGGTTGACCAATGAAGTGAAGTGATTATTCATGGTGGTAGGCGCATTGAACAGCACCGCAAGCAGGTACTGCTTCATGTTGCGTACCTGGGTGGTGTTCTTTTGCAGACAGTCCATAACAAACTCGATGTGGGAGCTGTCCAGTTTCAAAAAACGGGAACGCACGATCTCGTGAGGAAAGTCTGCCCCAGAGATCCGGGTGGTCTTTCGTCTGGCACAGACCGTTTCTACCAACAGCTCTACGATCTCATTCAGGTCATCCAGGTAGAGAGGATAACGCTGTTTCAGACAGTCATACTCGATATTCTCCAAAATCAATTCCCGATAATTTTCTATCTCTGTGACAGACATCGCATCTCTTCCTTTCCGTTCCGGCGGTCTTGCCGCCGCTGTTTCCCGGAAGGGAATGGAATCGGTACTTGATCCATAAATATTTTGTTTTTGAGTATTTGATTTCTCTATATTTAATTCTGCGGGCTTTTCCGTATCCGGTTTATCCATATACGGGTTTTCCGTATCTGGTGAATCCGTATCCGGTTTTCTAAGCTGTGGCTGCTCGTATATGACATACTCTGTATCGCTGATGCGTCCCTGCCGGTCACGCAGCTTGTGCCGCACAATGTAACCGGCAGCCTCCAATTCCCGCAACGCAGCGCCTATGGCATCCACGCCCTCCTTACAGATCTTTGCAAGACCACGGGTGGTGTAATTCCAGTCCTCTGGCAAAGATAACATCATGGAAAGCAGTCCCTTGGCTTTTAACGACAGGTTTGCATTTCGTAAATGATGATTGCTCATCACAGTATAATCACGGGTCCGTTCAATGCGAAAAACGGCCATCGACCTCACTCCTTCCGAATTTTGGGTACAAAAAAACCGCAATCCTCATTCCAAAGAATTGCGGTGTTCAACACTTTTCAAATTTTCTTGCATAGAACCAAAACAGCGGCTTTCGAGGACGCGCCTCTGTAAATGGCTCCTCCTGGGCGAAAGGAAGTGTTTGCATCACTCGGTCAATATCCGTTGATTCCATGTCATGCTGAGATTTGCAATCTTCCCGGATTGCTTCTTGAATTTCCTTTACCGTACACATAGTCATTCCTTTCCTTTCGTTGTATGGGTTTATGAGCGGCGGCGTTTTCCCGGTTTGAAATCGAGGATATGTCCCTCAATCACACGAGCGTAACGCTTGATCTTAATCTCCCGACGCTGCTGGCTTTGCAGGGCAGCCTGATACCCGTCCTCGGTCAAAAACAGCCGCATTTCCTCTCCGGGGCTGCCGTAAGCTGTGCTGGGACGCAGGACGGAAAACTCAATCATCCAGCGTGTGTTATCCCAAAACCTCTCCACGGCGAGAATGTTGTGTCCTTTCAGCTCACGGGCTGAAATATCCATCATAGGCGGCTCCTTTCATCGTTCCTGGTCTCTCTGACGCTTTTTCTGCCATGCCTCCAGCAGCTTGATGATGGTTTCCTGCATCCGCTGGGGCGTATAGCTTTTAGGAAAATACTTCCGCAAGGTGTCAGAGGTAAATGTCACTCGGTCCAGATCGCTTTTCTTTTCCTCACCCATGATGACACGCATCATATCGAGGGTCAGATGCCCCTCCTGACTGTATTTTTTGAGCCGCTGGGCTTGAGAAAGAGAAGGGGTAGCCTGTTCGCTGTCCATTGCATCCAGCAAATCTCTCTGTTCCTCTTTTTTGAGGAAGGACAGCTCATAAGCAGGATTTAAGGCAATTTTCTTTTCATCCACCATGTCCAGCAGTTCGGGAATCAGTTCGGTCAGACGGATAAATCTTTTAATCTGTGATTTGCTATCTGGACTGTTCTCCGCGATTTTTTCTGCCGCAGTCAACTTCGGCCCAACTTGGGCCGAGGTTAAATCCGTCCTGGCTCCTTGGTGCTTAATGGCATCCAGTTTCATCTTATAGGCAAAGGCCCTTTCACTGGGAAGCAGGCTTTCTCGTTGCAGATTGCTGTCAACCATAATGATCGTGGCGGCATCATCATCCAAATCCCGAACAATGACCGGCATGGTCTCCTTGTCTGCCAGCTCACTGGCTCTGTGCCGCCTGTGTCCGGCTACCAGCTCATAACCGCCCTCCGGGTCCGGTCGAGCAATCGCCGGAACCAGAACGCCATACTGCTTGATACTGTCAGCGGTCTCCATCATGGCTTCGTCATCCTTGACTTTGAATGGGTGGTTCTTAAAGGGATGCAGTTCAGACAGCGGAATCTCCTGAATCTTTTCCAGCTTTGCATCCTGACGGCCTTCTTCGGTGGAGAACAGATCATCTACCGAGGCCAGCTCTATTTTTTTCGCGCTGCTTTTCAAGTTTCAACACCTCCTTCGTCAGATTTCGATACCCCTCTGCCACCTTGCCGCCAGGGTCATGGGCGAAAATACTTTTTCCCTCTGCACTAATTTCCTTTGCCCGGACAGAATGGGGGATTTCCGTTCCAAAGACTTTGATTTTACTTCCATAGGTGTCCCGCAGCAAAGCAGCAATCTCTTTGGCAAAGTTGGTGCGGTTATCCACCATCGTCAGCAGGATACCGTCAATCTGGAGCTTTGGATTGATCTGTCGTTTCACCTTACTGACCGTAGATAGAAGCTGTTCCAACCCTTTGGCGGGCAGATACTCTGCCTGAACGGGAATTATGATCCTGTTCGCAGCCGCCAGCGCATTGACCGTAAGCATCCCCAACGAGGGCTGACAGTCAATCAGGATATGGGAATATTGTCCCTTCAGTGTGTCCAGATATTGCCGTAAAACCGTTTCACGGCTCATGGCGTTTACCAGAGAAACCTCCATACCGGAAAGCTGAATATCCGCAGGCATCAGGTCAACGCCTTCTGCATGATGCAGAATACCTTCTCCGGGACGTATAGGCTGATCCATCAGAATTTTGCCCATTGCATCCGACAGTGTAAATGGCAGCTTGTCCGGTTGCGGATTTCCCAAGCTGATTGTCAGACTTCCTTGTGGGTCCCCGTCGATCAGAAGCACTTTCTTTCCGGCCTGTGCCAGACCTATTCCCAAGTTCGCACAGGTTGTTGTTTTGCCAACGCCGCCTTTCTGGTTGGCGATGGCGATGATTTGCGTGTTCAAATAAACCTCCTCCTTCTACAAAAAATATCCCTATTCCGAAAAATAGGGATGAAAAAAGCCGCTTACTCAAATAAATGAATAAACGGCTATGTAAGAAATATTCGATTGTAAGTAAAGTTTTATATCACTGCAAAATAACGAAGTGCATCTTTGATTGCTTCTACCTTTTCTGGTGTCGGATGTTTCCTCGGCTGTTTCAATTCTTCTACCGCATTAGGAGCATCATACATCGGCAATCCCAAATTTCGCTTTACCTCTGCGATATATGCGGTATGTACCTTGAAGCCGTATTTCGCTTCTATGTACTCCTTAATCATTTTGTAGGTCACTTTTTCTTTGGGCTTATACGCTTCGGCTCTTTTAGCAATACTATCTACCGGAATCTTGCCCTCGCCCTCTCCAAACTCCACATCAATGTGGATATAACTGTCGGCTTTTTTGTGGGATAAAAGAACTACTGTCTCCACATGCCCCGTCCACCCAAACAAATCCACCGGCCATGCTTCTTTCGCCCGATAACCGTGCTTTGCGAATACTTTCAAATCGCGTGCCAATGTATCCGGACCACAGGAAATGTAGACGACACGTTTCGGCTGCATCAGGGCTACCGCGTCAATAAATTCCTCGGTACTTCCGCTTCTCGGCGGGTCCATAAACACCACATCTGCACTCTCGCCTCTGGCTGCCATATGAGACATGAACCGGCCTGCATCATTGCAGAAGAACTGTGCATTGGTGATGCCATTCTTCTTCGCATTCTGCACCGCATCCCGCACTGCATCCTGATTCAACTCTACACCGATCACCTTGCCTGCGTGCTTGCTGGCGATAAGTCCGATGGTACCGATGCCGCAATAAGCATCCAGCACCGTCTCCTTGCCTGTAAGTTCTGCCAGTTCCATCGCTTTTCCGTACAGCTTCTCAGTCTGAACTGAGTTAATCTGATAGAAGGAACGGGACGAAATACGGAACCGGAGCCCGCAGAGAACATCCTCTATATATCCTTTTCCGTACAGAACGTGTTCTTTGTCGCCAAGCACCATACTGGTGCTTCTGCCGTTGATATTCTGGACGATCGTAGTAATTTCCGGGTGCTTTTCACGAAGCGCCTTGACGAAATTGTTCTTCGACGGGAATACCGGGGATGCTGTCACCAAAACGACCAGAATCTCGCCGGTTGTGAAGCCGCGGCGAATCAATACATGACGCAGCAGACCGTATCCGGTGTCCTCATCAAAAACACGGATCTTGAACGAACGAAGCATACTCCGGATCGTCACGATGATCTCGTCTGCTTTCTGATCCTCAATCAGACAGGAATCCACCGGAAGAATCCGATGTGTCCCCTCTTTGTAAATGCCAGAAATTGGATTATTTTTCCGATCCAATCCAAATACCGCATGAACTTTATTGCGGTAATGATACGGCTCTTCCATTCCAATGATCGGACGAACCGGACAGACACCGCCCAGCAGTTCTTCCATGCGCTTCTGTTTTTCTTTTAACTGCTGATCATAGGTTAAATGGAGATACTGACAGCCACCGCACTCACGGTAAATCGGACATTTTGTTTTTTCACGCTGTCCACCATGAACCGTTTTCTGACCGTCTTTTTCCCCTACATTTCGTTTCCTGTCCCCATGTGTGCCCCATTTATCCTCAACTCCAGACACTTTACGAGCAGATTTTCCCTGTTTTTCCCCATTGACTCCCACTTTTGCACTATTCTTGGAAAATCCATTTGTTTTCTCCCCCCGGCCAAACGATTTCTTTCCTTCCGTTCTTTTTCCATCAGAACCATTCCCTGCTGTCTTTTTCCATCCTGTTTCTTTCATTTTTTCTCACACTTTCTTTCTTCGCTTATCTTCTACGCCTCTCCCAACTCTGCTTCCGTCTTCACGCCCTTAAAATTCTTCTTCCAACGTTCTTTCTTAAAATGCACCGCGTAAATGAGTCCGCGCACGCATTCATCGGCTGCCATTGCGATCCAGACGCCTTCCAGCCCCCAGCCGAGCTTGCTGCCGAGCAACCAGGAGCCGGCGGCAGCTACGACCCACTGGAAGGTGATTCCGACCGTGGTCGGGGTCAGGACATCGCCGACCGCAATCAGGCATTTGGTCATAACAATGTTGACTGCGCGCCCGATCTCCAGCACAATCTCAATCACCAGAATCCGCCGTCCAAGCGCAATGATCTCCGGGTTGTCTGTGAAAATCAGGAAAATGTATTTACCTCCCAGGCACATCAGCACCGCCATCCCGACACACGCCGCAATCGCAACCTTCAGTGTCGCATTCACTCGTTTCTGTATATCATTCAGACGGCGCGCTCCGATCAGGTAGCCCAGCACAATCTGGGTTGCCGTCGCGATCGCCATCGCATAAACATAATCAATATTGGCAAAAATCGTACAGTATCCCTTGGTTACAGTAACCAGCGTGCCAAAGGAATTAACAATTCCCAGAATCATCATCTGGGAGAGATTGTACGAAAAACTTTCGACCCCCGTCGGAATTGCCAACAGGCAGAGATTTTTTAAAATCTGCACCGGAAATGGACGCAGATAACTCATTCCCATTTTGACGCGGCGGCTCTTGAAAAACATTCCGATCATCAATGCCAAACCAACTAACTTACTGATATCTGTCGAGATCGCCGCCCCGACCGCCCCAAGCTGCGGCATTCCGAACCAGCCGTTGATTAAAATCGCATTTCCCACAATATTCATGGCATTCATGATAACTGATATAATCATGACTTCCTTTACCATGGCAAATGCGCGGATCATCGCTGAGAAGGTCAGATAAAGTCCCTGCACCAGAATAAATGCGCCGACAATCAGCAGATACAGCGACGCCTCATCAAAAACCTCCTCCGGCACATGGATCGCCCGGTAAAGCGGCGTGTGCCCGGCAAAAACCAGGATCGTTGCCGCAAGACTGACGCCGCCGATCAGCACGATCGAGACCATGCAGGTCCGGGATGCATTTTTTTCATCCTGCGCGCCCAGATACTGGGACAAAATCACAGTAACCGCCGTCGATGCCATGCTCAGCACGATAATCACCAGGTTCATGATCTGGTTCGCATTGACAATCGCTGCCACCGAGGGCTGCGATACCCGGCTTACCATCATCTGATCAACGTTTCCGACCAAAAGCTGCAATAACAGCTCCACGAAGATCGGCAGCGACATCAGAAATAAATTCCGGTTCGTATTCATTTTGTCAATATCATTTTGATATTTCATATTTTCCCCTTACTTGTAATAATAGCAAAACAGCACATACAGCCGTCCAAACACTCTCGTATTCGCCCGGCTGTATGTGCCATTTTACACGATACTATATTGAATTGCAAGTGGAAGTCATTCTTTTTCCCTTACAAAAGCCCCCTCATTTTTAAATAATCCTTAATCAACTGAACCGCCCCGTCCACACCAATCTGCGTCGTATTAATCAAAAGGTCGTAATTCTCCGGCTTCTCCCAGTCGCGCCCTGCATAATAACGATTATAATCGCGGCGTTCCCGGTCGATCCGGTGGATATTTTTGAGGACATCTTTGTCCGCGTAGAGATTCCGCTCACGCACGCGCTCCTCACGCACTTTAATATCCGCGTAGAGGAACACGCGGATCAGTCCCTCGGTGCCATCCAGCACGTAATCCGCGCAGCGACCGATGATGACGCAGGATTCCTCCGCCGCCAGCTTCCGGATCACTTCCGACTGGAAGCGGAACAGATTGTCAGCTGAAATGAGATCGGAACCGAACGACGGTGCGCCCTTTTCCGGCGTCAATGTATTGATAATCTTGTATAAAAGCCGGTTGCCCGCCTTCTCGTCTGCCAGATGGAAATAGCTCTCTTTGATACCGCTCTCATCTGAGTTCATACGGAGAATGTTCTTATCATAAAAACTGATCCCCAGATCTTCCGCCAACTTTTTGCCCGTATCCGCACCGCCGCTTCCATACTGCCTCGCAATCGTGATGATAATTTTTTTCTTCTCTGACATACCAAACCCCTCCCTTTATCTACAAGAAAATGCATGTTGCTTTCTATCTTCAGCATACCATAATGAGGGGATTTTTTCCATTCATTTTTACAAAAAGCACAGCAAAAATCAATCAAATAAGTCATTCTATTCTTATTTTCAGATAGTGCCTGTTTTTCAGCTTTTCTCCCCTACTTCACCTCCCTCTCATACAAAAGCACCGTCGGAAATCCCGCCTTCCGCAGTTCCCGTTCCATCCGCACAGCGTTGTCGAGATTTTTAAACGCACCGACCCGAAGCTTGAAATACGTCCCATCGTACACCAGAAATGCAGGGAATCCCATACGGCGCAGTTCGTCTAACTGCTGCTCTGCCAGCGATCGGATGCGGTACGCCCCCGTCTGGATCTGGTAATAATAGTCGCTCTCTTCCACCGGACGGCGATCCATGTCGTCATCGATTACATTTAGAATCCCAGATGCAACCGCCGCCGCAATTTCGTCAAACTGCGCGTCAAACCGCTTGTTATCCTCCGGATTGTCGATAAATCCGACTTCAACCAGAACCGCCGGCATCTGCGTTTTCCGCAGCACAATCAAATCCGGGCGCTCGATCACGCCGAGATCCACATATCCGGTGCGCGCCAGCTCTCTCTGTATTGAATCCGCCAGCTGTTCTGATTCCCTGCCTGTCTTGTACACCAGCGTCATGACGCCCGAACCTTTTCCCGGCTCACTCGCCGCATTGCGGTGCAGGGAAACAAAATAGTCCGCGCCCGCCTCATTTCCCATCTCTGCTTTCTGGTAGGGCGTGTCATAGACGTCCGTTGACCGCGTGTAGACGGCATTCACCCCATTTTCCTCGAGAATCCTCCCTACTGCCAGCGCCAGACGCAGGGTATCGTCCTTTTCCATCCGATCCTCAAATACTGCTCCCGGATCTTTCGTTCCGCCGTGCCCGGCATCTATCATCACTTTCTTTTTTTCTTCCAAAAGAAAAGACTCCTCTCACATATCGTTGTACTACTACCATATGTGAAAGAAGTCCCAAAGTTTCCTGTTTAATTATTCCTCATACTCCCCGCTAAACACTTCCACCGCCGGTCCAGTCATGAACACGCGGTTTTTCTCGCGGTCCCAGCGGATCTGCAGGCAGCCGCCCAGCAGCTCGACCTCAACCTCATCCTCCGTATGCCCTGCCAGAATAGATGCAACGGCAACCGCGCAGGCACCTGTTCCACATGCCATCGTTTCGCCGGATCCGCGCTCCCAGACACGCATTTTTACGTGTGTGCGGTCAATGACCTTGACAAACTCGGTGTTGGTACGGTCCGGGAAACGCTTATGGAACTCGAATTTCGGTCCGATCGTCTCCAGATCCAAGGAATCAATCTCATCCATAAACAGAACGGCGTGCGGATTTCCCATGGAAATTCCGGTAAATTCGTATTCCGTTCCATCTACCTCGATCTTCTCCGGAAGCTCGGAAGTCTGCTCCGGCTCGCCCATATCGACGGTGACCGCCGTTACTTTGCCATTTTCAACCTTCATATCCAGATATTTAATCCCGGACAATGTCTCAACAGAAATCTGCGACTTGTCTACGATATGATGGTCATACGCATATTTTCCCACACAGCGGATGCCGTTGCCGCACATCGCGCCGCGGGAACCGTCCAGATTGTACATATCCATGCGGCAGTCTGCCACCTCGGATGGAGTAATCAGAATCAATCCGTCGGAACCAATTCCAAAATGGCGGTCACTGACGGCAATCGCCAACTTCTCCGGATCGTTTACCGTTTCTTCAAAACAGTTGACATAGACATAATCATTGCCAAGTCCCTGCATTTTTGTAAATTTCATTGTTTTTACTGCTCCTTCTGCCTTTTTGATCCTATTTTAAAGGATCTTACGCCATTTTGTAAAGACTGATTACCATTTGTGCCGCCTCAATAAGGCTGACCTGGCTGTCCATGCTGCATTTCTGCAGATATTTATGCGCTTCTGGCTCCGTCATCCGGTTCCTCTCCATCAAAATCGCCTTTGCGGTGTCGATCGCTTTCTGATCCTCTTCCCTGCGCTTCTGCGGCGGCTGGCGACGCATCCGCCGTCTTTTTTCCGCCTGCGTCTGCTCAATCATGCGGACCGTTGAAACTAAATCTCCCATTTTAAACGGCGCCGGCAGGCAGACAATCTTTCCCATCGCTTCGCCGCTCCACCGGCTTGGGGAAGCAATGAGAAGCAAATCAAATCCCGGCGGCAGCTGGTCGGCAAGCTGCCGGCAGGTCATATCACCAAACCGGTAGCCGCTCACCACAATCCCGCTTCGCAAATCATCAGTTAACGCTAAAACCTGCGCGCCCGATGTGCAGGAGGCTGTGACCTGTATTCCATGTTTTACGAGTATATTTCTAATATTTCGTCCGTCCTGCGGCTTCGAAAATGCTACTATGATGTTTCCCACGTGGTCTCACCTCACTGCGATTTCGTACCCCCTAACAACGATACAGATATTCCGCTGTTTCCCAATCCGTCACATAGGCACAGAAGCGTTCCCACTCCTCTTTCTTGCCCTCGCCGTACATCCGGCAGAACTTTTCCCCAAATACACGGTGTGCAAATTCATTCTGATCCAGCTTCTGGAGCAATATCCCCAATGTCTCCGGGAACCGCGGCGCATCCTCATCGCCCGCTTCTTCATCCAGCACCAGCGCCTTCTCGATTCCTTCCAGTCCTGCTGCCAGAATTGCCGTCAGCGCCAGATACGGATTCGCAGACGGATCCGGGAACTGCACTTCCACGGAAATACGTCCGTTCCGGTCTTCCTTCACATGAACTGCCTTTTCACTTCCTTTTTCCCACACAGCCGCCGGGAACTCCGGCTGGAACACCGTGCTCCGCTCCGCCGCCAGACGTTTATATGAATTGACGGTCGGATTCGTAAAAATCATCATATCACTCAGATTTTTAAGCACGCCTGCTGCAAAATGCTTCGCCTGCGCCATCGCCTCCGCGCCCCGTCTGGAAGAGATCGACACGCCCACATGAAGCCCCGATCCGTCGCCGCTCATGTTTGGCTTCGGCATAAAAGTCGCATGCAGACCATGGCGTTTCGCAATCCGTTTGACCGCCGCCTTGAACGTCTGTAAATAATCTGCTGCCTCAATGCCCCGGCGCGCCGGAAGGACGAAGCTGTGCTGTCCGGCAGTCAGACCATGATGCGTGCTCTCGACCGCAAATCCTGCTTCCTCCAGGCTCAGAACCATGTCCCGGCGGACGCCCTCTGCCAGATCGATCGCCCCGCGTCATAATACCCGGCAACCTCATGCGTCACCGTCGTCGGTCTCCCATCATCATCCGTGTGAAACAGATAAAACTCACACTGGAAATCAAAATCAAAGTCCAGTCCCATCTTCTCGGCACGTTTTACCGTTTCCTGTAAAATATGACGCGAATCCGTCCAGGACGGCGTCCCATCCGCATTGCAGACCTGGCAGATCACACGCGCTACATTTTCCTGCCCGGAATCCCACGGAAGAACCTGATACGTTGATGCATCCGGCTTCAAGTACAATTCCACACTCTCGCTCTGGTCCGTCAGATACTCCGGCGCCGCCGCGCCCTCGATCCCAGCTTTCTGTAAGCCGCCGAGCGCAAACCGGTTAATTGCATACCCCTCTTTCATCGCTTTTTCCGCCTGCCTCCGCGTCATCTGGACCATTTTGCACTGTCCAAAAATATCGGTAAACTGCAGCTTTACCAAATCAACATCTTCATCAAAAAAAGGTTCGGATCGGTTCGTATTCTCTCCCATCGCCATTTCCTCCTATAAAAAACGAGGCAGCTGTCTCTGTCTCCAGTCAGCCCCCTCGCCCTCTTTTCATATACGCCCAGAATTTTCCTGCCTATACAGCCCCCAAAATTTCAAGCATACGTTTATGATCGTTTTGCTGTGTGAGAATGCCCCTGTCATTCTTTTCACAATTTTTATAAATAAAATATAGCAGTCCGATATTTTTCTGTCAAATACTTTTTTATTTAATCCGCAGCTGTTCGCTCAATTCATTTCCCAACTGGATATGTCCCACATAGCCGACCTCGCCGACCATGTAAACCATGCCGTCCTCCTTGATTTCCACTTCCAGCGTGCCGCCCGGCATATGGACGTACATATGCGGATCGGCAAGTCCCAGGCGGTATGCCGCACTCGCCGCCGCGCAGGCGCAGCTTCCGGACGCCAGCGTATATCCAACGCCTCTCTCATAGATCTCGATCTGGATATTCGTCCGGTCAAGGACATTTAAAATCTGCGTATTGACCTTTTCCGGGAAATATTCGGATGTTTCCGAATGCTCGCCGATCCGGCACACCATTTCCTTCGAAATCTCATTCATCCAGATAACACAGTGCGGATTTCCCATTGAAAGACAAGTCGTGACATACGGAATCTTTCCAAATACCATCGTCTGGTTTACCATCTCCCGCCGCTCGCCGGTCACCGGAATCTCATCGCTCCAGAACGTCGGATGTCCCATCGAAATTTTCACACGGGTCGCATCCTCGTTGAGATAAAAGACTGTCTCCTCGCCTCCCAGCGTTTTCCAGGAGATCGTCGTTTTCTGCACATATCCCGCGTCCCGCAGATATTTTGCAAAAATACCCATGCCGTTGCCGCTCTTCTCCGCCTCGCTGCCGTCCGCGTTGTAGATGCGTACATAAAAATCATTCTCCCCCAGATATGGGCCCGCCAGAATGCCATCCGCGCCGATGCCAAAATGACGGCTACACATCTTCTTGATATTCTCCGCATTCAATTCCAAATCATTCTTATTTGGATCAAACACCAGGTAATCATTTCCCATACAGTGATATTTTTCAAGCACAACCTGTTTCATCGCGATACCTCCTGCCCCTTTTAATCAATACCATAAAAATCTTTCATCGTAACTGTTCAGTACCTTCACAGTCACGCGCAAAAATCCATTAAAATTGCCTACGGCAATGGGATTTTTGCCTGCTGACCCATGTTTTCGTACGGTCAGCGCAGTAAATGCGCAGACCTACTGAACAGTTACCTTTCATCAATGATTTCTATTCTACTTCCGTTCTCGAAATCACTTTATCATGCATATCCATTTATATTTTGAATATGTCTGCATTTTCATAATATTCCATCTATGCTTTCTTTAATTTCAATTTTAAGAAAATATAGCAGCTTTTAATAGAAGAATCATGCTTTAAATATTGCATATAATGCTATATAATATGAACTAAGAAATGAAATATCTGTGTTTCAAAACATATTTATCTCAGAGGAAAACAACAAACTCAATGCATTTATACAAGATATAATTTCCCGCAACAATCAACCTGCAATACACTCAAAAAAGGAGTCCCCTTATGCCAGAAAACACCACCCACGAATCCCCCGCCTACGAAAAACGCGGCTACCTCAACCACGAATTCCGCCTTTTCCACCTGCGCGGGCAGATGGATACACCGGTTGCCTACCACTATCATGATTTCCACAAAGTCCTGATCCTGTTAAACGGCGAAGCGGACTACATCGTGGAAGGCCGTTCCTACCACCTCCGCCCGCTCGACATCGTCCTCGTCGGCGCGCACTGCCTGCACAAGCCGGTCGTGCCATACAAAAGCCGATATGAGCGCATCATCCTCTACCTGTCGCCGGAATGTCTGGATGCATTCTCCTGTGCTGACTGTGCGCTCGACCTCTGTTTCCAGCTTGCCAGAGAACAGCAGTCCGATGTTCTGCGCCTCGGTTCCCTTACCATGACGCCGCTCTTAGAGGCGCTGTCAAGACTGGAAAATGCCTATCAGGCAGGTGGTACAAATGACAATGGCACAGACAATGCTAACTTTGAATCCCTTGGTGGCAGCAGCTATGGCTCCGGGCTTCTTCTGCGTTTATTATTCCTGGAATTTATGGTACATCTTGATCGCGCCGCCTCCGAAAACCATCGGGAATACGTTCCGACCTCCCCTTCCGGCGAAAAAATCCTGGAACTCATGCGCTACCTCTCTGAACACCCGGAAGAAGACCATACGATCGACCAGCTCGCCGCCCGCTTTTACATAAGCAAATACCACATGATGCGTCTCTTCCGCCAGGAAACCGGCTACACCATTACCGAATACCTGACCGAAAAACGCCTCCAAAACGCAAACGAGCTCCTGCGCCGGGGCACCCCCGTCACAGAAGCCTGCTATCAATCCGGATTCCGCAATTATGCTGCGTTCCTCCGGGCATATAAGAAAAAATATCGCGATACGCCGCATAATTTATCCAGATTAAATTACTAAAAAAGAATGTGCCTCAGCACATTCGGGCGTCTCGCGCGGTCGCTTGCGACATGTTTCTGCTTCGCGCGAGTGCGCATCCTCGCGGAGCGTTTTTTGTTTCATAGGACGCAATTTCCTATGAAACAAGAAAATTTTACTATATAGAAATAGAAGGAAACCTCCCCTATTCTTCCCTCCGGAATTTCTGAATCGCCTCCATCAGCATCCTGAAATTCCGGATCATCGAATCAAACGCCCCATATTTATAAAAATTGATAAAGACAAGCCCCACCGGCACCGCCAGAATCATGCCTGTCAGCCCGCGCAGCTTAAATCCCAGATACAAAAGAAACAGCGTCATCAGAGGCGGCAATCCCATCGACTCCCCGACGATCTTCGGCTGGATGATCTGACGGACGACCTGCGTCAGGATGTAGAGCAGGATAAGCCCGGTCGCATACGCATACTCCCCCGCAAACAGTTTCACAACCGCCCATGGGAACAGCACCGTTCCCGTTCCAAAGATCGGCAGAAAATCCAGAATCGCCGTCAAAAACGCCAACAGGACACCGTAGCGGACACCCAGCACCAAAAATCCTGCCGCGAGAATCAGCGCCACCACACACATGATACGGAATTGTGCCAGAAAATATCCACCAATCAGTCCCTTTGCGTCCCGTTTCATATACTCGATATAGCGGAATACAAATGCCGGAAGATGCTCTTTCAGCCACCGCATGATGGACTCCCGATCCGCCAGAAACAGGTATGAAGACAGGATAATAATGACCATATTTACCAGAAGATTCGGAATACTCTTCGCCACATGTCCGGCGATCTGCACGGTCGGTTCCGCCGCCCGCGATACCAGTTTTCCAAACAGACCATCCAGATTATCCGAAAATGCCAGCAGCGGCGGTTGTAAATTCTGCGGAAAATATTCTGCAAGCTTCCGCCCATTCTGCAATGCATTCTCGATCTCAGCGATCACACTCTGATATATTTCCGGTGCATCCGCCAGAAAACTTCCCATTTCCCGGTAAACCAGAAGACCCGCCCCGTAAAAAAGACCGATCACGATCGCCAGCGCCGCGATAATGATCAGCATCGAGCCGTGGCGCCGCACCAGCTTCACGCGCCGTTCCAGAAACCGCACCAGCGGATTTGCTAAAAGTGCCAGAATCCATCCGACCACAAACGGCATGAAAAAATGCAGAAGTCTGGGACCTAAAAAGATGACCAGACATAAACCAAGGAGCGGAATCACAATATTCAGAATCATTCTAAAACATCGTTTCATCTCATCCTTTTCCTTTCCAAGACGATGATACAATTTCGCTATACCAGATTATAGTGTTCCGCAATCTTTCTGAATGCCGGAAGCGATCTCTCGATCTGTCCATATGATACGCAGTATGCAATGCGCACATAACCTGGGCAAGCGAATGAACTTCCCGGTACTACCAGTACATTGTACTGTTTGCATACCTCACAGAATTCCTTCTCATTCTCCACTGGAGATTTCACAAACAGGTAGAACGCGCCCTCCGGCTTGATGCAGGAAAATCCGCACTCTTTCAATCCGTTGTAAAGCAGGTTACGGTTGCGGTCGTAAGCTTCCAGATTCACATTCGCATCTACGCAGCGCTTGATGACTCTCTGCATCAGGGATGGCGCATTGACACAGCCCAGAACACGGTTCGCGATCGTTGCCGCCTGGAATACATTTGCGCTCTCATCCATCTCAGACGGGATTACCAGATAACCGATACGCTCGCCCGGAAGGGACAGAGACTTACTGTAAGAGTAGCAAACCACTGTATTGCGGTAATATTTTGTCACATACGGTACAACCGCGCCGTCGTAAGCCAGCTCACGATACGGCTCATCGGACAGAAGCACGATCGATGTACCAAATTCCTTCTGTTTCTTTTCCAGAATTGCTGCAATCTTCTGCAGTGTTTCCTCGGAATAAATAACGCCGGTCGGGTTGTTCGGGGTGTTGATGATCACTGCCTTGGTCTTTTCGTTGATCTTTTCCTCAAATTCAACGAGATTCGGCTGGAAATCCACCGTATTCGGAGATACAACCACCAGCTCGCCGTCATAGTTGCGGACATAGGAACCATACTCTACAAAGTATGGTGCAAAGGTAATGACCTGCTCTCCTGGATTTAACAGGGTCTTTAAAATGACATTCAAACCACTTGCCGCACCGACCGTCATCAGGATGTTGCCTGCGTGAAAGGAGGTGCCGAACCGGCGGTTTAACGACTGAGCGATCGTCTCACGCACATCTTCATAGCCTGCGTTGGACATATATCCGTGTACAAACAGGGAATCTTCTTCCTTTACGATATCCTGAATTGCCTGATTTACCTCTGCCGGAGCCGGTACGCTCGGATTTCCAAGGCTGAAATCAAACACATTCTCACGTCCATATTTCGCTGCCAGCTTATTGCCCTCTTCGAACATCATACGGATGGCGGAGTTATTTTTCATAAGCGGTATCATTTTTTCTGAAATCATTGGCTTGCCCTCTTTTCTATAAAATTGATCCATGCGGCAATTCAATCTGTATACAAGCAGCACTTTAACTTGCTGAATTGTCGTCTTTTTGTTATTATAGCAGATTTTATTTCATTTTTATATCTTAATCCATATATTTTTACCGCCCTGCAATCTTATGTGATACCAGAAATGTCACAACCGCTGTCACCGCGAAATAAAACCATGTGGACGGATTGCTGAACCAGGTTGTGAAAAACGATAACAGCATGTAAAGTGCAAACTGTGCGTACAGAAGATAGGTAATCGGATTCTGCACCTGGCGCATCATCCGCATCAGCAGATACGCCGCCGCTCCTAACAGGGCAGAAAAGACGAACACGCCAATTACGCCGAAATCGTAGTACGCATCATAAAACATCGTCAGCGTCGTCAGCTCTTCCTTCGTCACATAATATGGAAATGCCGTCAACGACGGAACCAGAAACTTGAGTCCCGTCAGCGTCCAGAACGGTGCCAGCATCTTCATGCCCCAGCTGTGCTTCACAAGTCCCTTGACCAGACAGTCGAAATTATCGTAATTGTTTGCAATATAAATATACGGCTGCGTCACAAAAATCGGCAGGTGCCGTTTCATCTCAAAAACCGTATTCAGGTAGGCAGTATCATGGCTGCGCGCGATCGTCAGCAGAATGTAGAGCATAATCAGCCCCGCCAGCGCAAAAACAACGTAGATCGGATTCAGCTGGTGTTCCATCTGCATGTAGGTAATCAATGCCAGCAGTACCGCAAACAGAAGCTGGGAGCGCGACACGCACAGAAGTGGAATCGCCACCGCCGCTGCATCTGCCAGAAGCATACACACCAGCCGTCCCCGGCTGCGACCGCCCTCGATGCAAAAATAGATCACAGAGAGCGCCGGAACCAGCACACAGGACACCGTCAGATAATGAAGCCCGGTCACATGGAAATAGGAATAGGCATGCGGAATTCCACGGAGCAGCAGAGGAATATAGCCCATATAGACCGCCTCAATCGCGAAGCAGCCTGCCGATACCGCCGCCAGCGCCACCGCGCAGAAAAAGACGGTTCCGGCATAAGATTCCAGCCCCCGGCGCTGCACCGCGCCGGAATGACCGCCCACACGGACGGACGCTTCACCGGAAAATGCTTCCAGATAATAAAAAGCCAGATAAAAGCCCGCAAACGCCGCCAGAAGTCCCAGCCACGTTCCCGCACTCCATGCCTGACTTAAATAACTAAGCTTCATACACGCCAGTCCCTGTCCACCTACAAAGGAAAGAGCGAAAATCCCCCGCAGATGCAGAAGATTTCCACTCCGGATATAGTCTGACGCATACAGATACACCGCCGCCGCCAGAAGCCCTGCGCCGGATAAAAGATAATGGCGGCTGAGCGCCAGAAGCAGCGAAGCCGCATAGCAAACCAAATAAACGATCATAGTTCCATCCTATCCGTACGTCTGTACACAGTCTTTTACCGCACCGTTTTTTTCTACTCGCCCAGCCCGTCATCAACGATTTTCAGCATCGCTGACAGAGCTTCCTCCTCGTCTTTTCCATCACAGATAAACTCGATCTCATCACCGCTCTTGATGCACGCCCCAAGCACGCTCAGGACACTCTTTGCATTGGACACGGTGCCACGGAACTGGAACTGGACGGAACAATCGAATTTTACCGCCTCATTACACAGGATTCCCGCCGGTCTCAAATGCAGACCGGTCGGGTTTTTTAATTTAATTTTTGCTTTTACCATTATTTTAACTTCTTTCTCCTCATTTGTGGACGGCGTACTATGCTTTATGCCACATTTCCGCTCTCTGCATCCACATTTTCTTTTGCCGAGCTTGCCCCGCTCTCCCGGTTGGAACTACTCTGGCTGTCCGTGTCTCCACGGTCACTCTCGGTGCTTTCCGTCGTCTGGGCGCTGGAGCTTCCATGTTCGCTGACCCGCACTGTCACAGCCGGCGCCGACAGCATCTTATACGCGTCCCCCAGCTGGAACTGCGCCGCTGCCGTGTGCTCGCCCAGTCCCATGCCTGATACATCGACCCGGATATTCATCTTCGCCGCCGACAGGCTGCTTAAATCCTCCTCAAGTCCCTGTACCTTGACTTCCATCTTCGTATCTTCGACGGTATAGCTGTAGCTGCTGTTCTTTCCGTTTAGAGTCACATCCTCCGGTTTGACCGTAAAGGTCTTCTCTATCAACTTCTCGACCTGTAGTGTCACGTTGATCGTCGTGCTATCCAGTCCCACGATCGTAAGCCCGGACGGCAGATAATCATCCAGATCGATCTCGCACTCCACATTCTTCGTCGCGCCCTGCACATTAAGGGACGGTCCCTGAATCGTGAGCGTGCTGACCGATGCCAGATCCGTCTTAAGCCCCGCCACAGACACCGACTTGATATCCGTCTTCGGACCCGTATAGCGGTATCCATCCGCCACTTCACCACTGACGTCAAAATCAAGCGGTACTTCTTTTACTTTCAGGATCTGCATCGTATAAGAGACATCTCCGCCAACCGTCTTGACAGAATCTCCCAAATCTGACAGCACATTTCCATTGGCGTCAAAATACTCCGGTGTTGCTGTTCCACCGACATCCGCCGCAGCACCGTCAATATTAAAACGGATACCCACGCTGCTGATCTGTCCGATCAGGGAGGTTGGTCCTTTAACCGTCACCTGGGATGGCACCATTGTCACCTCACCCGCCTCGTAACCCTCTGCCGCCTTGCCCTGAGGATACGCTTTCAGCGTAAATGCCTTGGTCTGCAGCGCCTCGGTCGTGATCTTGATGACCTCCGGGGACTTCACAACCGGCGTGGACTCCAGCAGTTCCTCATTGTTCACCACTTCCACTCGGATCGGGATCGCACCCGTCACATCATACATTTCCGATAAATCCGCATAGGCGTTGAAATCCGACGCCTTTACCTTATAATCATCCTTCGTCCGGATCTTGAAACTGATCACCGCCGTTTTTTTGCCTACCACATCATAGGCAAGATCCGCCTGCTCCAGCACCTGATCGTTCGTGATCGTGACCGGAACCTCCCTCGTCGATACCTTGATCGGGTTCGCCACATTCACGACTGCCAGCCACACAAAGAAAGCACAGAACAGGGCAATCAGCTTGATCGCAAGATTATTCGTCAGCTTTTCTTTCATTTCTGCGTCTTCCCTTCCATATTCTGAAACGACCTGTGTTTTCCGTTTCCCGTTTTACCAGAACTGACAATATATCTCTCAGTTCATCTCCATCCTTGACACTCTTAAGCCGTCCGGACACAGCCACCGACACACGCCCCGTCTCTTCCGATACAACCAGCGTCACGCTATCGGTCGCCTCACTGACTCCGACTGCCGCACGGTGTCTGGTTCCCAGCGCCTTGCTGATATCCATATTGTCCGAGAGCGGCAGATAACAGGTCGCCGCCGTCACACGGTTACCGCGAATCACGACCGCGCCGTCGTGCAGCGGTGTGTTGTGCTCAAAAATATTGATCAGAAGCTGGCTCGTCACGATACCATCGACCTCGATGCCCGTCCTCTCGATCTCTCCGAGCGGCGTGCCCCTCTCGATGACGATCAGGGCGCCCGTCTTGACTTTTCCCATCTCAAAACAAGCACGCACCAGCTCTGCAATCGTCTTTTCGCTGAAATCCTCATTTTTCTTCGTATCATCCGTTGAAAACAGCGTCGTCAGCACGTTCTGGCTTCCGATCTGCTCCAGTGCTTTCCGCAGCTCCGGCTGGAAAATAACGATGATCGCCGTTACTGCAATGTACGATGTCTTTTCCAGAAGCCACAGAATCGTATCCAGTTCCAGGATCGCAGCT
The DNA here is from genome assembly GCF_003477445.1 of Clostridium sp. AF50-3. Lineage (NCBI taxonomy): Bacteria > Bacillati > Bacillota > Clostridia > Eubacteriales > Clostridiaceae > Clostridium > Clostridium sp. AF50-3. The sequence continues at coordinate 50,452 of NZ_QUDH01000013.1, read as the reverse complement.
GCCAGAAAGAATGCAAGAATAAAAACAATACCCTTCAGAAGCGTCCACGCCCGCGTATTTTTGATCCAGATCAGCATTTCATATACCAGAATTGCTATAATCGCGATCTCTATTAAATTTTTAAAGGTTATCTTCGGTACGAACGAGATCCACGAATAAATCTCCGTCAGTATCTCTGCCATTCTTTTCCCTCCCTTTCGGGCTGCGTTTCTGTTACCAGTCACGTACATATGACCCGTCACGCATTTCTTTTAACAACAAGTTTCTTTTATAAAATAGTCTATCTTCTCTTTACTTTATTGATTTCCTGTACCTTTACATCCGTCCTCGAGATCGCAATCTTTGGAACCGCTTTCACATAGTAATAATAATCGTCATCCTCAAACTGCGTGTACTCGGTCCGGCTGTAATCGACCGAAAAAACAAACAGCTGATAGATCAGCGATGCAATGACCGCACCAATCATTCCCACAACCAGCTCCGGCACTGACACCGGAACGCCAAAGCGGAAATCGCCGATAAACACAACCAGAATCTGTAAAATAAGGCCAGCTCCGATCGCGATCCCCCAGGAGTAGTTGATCGACAGTTTCTTGAGCACACAGACCGTCAGCGCCCCCAGGCAGCATGCCGCAATCATGACAAGCATCGCCGGGTTTGCCAGCAGGTTTTTGATGACCTGCGCCAGCATCTGCGTGATCTCAGTCTGCTCACTGCCTGCCAAGAAGCTTCCGTTCTGCTTCACATACAGAATCACGTAGTACAGAAAAATCCCACAGCTCATCGGAATCACCGATACGAGGCTTCCAGTCAGTCCGAGAATCATCGGGACTGCAAACGGCACCTTCAGAAAAAACAAGATCGGCGTTACAATCAGGTACGCGCTGTCACCCGGCTGAAATCCGTAATACAGCAGCACCACGATCAGAAGGAACACCAAGGTGATGAGCGCCACTTCCATCGATGCTGCAAAGAGCTGTGCCAGCAAAAAAATCCCAATCAGAAACGCAATGGCTCCAAATGGGAGAAATGCACATATAATTCCCGCAAACAGCGGCACCAGACCGCCGCTCAGTTTCGGCATCAGTCCGATGTTCTGGTTAATCAGAAACACCGCCGCAAAGGCAGTTATAAAACGCAGGAATGCATTCACAAATGCACTGTATCTCGCATAGAAAGCCTTGAGTGCTTCTTTCCCTGCAAGGAGTCCTCTCATCTGCCTCTCCTCTCTCTCTCCATTTTTCTGGCGCGCCGGTGTATATCGTAGCGCTTATCCAGATGTTTCAGTTTCGCTATGTAGATCCGGTTCATCCTTTCCTCGTACTCATACCGCCCGCCATACACGATGATCGTCAGGACGACATACAGAAAAAGCCCCCCGAGGTATAAAGCTCCTCCTCGAAAAGCCAGTCCCTTCAGTTCATCCATTCCTATCGAACTCAGAACTACTTCTACATTAAATAATACCCACATTCCAAAGAGAAGTATGCTGCACAATGTATAGCTTATAAATCCCCGGAGCAGATTGCGGCTGATATAGTCGCTTTTAAAATACTGATTGACTGTTTTCATCTGGGAAGCATGCTTCTTCTCAAACAGTGCCAGTTCGGTCATTAATTTTATCTTGTCTTCGTTGAGCATACATGGTTCCTTTTTTATATATGCCGCGCTTCCGGTCCGATACGTCCCGTTTCTGAAACCGCTGCGCCAAAAACGCATTCTTCCATAAATTATAACATAACTTTTTTCTCTTGGCGAGGGGGCGGGGGGATTTTTCATAGGTTTTTCATAAATTTGTAAGGGATTGTCAGACATCAAAAAAGAGCTCTGCCGATCACACATTTTCGCATGATCGGCAGAGCGTATCAAGTCTGTTTCATAAGATGTAAAAACTATGCCTTTTTTGCTTCTTTTTATGTTATGATACTTTTATGATGATACCAGGGTCAAAAGGTCAGAAGTTCGACGCAAGCTTGCTTGCAGGAGCATTTTTGACCTTGGGACCCGCCAAAAACATGAGTAAGTAGCCATTTTTCAAAGAAAAATGAGCGAATTACGAATGTTTTTGAAGATTGCGGGAGCATATAGTGCGGAGCATCTGGTATCAGAGGGGTCAAAATGCCTTTTGACCCCAACATCTTTATGATATTAGGATCAAAAGGTTCGAAACATGCGTAAGCAGCCTTTTCCCAGACAATCAGAAGAAAAGAGGGATTTTGTTTTGAAAATCGCGATTGTAGATGGTTTGTCCAGTGTATGGGTGCAATACCTCGCGCTCCCTTGCTTTGGCGTTTTATTTAAGCTGATAGTAGACGCCGAGATCGGAATGATTTTATTTCTATATTTATTTATCATCGATTATCTGTTGGTCGTGCGTGCCGCCGCTTTCTGCATCTGTCAGGCGCTCTTCGGCTACAACTTTTTCTCCTGTCAGACCGGGTGTTCCAGCTCTGAAAACACGCCGCCTTTCATCCGTCTCTCCGCGGTGCAGACGGGTACCTCCACCCTGTCCATCACCACGGACAACACCAGCGCATTCAGCCCTACCTGGATGAATGAAAAACTGGTATCGACCAAACCTGCTGGAAGCGGCATCGGAACCGAATCGATCCGCATGATCGCCGAACAGTACCACGGCGATGCGCGGTTTGAATGGCGGGACGGCGTATTTTATGCTTCGGTATTGCTGAATCCGTAATGACACAAAAAGGGGATATCCAGTTTTTTCTGCTATCTCCCTACATAACCGGTTCCTGCAGCACGGTTCCCTCCGGGAATGCGGTACGGAACACGCGGCGCACCAGCGGACCTGCTACAATGAGCTGGAACGGAAGCGCCATGATGATGTTCTTCGGAATATTGGTCAGCCAGATGATGAGCAACTGGCTCCATGCGCCGGATTTCACGCAGGCTTCCAGACCGCCATATAAGGACATAACAAATACCATCGGAACGACCATGCAGCAGGAGATCGTGATTACTTTACGAAGTGTGCTGCTCTCCGGTGATACAAAGTAACGGAACGCAATTCCCTTCGCCGGACCGGACACGATGAACCAGTCAAACAGAAACGCATACACGAATGCAAACGGGAATCCGATCCATCCTTCGCGGATCGTTTCCAAGGATAAATGTCCCATATGAAGGGTTACATTGTACATACTCATCCAGAGTACCATCGTGAAACACATGATAACGGAATAGATAAAACTTTCTCTCTTATTTCTTGGCATTTTCCTTCTCCTCCTATAAAATAATTGCTTCTATCCAGATGCAACGGCAAATCAGTCCGACACACCCACGCACAAGATGCTGTCCGTGATAAATTTCACAAAATAAAAGGCAGCAGAAATCGGAAACTCGTTTCGATCTCTACTGCTGTATGCAATCTCACTGCGTTTTTTCAAACTATATTCGATTTGGGTTACGGTTCGCTATTATAACGTCTTTTTTCCATTCGTGTAAGCACTTTTTTTATTTTTTCACAATTTCATCATATTGAACGATCAATTTTTTTATTTTTTATTCCGCTTATGCAACTTGACAAGAGCTGCTTTTTCAGCTCCCCTTTCATTTTTTCCGAATTTTTCCCTAAAAACAGGCAAATAGATATTGACAATACTGCCTTTATTCGATAGAATGTAATAGTATGTTTACATTGAACTGTCCGTGTCCAGGCTTTAATGCAAACCAAATACAAAATGAATTACGAATCAAAATAAAAGAATTTATGATGGAGGTACACTACATTGGCTAACATTAAATCCGCAAAAAAAAGAATCTTAGTTGCAGAGACAAGAGCTGCAAGAAACAAGGCTATCAGATCCAAAGTTAAAACTGCTGTTAAGAAAGTAGAAGCTGCTGTTGCTGCAAAAGATAAGGCTGCTGCACAGGCTGCATTATTAGCTGCTACCAGCGAGATCGACAAGGCTACTTCCAAGGGCGTATACCACAAGAATACAGCTTCCCGCAAAGTATCCCGTCTTTCCAAGGCTGTAAATACTCTGGCTTAATTATCCAGAGCGGATCTTTCGAATTATATATTAAAAATTAACCCAAATTAAAAAACCATTATTCTGTGGGTGTGACAGAATAATGGTTTTTTGTTGCTTCTTTTCCAGCCGGGTCCGGCCGAAGAACCGCTGATTCTGATGCTGGCACTGCCCTTTAGAATCAGCGCACGGAACTTCTGGGCTGACTGATCAGCAGCTCCACCGCCAGCCGGTCGCCATCCGCCCGGTCTTGACTGCCTCCTCGGCATCCACGCAGGTCTGCACATAGGAAATGAGCTGTTCTTTCGTAAATGCCGCCGCCTGGCTGCTGAGTTTTCCGGCTACGAACGGAGGTACTTTCAATTTCGAGGCAACCGTCCCCCGGTCTGCGCCGGACGCCTGCAATTCTCGCACCAGCAAAAGCTGGTTAAACTGTCTGGCAATCAGGAACAGGATCCGCATCGGCGGCTCCCTGAGTGTCAGCAGGTCTTCGTACAGATCCATCGCCCGCTTCGTCTTTCCCGCCGTGATCGCCGCTACCATGTCGAAGATCTTGTTCGTGATCTGCACGGTCGTGATGACTTTCACATCCTCTGCCGTCACTACCTCACTGCCCATCGTGTAGGAAATGAGTTTTTCCAGCTCCATCCGGATGTTTTCCATATCATCGCCGACGCGCTCCAAAAAGAGATTCATCGTGGAGGGCGTGATCTTCCGCCCATTCTGCGCCAGGATCGTCGCCGCCCATCTGGCGAGCTGCGCGCTGTCCTGCCGCTTCATCTCCGCAATGTGACCCAGATCCTTGACCTTTTTGTAGAGTTTGTTTCGCTTATCGACCGCCTCCTCCACAAATACGATGCAGGTCGTGTCCGGCATCATCGGCAGATACTCCGCCAGCGCCTCCGAAGAAGTCTTGAAAAATCCGCTGTCCTCGATCAGAATCAGACGCCGCTCGCTGAAAAATGGCATCGTGTCCGCCAGACTGATCAGCTCGTTCACATCCAGCCCTTTTCCCTCGAAATAATTGTAGTTCATCGTATCATCGCCCGAGATCGCCGCCCGCAGCTTCTTTTTATAACTCTGCTTCAAAAACGCCTCTTCGCCGTATAGCAGATAAACCGGCTTAAATGTGCCATTTTTGATGTCTTCATTGATCGTCTGCATTAACTCCGTCCCCGCCTCCTGGTTCTATTCGATAAAAACAGATCCATTTTTTCGAATGACTGTCCATCCGGTTACTTTCCTGTCTATTTTTTCACTTCCTACTATTATAAACATTTTTCTAAAATGTTGTCTACTGTAAACCCATAAAAAGAATAAAACAGCAGCTCCTTTTGTTACTTGAAATTTTTCCTTGGTTCACTTTCTGTCAAAACCTACATTACCATCCCCAGCAAAAGATAGACCGCATACGCTACGATCCACGCAATCACGCACTGCGCCATCACGACAAAGCAAGCCCATTTTCCGCCCAGTTCGCGTCTGACCGATGAGATCGCTGCCACGCACGGCGTATAGAGCAGGCAGAAAACCAGCAGACTGACCGCTGAAAGAGGGGTCAGAATGTCACGCAGGCTCTGAGTCGTCCCGAACAGAACCGACAGCGTTGATACAACACTCTCTTTTGCCATAAATCCGGTCAGAAGTGCCGTGCAGACACGCCAGTCGCCTAATCCCATCGGCGCAAACAGTGGTGCAATCACACCAGAAATAACCGCCAGAAGACTCTGCTGGGAATTGGACACAACATTCAGGTGCAGATCAAATGTCTGAAGGAACCAGATTAAAATCGTCGCCACAAAAATAACCGTGAATGCTTTCTGCAGGAAATCCCTTGCCTTTTCCCAGAGAAGCTGGGCGACATTGCGCGCCCCCGGCATCCGGTAGTTCGGAAGCTCCATGACGAACGGAACGGCTTCACCCTTAAATAAAGTTGTTTTAAGAAGCATTGCCATCAAAATTCCCATCAGGATTCCCAACAGATAAAGTGCAATCATAACAATCGCCCCATGATGCGGGAAAAATACAGCGGTAAAAAACGCATAAATCGAAATCTTGGCGGAACAGCTCATAAACGGAGTCAACAGGATCGTCATTTTTCGATCTCGCTCCGAAGAAAGCGTCCGGCTTGCCATGACTCCTGGTACCGTGCAGCCAAAGCCAATCAGCATCGGCACGATGCTCCGTCCGGAAAGGCCGATCTTTCGAAGCAGTTTATCCATCACAAACGCCACACGTGCCATATAACCGCTGTCCTCTAAAAGTGACAGGAAGAAAAACAGCGTCACAATGATCGGCAGAAAGCTCAAAACACTTCCCACGCCATTGCACACACCATCGATCAGCAGGGAATGGAGCACCGGATTGATACCGGCCGCTGTCAGCGCTGCGTCTGCCCGCTCTGTCAGCCATTCAATCACCAGTTCCAGACCATCTGAAAGGACCGCGCCAATCACATTAAATGTCAGCCAGAATACCAGACCCATGATTGCAATAAATGCCGGAATCGCCGTGTAGGTTCCGGTAAGAAGACGGTCAATCTTCACACTTCGCTGGTGTTCCCGGCTTTCCCTCGGTTTGACGACTGTCTGCCTGCAGACTTTTTCGATAAAACCAAACCGCATATCCGCAATCGCAGCTGCCCGATCCAGCCCGCGTTCCTTCTCCATCTGGCAGATAATATGTTCCAGCGTCTCTTTTTCATTCGTGTCCAGATTCAGACGCGCCTCAATCTCCTCATCGCCTTCTGCCAGCTTTGATGCAGCAAAGCGCACCGGAATACCCGCATTCTGCGCGTGATCTTCGATCAGATGCATAATGCCATGCAGGCAGCGGTGCACCGCACCACCGTGATAATCCGCATCACAGAAATCCTGCCGTCCCGGTTTCTCCTGAAAATGCGTTACATGAAGCGCATGATCGATCAACTCTCCGATTCCTTCATTCTTTGCCGCTGAGATCGGGATAACCGGAATTCCCAGTTCTTCCTCCAGTTCGTTGACACGGACAGAACCGCCGTTCTGGCGCACCTCGTCCATCATATTAAGCGCCAGAACCATCGGAATATCCAGTTCCAGAAGCTGCATGGTCAGATACAGGTTGCGCTCAATGTTTGTCGCATCCACGATATTGATGATTCCCTTCGGGTGCTCCTGCAAAATAAACTGGCGCGTCACCAGCTCCTCATTCGAATATGGCGATAAGGAATAGATTCCTGGCAGGTCGGTCACTTTCGTATTTTCATGTCCGCGGATCGTGCCATCCTTCCGGTCCACCGTCACACCCGGGAAATTCCCCACATGCTGATTGGATCCGGTCAGCTGGTTAAAAAGCGTCGTTTTGCCACAGTTCTGATTACCTGCCAGGCAAACGTCAGGACGATGCCATCCGGCAATGGGTGTTCCTCCGCCTTTGTATGGTATTTTCCACCTTCTCCGAGTCCAGGGTGATCGATCGCGCGCGCCATCGGAATCCCATGTTCCTTTTTGTCCGCTGCTTCGGTTCCTGCCTCGCGTACATTCTCAATCTCTATCTTCTCTGCATCCGCCAGGCGCAACGTCAGTTCATAGCTATGAATCCGCACCTCAACCGGATCGCCCATCGGCGCATATTTTACCATCGTAACCGATGCAGTCGGAATCAATCCCATATCCAGAAAATGATGCCGCAGTGCACCTTCTCCGCCAACTGCCCGAACGGTTGCAGTTTTTCCTATTGGTAAATCCTTTAATGTCATTCTCTGCCTCCATCTCTCTTCATTAGTCAAACTCATTGTATGTCATCAGGCTTCTACATCCGCCTGATTTTGAAGCAAAGCATAGAGAGAAAAATACTATTGAAACTTTTTCTCAATTATGTTTCCAGATAAGTCTATTGTACTTTAGGGAATTTGTCAATCGTTGGAATCTTTAAGAATCTACCAATCAGAAAAAAATAGAAAAGATAAAAGAAAAACAGCAAGGATGAATCATCCTCACTGTCTCAAAATAGCTGGGCTACAAGGATTCGAACCTTGAAAATGACGGAGTCAGAGTCCGTTGCCTTACCATTTGGCGATAGCCCAATCTTTTATTTCATAGCTGTCTCAGCCACATTTATTATTATATCATAAATTTTTGTTTCGTCAAGTATTTTTTTCAAACACTTATGTTTTTTTGAACAATTATAATTGTTTACCAGTTCGAAACATTTTACAGTCTCGTAATGCCCCGGATATTTTTCCGTCACGAGGCTTCCTGCAAATAATTCTAATGGTTCTTAAAATTCCTGCTGCCCGAATCCAACTTCTGATAACTCCAGACATATCATGGTTCAGGCAACAGGAATCATATATCCTCATACACTCCGCTTTAATTAGCTGACTCCGCATCTGTCTTCGTTTCTTTTTCCGTCTGCTTTGTCTCCATCTGACTGTACTCTGTCTCCGAGTGCGTGCTCTCTTTTACTGCTTCTGTCAGTGTCTCCGGCGCACGGGATGTCTCGGACGGCTTTGTCTCCACTGTCTCATCATCCGCATCGTCGTCATCCTCATCAATCAGATCGTCCGCAATATCCGGCGTCTCGAAATAGCCTTTTACCGTACCAAAGGAACCGCCGTCCCGCACTGCCACTCCGCCGAGCGTAAACGTGCACTCCGTATTGGCTGGAAGCCTTTGACGTGAATCTCACAGGAGGTTCCGCCTGTGTCCGTGATTCTCGCCGAATAGCTCTGACCGTCCGGATCTACCACCGACACGGTCGGATTTTTCCATTTAACCTTTTCCTTAAAAACGATGTTCAGCGAACCGCTCTCGTAATCTACATAGTCAATCTTCGCTTTCTTGCCTCCCGAATCGACTTCTTCCTCGTCCTCATCTGCTGCGGCGGTTGTCTCCACCGGGCGTACTGCAGTCGATGGCTGTTCTGCCGGCGTCGGTTCATTTTCCGGCTGACCGGTGCTTTCCACGGTCGTCTCCGCTAAGGTTTCTTCCTCGGTCTGCGGCAATGTCACCTCACGAACCAGAGCCGCATCCGTCTCAATGGTGCTGTCCGTCTTCGAATAACCTACCGTATAAGCACGATCCGCGATCTCCCGCGCAATCTCTTCCATCGTCATACCGGAAAATTTTTTCATATCATTTTCGGTCAGGTCGTTGTCACGGATCAGCTCCCGCAGAAAATACGCTTTTCCATAAGAAATATTGTATTTCTCCGCCAGATCCTGAATCTCCCCGGTTACCTTCATCCGCTGGTCATAGACAACCGCCTGTACCGCGTGTTCCTGCAGGGAAGACTCTACATCCCCTACGACATCCTGACGCAATGATGATGCCTTTTTCTCATTCTCATTGGACACGGTAACCAGAATCGCATTGTCCAGTTCATCCAGATAACCATTCCGGACCATCGAACCGATCAATGCGTTGACCGCAATATCAAGGTCTACATTTTTCAAATTCATATCATCCAGGATCGTCTCCGCATCCTCATTAAGCGGATTCGCCTGCAATACTTTCTCGTTCCGGTTGACGGAAAGCTCAATACTCGGATTGACATCGATGCCAATCACCGAATCGACACGGTGATTCTGGTAAAATGAAACACCGCCTCCTAACACAGCCACACACAGGCAGGCGGCTGCTGCCATCGCCACGGTCCTCATCCGGCGGTACATCCGTACACGGCGGGATGGTTTTACATAGATCTCCTGTGGCGTCGAGAGATCGATTTTATCGAATACGTTGGGAGTCAGGGTGTCCATCGCCGATCGCAGATGTGACTCAATCTCATCCTGTTCCCACGCTGTTTCAGAGTGATCGGTCAATGTACTCCCTCCTCTCTCAGGTGTTTTTTCAGTTTTTTCATAGCACGGTTGTACTTGGAAAGCACCGTTGCCAGCGGCATCTCCAAATCTGCCGCGATCTCACGATGTTTTAACCCCGCTGATGTCCGCAGAAGTACAATCTGCCGTTCTTCTTCATTTAATATTTTGAGTGCTGCGTGTAATACCATCTTATCCGCAGCATCCTCTATCTGGGGACAGAATTCCCCTGTCTCCATCTCAGAAAGATCCGAAAGCCCGATATCCGCTTCATGCTTCTGGTCACGGAAACGCATATAGCAAAGATTTCTAGCGATCGTAAACATCCACGCCAGCGGTTTGCCCTGCGACTGATAGCTTCCAGCCGAAGTCCAGACCTTTAAATAAAGCTCCTGCATGACCTCCTCAGAGTCCTGCGGATTCCGCAAAATCGACAGAATAAAACCGTATATAGTTTTATCCGTATTCTGATAAAGCTGCTGAAACGCCGCCTTATCTCCCTCTGCCACTCGCAAAAGCAGCTTTTCATCGCTCATCTTATCATAGGCGACCGTCTCTTCCATGGTCGTTAAAAGCCCCATCAAAAACATGGACGAAATTTCCTTTCTATATAACTTAATGCAGATAAACCAGTTCTTATTGCATTTGTTATGAATTTTTTCTGATTCCTGTCCAGCTCCTCGCAGCAGCTGGCAAAAATCAATGCAGCTTTATTCATACTCGACCCGTTCCAGAAAAAGCCCCTCCGGCGGCGCCGTAAAGCCCGCCAACGCTCGGTCACAGGAAAAAAGCGTCTCCGCCACCGATTCCGGTGTCCGCTTATGAAGTCCTACCTCTATCAGTGTTCCGGTCAGGATTCTTACCATATTATATAGGAAGCCATTGCCACGAAAATGTAGTTCGCACACACTTTCCCGCATGGCAATCTCGATGGCAGTGAGATTCCGCACCGTCGATTTTTTCATCCGTTTCAACGAGCAGAATGCTTTAAAATCGTGCTCACCTGTCAGATACGCAGCCGCCCGCCTCATGGCCGCTATGTCCAGAGGTTCCCCCAGACCGTACACATATCGGCGCTCAAATACATTTTTCTTCGCTGCCGTCTCAATCCGGTAGCAGTACGTCTTGGAAACAGCATTTAAACGGCTGTGAAAACGCGTTCCCGCCTCCTGTGCCGATAAAACAGCGATATCATCCGGGAGATAGCGGTTCAGGTACGCTTTCAACTCCTCCGCGCTCATCCCGGCACAGGACGCCGGAAGATGGAAATTCGCCACCTGTCCCCATGCGTGGACGCTGCATCTGTCCGTCCGGAACCGTGCACCTCTACCGTCTGCCCCGCCATTTTCTCCAGAATCTGCTCTAATTTTCCCTGTATCGTCTTGTCCGTGTTTCCCTGCTTCTGCCAGCCGTCGTAGCGGCTTCCGTCGTATTGCAGGGTGATTTTTATATTTCGATCCGACATATTTTTTCTCCATGTGTTATCTATCTTCATTCTTTCTTTATTCGCAAATATATCCGCCTCGCTGCCAGATACAGCACCGTTCCAGTCAGTGCTCCCGCCATATCCAGCCATACATCGCTGATCTGCCCGGAACGTCCTTCGGTAAACAGCTGAATCGTCTCATCCAGAAACGGGACCGCAAAAATAGCGATACGATGGATTTCCAGCCATACATGTCCGTCCGGTGTCAGCGCACACATTCTCCCAGTCCCATCTCCCCGATCAACCAAATCCTCTATCCGCATTTTTTCTGAGACAGTCCGGTTCCTGCGCACACAGGCATCACTCTGTCTAAGCAGCATTCCCAGCCCTGTATACTCAATAAAATGAGCACATTTGCGCACAATATGCTCGGTCAGCCATGGTACGGCTATTCCGGTATCTGCTGCCAGCTTCTGCAAAAGCCGGAGAACCCGTCCGCTCTCCGCCGATGACTGTACTGCCGGACGCATGGAATTGGAGTAGATAAACAAAATATATAAAATTAAAACAATATGCCAAATCCAGACCGTCACCAGGACTCTCTGTCTTCCCCGGATATTTTTTTCCACATTCATCTATAAATTCCTGTATCCATTCTATCTTCTATTGATTTATATCTTTACTGATTGGATTGTAAAATGCCGCTCTCTGCAATCCGGCGCACCGCCAGCGCAATCGCATCCTCGTCCTGCACCAGTGCCATCCGCACATGACCTTCGCCCGACGGTCCAAATGCGCTGCCCGGTGTCACCAGAACACCTGCTTTTTCAAATAAAGCCTTTACAAACTCCAGTGAATCCGTAAATCCTGCCGGGATCGGCGCCCACACAAACATCGTGCCTTCCGGTTTTTCCATCTTCCAGCCGATGGATGCAAGTCCGTCGCACAGACAGTCGCGCCGTCTCTCATATGCCGCCCTCGTCGAAGCCACACAGCTCTGGTCACCGCTGATCGCCGCGATCGCCGCTTTCTGAATCGGCAGGAACATACCATAATCCATGTTGGATTTCAATGTTTTCAGATGACTGACCACTTCCTCATTTCCCACACAGAAGCCGACGCGCGCGCCCGCCAATCCGTACGTTTTTGACAGCGAATTAAACTCCACGCCGACCTCGCGTGCGCCCGGAAAACGCAGGAAACTTCCGCAGGTTCTTCCGTCAAACACAAGCTCACTGTAGGCGTTGTCGTGAAGAACGATAATATCATATTTCTTTGCAAATGCAATCAATTCCTCATAGAAACTGTCTGGAGCCAGCACCGCCGTCGGATTGTTCGGGTAGGAAACAATCATAAATTTCGCTTTCTGAGCGACTTCCTCCGGAATTTCCTTCAAATCAATGATGTAGTGATTTTCCTCGCGCTGCGGCATATAGTAAAGCTCTGCCCCCGCCAAAGACGGACCATCCGCAAACACCGGATAACACGGATCCGGCACCAGAACCACATCCCCCTCATCCACAATCGAAAGTGCAATGTGCGCCAGTCCCTCCTGGGAACCGAGCAAAGAGCAAATCTCTGTCTCCGGGTTCAGCTCCACTCCATAGCGGCGCGCATACCAGTCGGACACTGCCTCCAGAAGTGCCTGCTGATCCTGAATTGCATACAGGTAATTTTCCGGTACCAGACAGGCTTCGCTGAGCGCCTTTAAAATATGCGGTGCGGGGGCAATATTCGGTGCACCGATGCTCAGATCAACGATCATCTCCCCCTCTTCCAGTTTTTTCTTCTTCATCTGCGCCAGCATGGAGAACACGCCCTCGCCAAACCGGTCCATTCTATTTGCAAATTTCATCTTGTGTTGTCCTTTCTTGAAAGAAATCTCCGATTTTCTTTCCTTTTCTATTTCTATTTTTATCTCTATGAATCCTCTTTAAAACTCTAATAATTCCCATCCGCCCGATCACTCTGTCAAATGACTTATTCAACCAGTTCCACCAAATCACATCGAACTGCCCTCGCTGAATCTTATCAATCCAGCTTTGCATCATCAGGCTATATAAGTATTAATTATAGTACATGGATATGGGAAAGTAAAGGGAGGATAACAGCTCTCGCCAGCTACCCGATAGGCATTCAGGTTACTGTTCACGCATACGTGCCCAGTAATACATTCGGCAGACGTCCATCAAGCATTCAAGCGTCTATAACTTTTCAAAAATGTTGTAAAAACAACGGACTTTTCTATGCCGGACGATTATACTTATCATGTACTTAAGAAAACAAAAAAATCAAAATAGATATTCTGACATATCTCATCCTTTCATGTATGAAGATCGGTCAGATGCACATGAATAAGAAAGACGAGGAATTTATATGGTACGAAGAATTGTAGAAATTGATCAGAAAAAATGCAACGGCTGCGGTCTCTGCGCTTCCGCCTGTCATGAGGGCGCGATCGGCATGGTGGACGGTAAAGCAACCCTTTTAAAAGATGATTATTGTGACGGCCTGGGCGACTGTCTGCCAGCCTGTCCGACTGGCGCGATCTCCTTTGTCGAGCGCGAGGCGGCGGCTTACGATGAGGCGGCAGTCCAGGTCCACATGGCAGCACGCAAAGCAAAGCAGGTATTAGAGGCAAACGCAGCGGCAAACACATCCGCACGTTCCGAAGCAAAACCGGCGACACCGGCATTTGGCGGATGTCCTGGATCCATGAGCCGTTTTCTGAAACGTCCTGACACAGCTGCTTCCCATGCATCCTCAGCAGCCACATCCACAGGCGGTCCTGGCAGTGCTGCTTCCGCTATCACACATGACAATTTTTCTGAATCCGCTGCTTGTGACCATTCAGAAAACACCCCAATAAGCGTTCTGTCCAACTGGCCAGTTCAGATCAAATTAGCCCCGATCCGCGCCCCGTATTTCGACGGTGCCAAACTTTTGGTCGCTGCCGACTGTACCGCTTACGCATACAGCCGCTTCCATCAGGACTTTATCCATGGTAAAATAACTTTGATCGGATGTCCAAAGCTTGACAGCATCGACTACTCCGAAAAGCTGACCGAAATCATCCGCAGCAACGACATCAAGAGCGTGACCGTTGTCCGCATGGAGGTTCCGTGCTGCGGCGGTATCGAGCACGCCGTGAAAAAAGCCCTGCAGGCAAGCGGAAAATTCATTCCGTGGCAGGTGACGACGATTTCGATTGATGGAAGGATCTTAGATTAACCCTTTTTCTGAGAATCTGCACATTATAAACAACTATAAATCTTTTATTATGGAGGAGGAACACCATGGAATACCCATATATCAAAAACATCACCCATGAAAAAGTTCAGACTTTAACCAGTCTGGTAAATGCCGAAGACGGTCAGATCGTCAGCAAGACACTGGCGCAGAATGAGGCGGTCAGCGTTACCCTGTTCGCATTCGCAAAGGGCGAGGAGATCTCCACCCACGATTCCACCGGCGATGCGATGGTAACGGTTCTGGAAGGCACCGGACGTTTTACCGTTGACGGCGTTGAGCATCTCGTTCATGCCGGTGAAGTGCTCGTCATGCCGGCGAAAAAGCCGCACGCGGTGTTTGCGCCAGAGGCATTTAAGTGGATGCTGACGGTTATTTTCCCATTTTACTAAAAATCTTATCATCCATCCAAAAACAGGCATACCGCAAGATTCTTGAATCCCTTCAAACAAAGACTCTGCGATATGCCCGTTTTTATTTTTACTAATTATCTTAAAACCAATTACTTACTCCACGTACTCATGCGTCTCCACCCACTGCAGCAGCTTTTCAATCGCCGGATTCGGGTTGCTCTGACGCCATGCGATCTCAAAATCAAGTTCTTCCGGCTGCCGTCCGCGCGGAGAAGCGGAACCACTACCAGATTCCGCGCATTCCGATAATGGCGGACGGCATATTCCGGGAGAATCGCCACGCCAAATCCCGCTGACACCTCCAGAAGCACCGTCTGTACCTCCCGTTCACGCGCCACGATATTCGGTATAAAACCGCCCTTATTGTAACAAATCAATACTTCTTCCGCCTCATCGTTGGAACGTCCCTGCGGCTGCATGATGATAAAGTCTTCCCGCGCCAGATCACGGTACATCAGATGGCTCTCTCCCGCCAGCGTGTGTCCCGGATAAAGAACCGCCATCATCGGAAACCGTTTGAGGAATCGATGCTTTAAATCCCCGTAATTCTGCGTGTACAGAGACAGATTAAACGCAAGATCGCAGGTTCCATTATCTAACAGCTCATAGAGCGCACTCATATTTTCCCGCAGCAGATGAATCGAAATATTCGGGTACGCCTCATGAAAACTTCTGAGCGTCTCCGAAAAACGGCTCTGCTCATATCCCCGGATAAATCCGATCGTCAGCTCCCCAGCTACGCCTTCCGCTGCCGTCCGCGCGAGCTTCGCCGCCTCCTCGGCGCGGACCAGAATCGCCCGCGCCTCGTTCAGATATACCTTTCCCGCCGCCGTCAGCTCGACATGGTGCTTGTCCCGCACAAAAAGCGGCACCCCGATCTTCTCCTCCAACGACTGAATCTGCAGCGTCATCGCTGTCTGCGAAATAAAACATTTTTTCGCGCCCGCGTAAAATTCAGCTGCTCCGCCGCCGCCACAAAATATTCCATCTGTTTTAAATTCATCTTATTTCCCCATTTCTATATCCTATATGTAATCGCGTCTTTTCGATCGAGCAGAAAAATGAATCATGCCGCCCAATTTACGGGCTTTCGATCTGGCTTTTCCTGTTTTGTTATAAGTTTCCCTTATTATAATATCTGTTCTTTCTATTGGCAAGTTTTTCATTCATCCTTTATAATTTTTAATAGTCAACAAAAGAAAGTGAGTGAAAGGTATGAAACAATTCAAAAATTTCTACGAAGCACATACGCCAAGTACATTCTGCCGGGCGTCCTGCTGCAATCGGTTCTGATTGGCGGCGGCTATGCAACCGGACGTGAGATTTATTCTTACGGTGCGAAATTCGGAGCAATGGGCTGGATCTCCGGACTGACGATCGGCATCGGTTTTGCCCTGTTTGCCTTCCTGACCTTTGAGATCTGCCGGATCTACAAGGTTTACGATTATAAAAACTATATCAAGCAGGTCATTGGACCGCTCTGGCCGATGATGGATATTTTAACTGTCCTCATCGCGATTCTGCTGATTGCCGTTATGGCAGCCGCAACTGGAAGTATTTTCGAGCAGGTCGGACTTCCGAATATTCTCGGCTCCGTTGTGATCGTTCTGATTTGCGGACTCCTGAACTTTAAGGGTTCCAAGATGATCGAGAAATTTGAATCGATCGGTACTATTTTACTGTACGGCGGCTATATTCTGTTTACAATTCTGGTACTCGTCAACAAGGGCGGCAACATTTCCCATGTATTCAGCACGATGGACACCAGCACCTACGACGGCTCTGTCACTGTTCCGCTGTGCATTTACACCGGTATCCTGTATGTTGCCTACAACATCAATTCCATCCCGATGGGCATGTTCTCCCTGACACGCCAGACCAAACGGAAAGAAACCTTTATTTCCGGTCTGATCGCCGGTCTTCTGATGGTTATTCCGTGGTTTTTGTCTTACTTTGCGATGATGTGCTTCTACGGTGACACCTCCATCGTCGGCGCGGATGTCACAACCCCGTGGATGGAAATGATCAAGGCAGTCAACGGCGGACCGGCACTGATGGCACTGTTCAGTCTCGTTATGGGCTGGACGCTGGTTGAGACGGCAACTGGCTGCATCCACATGATCATCGACCGTTTCGACGTTGCCATGGAGGAAAAGGGCGCTGCCAAGCTGTCCGATACAAACCGCGGTCTGATTACGGTCATCACGCTGATCGCTGCACTCGTATTATCCCGCGTCGGCGTTGTCACCTTGATCGAGCAGGGCTATTCGTACCTGTCTTACGGATTTATCCTCTTCTACCTCCTGCCGACGCTGCTGGTAGGCGGATATAAGATTATTAAACATAAAGACAAATAAATATGTAATGATAAGAACACATCCGCCTGTGGGAGATTTCATCTTATAGGCGGATGTGGTATAATGTAAACACTTGACGAGTTATTTTCGAATCAACATAGAAAGGAAGTATATGCAATGAAATATGTCGGATATTACAATGGAGAAATCGGCCCTCTCGAGGAAATGAAAATCCCGATGTTGGACCGCGCCGTTTATTTTGGAGATGGCTGCTACGATGCCACCACCTTTGCAAACAACAACATTTTTGCCGCAGACGACCACCTCGACCGTTTCTACAACAGCTGCAAGCTGCTGGAAATCCCGTTTGAAATGTCGCGTGAAGAACTGCGTGCCGAGCTGCAGAAATGCATCGATGCCAATGAGATTGACCACGGTATGCTGTACTGGCAGTGTTCCCGCGGAACTACCTATCGTGGACATCAGTTTCCACCTGCTTCCGTAAAACCAAATCTGATGATTTTTACTGTTCCGTGCGACCTGATTCCATTTGATAAGACTTTCCGCCTGATCTCGATGGAGGACACCCGTTTCCTGCACTGCAACATCAAGACGCTGAACCTGATTCCAAGTGTCATCGCTTACCAGCGCTGCATCGAACAGGGCTGCCAGGAAACGGTCTTCCACCGCGGCGAACGCGTCACCGAATGCGCCCACAGCAATATCTTAATCATCAAGGACGGCGTTCTCTGCACCCCACCGAGAGATAATCTGATTCTTCCGGGCATCACGTTAAAACATCTGCTGATGTTAGCTGAGAAAAACGGCATCCCGACCAGCGAGGCACCATTTACCATGCAGGAACTGGCAGACGCCGACGAAATCATCGTCAGCAGCTCCGGCGGGCTCTGCATCCAGGCCGTTGAACTCGATGGTAAACCAATCGGAGGAAAAGATCCGAAGACGCTGAAGACTTTGCAGGATGCTTATGCGGAGTTTTATGCGGAAGATACGAAGGTACGGTAAAAATCCATAAATTTGCCAATCAAGGGCTGTCACTCAAAACGTGGCAGCTCTTTTTCGCTTGCGACATGTTTCTGCTTCGCGCAAGTGCGCATCCTCGCGGAGCATTTTTTGTTTCATAGGACACAATTTCCTATGAAATAAAATAAGGGATCCCTGTATTTACAAGGATCCCCCAGGAAGCGGAGACGGAGGGATTCGAACCCTCGTGCCGGGATGAACCGACAAACGCATTTCGAGTGCGCCGCGTTACGGCCGCTTCGCTACGTCTCCAGATATTAGGTGTTTCTCTTCGAAACACCTATACTATTATACATGATAGTTTGACTTTTGTCATCTGTTTTTTTCACTATTTACTGATAATACGCATCAATTCCGTTCGCAATTCCCCCGGCAATCAATTCCTGATAATCATCCTGTGCCATCTTCTGGTCTTCTTCCGGGTTGCTCATAAAGCCCATCTCGACAATGGAAACCGGAATCTTACACCAGTTGATGCCGCTCATGCTGTCTGTCTCCTGCACACCGCGGTTCTTGAAGCCGGTTGCCGCGCAGACAGAGTCCGTGATCTTCTTGGAAAGAGAATAGCTTGCCGCGTGAAGCCCGCCGTTGTACGGGTTGGTCGCCGTCTGGCACATGGAGAGTGTTCCGTTGACTGTCGTGTTATCCAGCGAATTGCCATGAATCAGGACAAAAATGGAGGCGCCGCTCTTGTTGGCGATCTCCGCTCTCTCCGCATTGCTTAAGTTGACATCGTTGGACTCCCGGATCATGACGACCTGATAGCCTCTCTCTTCCAGAATCCGTTTTAACTTCTTCGAAACTGATAAAGTCAGCTCATATTCCGGCAGCTTCGTCGATACACCTTCGGTGCCGGAAGCCACCTTCGCCTTCATGGTCGAGGAGCCCGGTCCAACTGGTTCTTTGTCCGGATTGCCCTTTGCCTGATGTCCCGCGTCGATCGCTACGATACGTCCGTTGGACACCGGTGCACCCTGTGCATCCGCTTCTGCCCCCTGCGCTGTGACCGTCGCTTCCTCACTGCCCGGCTCGGTCGTCGTCAGGTATTCGGAACGGATAAAACAGCTCTTGTCCTTATAAAGCACCTCGCTCCAGCCGTCTCCGATACCGACGCGCTGCACGCTGTCGCCCTGATTCAGCTGTGTCACAATCTCATACTCCGTTCCACAGCCCGAACGCACGTTGAGCAGGTTCTCAGTCGCATACACTGTCTCATCGACACTCCGGAAGCCGCTCGCCGTCGTTTTGTCACTCTCCAGCTCGCTCTGGTCCGCAACCGCCGCTGCATCCGCCTCCTGAATGCCCTGTGCATCTTCCAGCTCCAGACTTCGCTTTGCCGCATTCGGCACCTGTTTCTTCGCTGTCTGTTCCGCCGGTTCTGTCTCAGCAGCCGCCATCTGCACCTGCTTCTGTGCCTGATTCGGAAGGGTAAATCCCGCATGGCTTACGCCAATGGAACCCGCCGCGACCACAATCGCGGTCACCGCCGCCCAGAAACGTTTCCGGTAATCCGGTGTGCCTGGCTTTCTTTTTCTGCTTTCTCCTCTTGCCATTTATAAAAAACTCCAATCTTACAGAAGATTCTAACCTCTCCATGATCCGCGCATTCACTGTTTCCAATCAATCCCATCGCAGCACAACTTTGATGCCGACAGACATTTCTGCCCAATTAAAATCTTCTTTCATTTCTATATTATTCGATCGTACCGCCGCCTACGACATATTCGCCGTCATAAAAAACGACTGCCTGTCCCGGCGTCGCCGCTCTCTGCGGCTCATCAAATACGCATTCCACCCGATCTTCGCCAATCTTGCGGATCGTACAGAGCGCCCCTTTGTGGCTGTAACGAATCTTCGCACTGACGCGCATCTCCTGATCGCCCAGATCCTCAATCGCCATCCAGTTGAGATTCCGGCAGGTCAGGCAGTTGGAAAAGACATCCTCATTTTCCCCGATCACAACCTCGTTCGTCTCCGGACGGATCTCCGTCACGAACACCGGATGACCGAGTGCCAGATTTAAGCCCTTTCTCTGTCCCACTGTATAATGGGTAATTCCTTTATGATGACCTAAAATATTGCCGTACTTATCTACAAAATTGCCTTCGTCAATCCGGCAATTACTATTTTCCTCGATAAATTTTGCATAATCGTTGTCCGGCACGAAACAGATCTCCTGACTGTCCGGCTTGTGTGCCACCGAAAGTCCAATCTCCTCCGCCATCTCTCGAATCTTGTCTTTCGTATATTCGCCGACCGGCATCAAAGTGTGTGCAAGCTGATGCTGGGTCAGGTTATAAAGCGCGTAGGTCTGATCCTTCGCCGCCGTCGCAGACTTGCAGATCGCATAGCGGCCATTCGGCAGCTTCCTCACGCGCGCATAATGTCCCGTTGCAATATAATCAGCCCCAATTTCCAGACTTCTCTGCAAAAGGGACTCCCATTTTACATATCGGTTACAGGCAATACATGGATTCGGTGTGTGCCCGTCCAGATATTCCTGTACAAAGTAATCCATGACATTTTCTTTGAACTCTTTTTTGAAGTTCATCACGTAATACGGGATCTCAAGCCGTTCTGCAACCCGTCTGGCATCATCGACAGCGCTCAGACCACAGCAGCCGCCGTGCTCTTCCTGCTCTACATTCGTCTCATCCTGCCAGATCTGCATTGTGACGCCGATCACATCGTATCCTTGTTCTTTTAAAAGCCAGGCAGCCACGGAGGAGTCAACTCCTCCTGACATGCCGACTACTACTTTTTTCTTTTTCATCAATACTCTTCTTCGACGTCTTCCTCGCCGATATCCGTCTTCGGTTTTACGAGTCCTTTGATCTCAATGCCATTCTTCTGAGCATAATCCCAGAGAGCAGCGTGAATTGCCTCCTCTGCGAGCAGAGAACAGTGTACCTTAACTGGCGGAAGTCCGTCCAGTGCCTCCATAACGGCTTTGTTGGTAACTTCCATCGCTTCCTGGATAGTTTTTCCTTTTACCATCTCGGTCGCCATGCTACTGGTCGCAACGGCTGCACCGCAGCCAAATGTTTTAAATTTTACATCCTGGATGATCTGGTTGTCATCGATATCCAGGTAAATACGCATAATATCACCGCATTTTGCGTTGCCGACGGTACCCATACCGCTGGCATTTTCAATCTCGCCTACATTTCTCGGATGCTGGAAATGATCCATTACTTTCTCTGAATACATCGGGTGTTTCCTCTCTATATCTTCATTCACTGTGTATGTTCATTTTGCTTAAAATGTCTAAATCTTACTGCTGCGGATGTTTCTTAATGTAATCCTCATACAGCGGAGACATAGAACGAAGACGTTCTACAATCTTCTTTAAGCAGTCTACCGTGAAATCAATCTGCTCCATGGTTGTCTCGGCTGACAGGGTCAGACGCAGGGAACCGTGTGCAATCTCATGCGGCAGTCCGATCGCCAGAAGTACATGGGACGGATCCAGGGATCCGGAGGTACATGCAGAACCGCTGGAACCACAGATGCCTTCCATGTCAAGCATGATCAGCATGGACTCACCCTCGATGAACTGGAATGCAAAGTTTGCATTGTTGGAAAGTCTCTGGGACGGATGTCCGTTGAGGCGTGCAAATGGAATTTCTTTTAATACACGCTCGATCAGGTGGTCACGCATCGCTTTTTCTTTTGCTGTGCGCTCTTCCATCGTCGCCATCGCAATCTCAACTGCCTTGCCGAATCCTACGATACCAGCCGTATTCTCGGTACCGCCGCGGCGTTTACGCTCCTGTGCGCCGCCGTGGATGAAGGAACGAGTCTTTAATCCGGTACGGATATAAAGGAAGCCGGTTCCCTTCGGTCCATTTAACTTGTGGGCGCTGGAACTGAGCATATCGATATGGCACTCATCTACATTGATCGGAACATGACAAAATGCCTGTACCGCATCGGTGTGGAATAAAATGCCGTGTTTCTTCGCAATCTCACCAATTTCCTTGATCGGCTCAATCGTACCGATCTCATTGTTTGCAAACATAACAGAGATTAGGATGGTGTCCGGACGGATCGCCTTCTCCAGCTCGTCTAATTTAACAACACCGAACTCATCTACATCCAGATAAGTAACCTCAAAGCCTCTCTGCTCCAGGTACTCACAGGTGTGCAGAATCGCATGGTGCTCAATCTTGGTCGTGATAATGTGCTTGCCCTTTGCCTGATATGCCTCTGCTGTGGAAATCAGCGCCCAGTTATCAGACTCCGTGCCGCCGTAGGTAAAGTAAATCTCGTTGGACTTTGCGCCCAGCGCTTTCGCGATCGTCTCGCGGGCCTGTGCAATCGCTCTCTTCGGCTCTGCCGAAAATTCATAAACGGAAGACGGGTTGCCGTAATACTCCGTAAAATACGGGAGCATTGCCTCCACTACTTCCGGACGCGTTTTGGTTGTCGCCGCATTGTCCAGATAAATCAACTGTTTCATAACTAATAAATCCGCCTTTCTTCTTAGTGTATGCACGCCTGCCTTTATTGTGATTGTATCACACGGAATCTCACGGCAGGAACTCCCCGCCTGTAAACATTTGCTGCGTACATAGTTTGTAGCAATAAAGGTAAAAGCTTCATCTACGTTCTTTATTATTATATAGGAAAATTAAAAAAATACAAGCAAGAATGAGCGGGTTTTTGAAAAAACCTAGTTAAAAATGGGGTATATAATGTGCTCAAGCTATTCCACCCTACTTATCCAGACAATAAAAAACCGTCCAGCTAGGAGGGGTCAACTCCTGACTAAACGGTTTTTTATTAAATCTTTGCTCCACTTCTGCCTTGAAATCCGTTACCCAATCGGCAGCAATTCCGTGGAAACGCATGTTATCCTCCAAGAGGGAATCTTCGGATAACTGCTGTGGTGCTGTCATTGGCTTCTGACCGCACATGGAGGGTTGATGCAATAGGGTTTACATAAATAAAAAGAAATAAACTGGTAACGGATACCTGTCAATACTTATACATAAAAGGGATTGGTATAGAATCAGGTTGGTTCTTCACTTGACATATCGCTATTGTAATATTATTATATATTATTAGGATACTTCTAAGTGAAAACTCTTGTTTTTTCCTGATGGCTATAATATAACACGCATCAACTTGAAATACCATCCCCGGAACGAGAATATAAATATTGTTTTTTTACAATAATATAAGCATTTAAAAATAGTCCTATAAAGCAAAGGCTAATTAAGCTAAATGGAGGCGGAAAAATGTATATTAAAAACCCGGAGTATTTTATTACCACCGTCCGTGAGGGAAGCATTTCCAAAGCGGCTGAAAAATTATATCTGTCACAGCCATATTTAAGCCAGTGTATCGCACGAACCGAAAAGGAATTAGGTGTCAAGCTCTTCGATCGCAGCCATATGCCGCTCAAACTAACTGAGGCAGGAAAAATCTATATGCGTTATCTGGAAAGTGTCGGAGTCCTGACCGGGCAGTTTGAGGAACAGCTCGGCGAGCTGAAAACGGGACGCAGCCGTACTCTGAATGTCGGCATGACGCTGTGGCGCGGATCCGTCCTGCTGCCGGATATCCTGCCAAGCTACTCTGAAAGCCACCCGGATGTCCGCATCACCTTACGTGAACACCACACTGCCCAGCTCTCCAAGCTGTTACAGGAGGATCAGATCGATTTTGCCCTGATGAATATGCCGCTCAATCTGGATGATTTCGTCTATGACACCATCTTCAATGAGCGCCTCCTTCTGGTAGCCAGCAAGGACCATCCGGCTATCCGCGGTCTGGAAGCAGGCACTCCGGACCATCCGCTTCCAATCGACATGAAAAAGCTGCGCCGGGAACGCTTCATCCTGCTGCAGGAGGATCAGGTCATGGGACACGCCATGAAAAACCTCTTTGCCAAGATGAATATGGAACCAAAGGATGCCCTATACACCACCAGCAGTACGACTTCGGTCAACCTGGCGGCAAGAGGGTTCGGCATCACCTTCCTCCCGGAAGGCGGAATCCGCCACACTGCCCACGTGGAGCAGCTTGCATTCTTCACCGTAGACAATCCACCGTTCAGCGTGCCGCTGCTGCTTTTATATAAGAAGAACAGCATTATTTCACCACACGCGAAGGATTTTATCGATATGGTGAAGGAGTATTACCGGAATCTGGAGGAAAAGAAGATTAAGGCATAAGAATTTGCTCTTTCTCTGTGCATTCTGTTTCTACATATATTTTAGAATTTTTGCACAAAACGTACAAAATGGGACTTCAGCCCCTAATAGACACAGGCAGCCTAGACGATATCCGTCGAAGCTGCCTGTGTTTTATTTCATATTTTTCTATCATTTCTTGGTCGAATTTATTTAACATTTGAAGAATTTTTATTCTACTATTCTTCCTTATCCAGATTCCGACCATTCACTCGGTCTTTCAATTCGTAAAGCAAATTTTTTAAGTAACTTTTACTTACGAATCTTCTCCACAAATTCCTTCAGTCTCTTGCATCCCTCAACAACATTCTCATAGCTGTTTGCAAAGGACATACGGATATAGTGGTCGCCTTCGCTTCCGAATACATCGCCCGGTACCATTGCTACCTTGGCATTTTCAAGAAGCAGCGGAGCAAATTCCTGGCCGCTCATGCCAAGCTTTTCGATGTTGATGAAGATGTAGAATGCACCCTTCGGGCAACGACAGCTCAGTCCGTCGATCTCGTTGATTGCTTTAACTGCATAGTCGCGGCGTCTCTGATACTCTTTTACCATGTCTGCTACTTCGTTCTTCTCTTCTTTCAGCGCTACGACGCCGGCTTTCTGTACGAAGGAACTTGCACAGGTAACCACGTGCTGATGCAGCTTATTGACAGTCTTGACAATCTCTTCGCTGCAGGCTGCGTAGCCGAGACGCCAGCCGGTCATGGAGTATGCTTTGGAGAAGCCGTTTAATGTGATGGTTCTCTCCTTCATGCCCGGAAGAGAGGCGATGCTGATGTGTTTTGCATCATCGTATAACAGTCTCTCATATACCTCATCTGATATAATCATGATATCGTTCTTCACAGCAATCTCTGCCAGTTCTTTCAGCACATCCTCTGCCAGCACACCGCCGGTCGGATTGCTCGGAGTGATAAGAACGAGTGCCTTGGTCCGTGGGGTAACCTTTGCACGAATCTCATCCAGATCAATCTGGTAATCATTCTCCTCTTTCAATGTATAGGTAATCGGAACCGCGCCCAGAAGCTTCGGAACATTTAAGTAGTTTAACCAGCCCGGATTCGGAACCAGAACCTCATCGCCCTCGTCGAGAATTGCTGCCATGACATCAAAAACTGCCTCGGAAAGACCTACACTGACGATGATCTCAGTCGGTTTGTACTCTACATTGTTCTGCGTCTTTAATTTCCAGGCAATCGCCTCCCGCAGCTCCATGGTACCAAAGTTGGAAGTATAGAATACATCGCCTTTTTTGATATCCTCGATGCAGGCATTCTTGATGTATTCCGGTGTATCGAAATCCGGACGCCCTAACTCAAAGTGAATGACCGTCTCTCCTGCGCGCTCCATTGCCAGCGCCTTTTCGTTTACTTTACGGATTCCAGACGGAACCAGTTCATCCATTCTTTTTGCGAATAATTTATCCATAATAAAATCTCCTTTTCATTCTGCATATACTCTCAGATTCTCATTGGTCCGCATCTGCTGACACTTTTCCAAGAATATTTTATTTTTCCTGGTAGCCGGCCGGAATTCCGTTTTTCTGTTCTCCAGCCCTTACGCTGCCTTCGTCTCGGTTTCCGCACCAGTTCCCAGCGTATGCATCATGCCCTCGCTGCGTGCTACTACCATGGTAGTTACCACATCACCGGTTACGTTAAAGGTTGTATTTGCCATATCAATCAGTCGGAAGATACCGGCAATCAGACCTACAATCTCCAGCGGAAGTCCCATGTTCGTCAGAAGAATCGTGGTCATGATGATCGCGCCTCCCGGAACACCCGGACAGCCCATAGCTACTAATACAGTAGAAATAATAATGTTTACCAATGCGGACGGTGTCAGGTTCATTCCATAAATCTGTGCCGTCATTACGATAGCTGCTGCATAGTAGATACATCCACCATTCATGTTGATGGTTGCGCCAAGCGGCAGGGAGAACGATGATAACTCGGAAGATACGCCAAACTCATCATTCGTAACAGAGGTTGTGATCGGAAGAGAACCGCTGCTGCTGGTGGTGCTGGCCGTTACAACCCATACTTTCCAGATACCCTGCAGCCATTTCTTTACCGGGAACTTTGCCAGAAGCGCTACCATCGGAATATACATCAGTAAAACAAGGATTACATCGGAAGCATAAACCGTGAGAATCAGCTTTCCGAGCGGTCCAAAGATTTTCAGACCATATGCACCAACTGAATCTGCTAACAGTGCACATACACCAATCGGAGAAAACTCCATAACAATAGCTGTGATTTTATACATTGCATTGGCACAGCTCTGTACACCTGCTAAAAGGCGTTCCCCCTCTTTTCCCATCATGATAAGTGCTACGCCTAAGAATACCGAAAATACGATAATCTGCAGCATATTTGTGTTGGTAAAAGAAGTGAAAATGTTGGATGGGAACATATCGATTAACGTATCAATGATACTCGGCATCGCCTGCGCCTCATAATCAGTCGATTGTGATAACGCGGTTAAATCAAATCCTTTTCCTGGATTGATGATGTTTGCCATGATAAGCCCTAATCCTACACAGAGTGCAGATGTCAGCGCATACAGTCCAACCACCTTCACGCCAATGTTCCGAAGCTTTTTCAAGTCTCCTAAGCTCGCGACTCCCGCTGTGATGGAAAAGAATACCATCGGAACGACAATCATTTTAATCATATTTAAAAAGATGGTTCCCAGAGGTTTTACAATGGTTGCTTTTTCTCCAAATACGAGTCCGATGACAATACCAAGGCCAAAACCGATGAACGTCTTTGTCGCCAAGCTCAATTTCTTTTTTTCTTTCATGAATATTCCCCTTCTTATGCAATACCCTCACTTACTGTTCACACATATGTGACCACCATGTTGTTTCACAGCACTTTCTATTTCAAAAGTGCCTGCTTTAAACAACCTCCTCTATGCTATATTCTCTCCCAGATTTCATTTCCCCAAATGTCCTCCGGGAGAGAGGTATCTGCAGTTCCGGGTAAATTTCCCAATTCACCTGCAAAACATGCCTTCCGTGAACTCTTCCGGATGTCCTGCATTCCGAAAATGCATCTTTGCCATGTTTTGCAATTAGTATGCTCTTGTCATCGCACCGTCTAACAGGATGGTCTGACCAGATACGTATGTATTCGCCTCGGAGCACAGCCATGTAGCCAGACGTCCGTATTCATCGATGGTGCCGTAGCGTCCCATCGGGAACTTCTTCAGGTCTTCCTTCTCGTAATCTGCTACGCTGATGCCAGCCTTGTCTGCACGCATCTTGTTCAGATTCTCAATTCTTGCGGTGCCGATACGACCTGGTCCAATGACATTGACTAAGATATTGTCTTTGCCGACCTCACTCGCCAGGGTCTTGCTCATGCCGACAACGCCCATTCTCATGGTATTGGAAAGAATCAGGTTGTCCAGGCAGTCCTTAACGGAAGAAGAAGTTGAGTTTACGATACGGCCGCCGCCGAGACGTTTCATGGACGGGAGTACCGCACGGATGGTTCTTACGTAGGAGAGCAGGCACATCTCAAAAGCGCCCTCCCATGCCGCATCATCAAAGCTTACGAACGGTCCCGGCTTCGGACCCGGACACATATTTACGAGTGCGTAGATATCGCCCAGTGTTTCAACGGTGTGTTTTACAAGTGCCTCGATGTCCTCCGCCTTGTTAACATCGCAGAGGAAGGTCTCCGGACGGTTTCCGGTTTCTTTCTCAATCTCAGCCTGTGCTCCAGAAGCTGATCTTTAAACGGTTCTGCGGTACAAATCATAACCTTTGCACCTTCTCTTGCCATCTCGGTTGCAATTCCCTTGCCAAGTCCGGCTGCTGATGCCATACAGAGAACTACTTTGTCTTTTAATCCTAAATCCATGTTGCTACCTCCTGCTTAAAATGAATATATAAAATGATTTGAATGTTCTTTTTGAATTTTTCGTTTTTTTGAAGTATCTTATTTCCCAAATGTATCTGATATGTGTCAGTTTCTTGGAATTGGGATGGCGCTTTCACGCCATCCCCGGTACATATTACAAGGCGATTCTATTTGGGGGAAATCACCATGCAGCCCATTTTTATCTCCATCCATCACGGATGAAATCTCATTTTTTACGCTTCTTTCTCCGGATGTTTCTTTAAATCAACAACCGGGTTTACAAGTGGTGTCATCTCGAATCCGTCCGGTCCGGTGATGCGGCACTCTGCTACATCGCCATCCTGGATATGGAACGCTCTCGGTGTTCCGGTGGAAAGGATGTCTCCGGCGTACCAGCCTGGATGCTGCTGTGCAGGGATACCAGACGCGGCGGTCTGTGGGTCATGTTTGCTACTACGTTTTCTGCATGAACTTCACCGTTGTGAACACTCTGGACCAGAAGTTCATTGACATCCGGTACCTCATCCGGGGTTACCAGCTCCGGACCGAAGGAGAAGAAGGTCGGGAAGTTCTTTACGATGGTTAAATATCTCGGGTTGCCGCTTACATAATCATTTCCCTTTAAGATGGATTCCTCAGTCATATCAAGGATGGTGGTGTAACCGACGATGGCATCCTGCCAGTTTTCTTCGGATACATCTCTGCAATCCTTGCCCATGATGATTCCAAGCTCAGCCTCTGCGGTGGTTTTCTGTGCTTCTTTTAACTTCGGAAGCAGGATTTCATCGCCCGGACCAATCAGGGTGTCTGCCTGCTTGAAGAAGCTTCCCGGAAATCCCTTCGGAGCTGCAGAACCGATGTCTCCGGCATGGTCTGCATAGTTAAGGCCGATACCAAAGATACGTTTCGGGTTGCGGTAGAGCGGTCCGTATACAACTTTCTCGCTCGGAACCAGTCCCGGAATACTTTCCAGCTCTTCCTTGCCGCCTGCGTTATACCATTTTGTCAGTCCCGGAATCTGCTGCTTCTGGATGAGACTCATGACATCCTCGGCCCATGCGGTTCCCTTTGCTGCATTCAGTGCCTCAATCGGAAGCACTCCATTCTTTAAGACGATACCGGCTTTTTCTGTTCCGTTCACTTTGATAGTTGCAAATCTCATATGGTTTCCTCCTTTATCTGTCAGAGATTGCTTCTTCAGAAGTTCTATTTGTCTGTTTCTTTTCATTTTGTTTCAGCGTCTGAAACCCAACCTCTTGAAGCTCTCTGTTTCTTTCTGACATTACTTTACCATTCCCACCAAAAATGTTCCAACTCTCTTTCGAATATGGACGTATAGGTAAATGGTTATGGACCATAACGTGTCTAAAATGATACTTGACCTTCCCTAATAAGCGAAAATACGCCTGGATACAGGCTTTTCTTGTAGTTGGAGGAAGTGGAAATGCCTGTTCCAGACGTATGATTTTAAATATATATAATCGTTTTATTATGGCTTTTATAAGTTAATCATTCTAGTAGTATGTTTGATGTCCATAGGAGAATCCTTATGCCTGTCCATGGCACTGAGAATTTGAACACTTATTTTAATATGCAGCCTTGAAAAACGGCACCAGTGCAATCGCTTTCGCACAGTCATGGGAATAGCCGCCGCCCAGGCTCTGCATCCGAGTTTCTATTTTTTCAGCTACGGGATATACTCTAGCATTTTATCTGATAAAAATCCAAGTCACTTTTAAATATGGCTCTATAAGCAGATTCCTATCAATATTTTATGAAATTTTAAACTATTTTTTAGCCAGTAGAATGTATTTGATAAAATCATCCACTGTTGCCCCCACGCCCGGATAGCGCTTCATCGACAAAAGGATTGCACGCTTTGCCAGCGGATCGCCAATCTTGTAATAACAGAGTTTTTCCGTTTTCTCTGTGTATTTCAGCAGTGCATCCCTAAAAAAGATGATACCGGACTGTCCGCTCCGCGCCACATTATAGGCAGTCTGAAGCTGATCAAAATACATAATCACCTTCGGCTCGAAACCAGCGTGGGCGCAGATATCCATACTCCTTTTATAAGAATCCTGATTCTTTTTCAGCATCAGAAATGGTTCTTTCGAGACTTTGGAAAGGTCCACCGCACGCACCGCTTCATCCAGAAAACTCCGCTCCAGGATTGATTCCCTGGAGATCTGAAACTCTTTCAGCTTCTCATTCACAGCAAAGGAAGCAGGAACCGCCATAATCATATACTCATACCCCAGCGTCACACTCTCAAACATCTCCGGGTCGAGTGCCTCGACATCCATCGTGATATCAAACTGCCCGGTTCTAAGCCCCGCATCCATCCCTGAAATATCCGTCTCCGTCACGTTGATCCGGCACTTTGGATTCAGTCTGCAATAGCCCCGGATCACCTCCGGAAGAAAATACGCACAGAAATATCCGGAGCTTCCGATGTTAATCACACCGGAACGGATACCCGCCAGCTCTGCAAAATGCTGCTCCATCTCATTGCTGAGCTCGTATATCTTCCGCGTTTTTTCCAGATAATACTGCCCCGCCGGGGTCAGTGCCACCGGGTTCACATTCCGGTCAAAAAGCGAGATCCCATATAACTCTTTCTCAATCTTTTTAATCGCACCGCTGAGCGCCGGCTGGGAAATATAGAGTTTCTGGGCTGCTTTTGAAAAACTTCCTTCCTTCGCAATTTCCATCACGTATTCATACTCACGCTTACTGAACATACTCCCATCCCTCCATTGTATCTTTACGTACTACTTTATCTTTTGTCCGGTTATATGTTTAAGCCACTCTCCGAAAAAAAGTAAAAATATTTTTTATGTCATTATAACGAGTTCTTTTTATCACGTCAATTCTGTAATGTATACTAATTTTACACAATTTTCAGTCTCTAAACAACAATCCGAGCATTTTTCACTCTTGCTTTATGAGGCGTTCTTTCCTATAAAACAACGAAAAAGACGCTATGCTGAAGCCTCATACTTCGTACACAGCGTCTTTTTATCCAGAATTTTATTAAAATATAAAATTTGGATTATTCAGCCTGCTCAGACTCTTTCTTTGCATTCAGGTACTCCTGGATGTTTGCCATAACCTCGTCTGCGTTCAGACCATGTACCATGCAGGCCTCCTCCAGAGACTCACCGATCGAAGACGGACAGCCAACACAGTGCATGCCTGCCTCCATCAGAACATATGCAATACCCATATCATACTGAAGCATCTCGCCCATCGTGGTTGCTTTTGTGATTTCCATGATAAATTTTCCTTTCTATTCATACTTGCAGTCTCTTACGCAGCTTTGCGGTTTTCACCGCCGCTGCAAAAACACCGCGATTATTCTTATGCTTTCTTATATTAACACGAATCGCGCGGTTTTACTATCTTTTTTTGTGAAACATAGAAAATGTTACGATTCACTGGAAAAATTTTTCTGAGCTGAAAATTTTGTACAATCCGGCAGCAGCATTGCTCTTCTCTTGCATCCTCTTCTTATTTCTCTTATAATTACCATGATTGTTCTATGTTTTCCTGTATTGAGAATACGATAGTCACTGGCTCCGTTTTTCTGCCTGTGTCGGAAAACATTTTGATTTTTATACATTAAGGAGTTTTATAAAATGGATCCCTTTTCCATGTTAGAATTACTATTATCCGAAAACCAGTTCGAACTTATTCTCCCGGAAACCGGTACTTCTGCTCCCGACACGATCCGCCTGGTTTACCTGATGAATGACGCAGTCGAAAGTTTCCTTCTCTTCCACAACGCCCGCCTGACCGGTACCTACGATCCGGCATACGAGGGCGAACTCGATGCCTCTTAACCCAGGATGAAAACGAACGCTACGCCCTGATCGTCCATCAGGGAGACTCGGTTGTCACACTCTTTTTCGAAGATCTGACTCTCGAAAATCACTACTATGACTACAGTCAGATCGGGCACTTCTGGATGAAAGGCTACGAATACCTCCGCCAGCTTGAATACCACATCGCCATCCTGCGCGACAAACTCGACTATCTGGGGGAAAACTCCTGCAACGCAAACGAGCGGGAGCTTGCCTCCCTCGCGGAATTTCCTCCGCTAAACGTCTGCTGCTACCCGGCGGTCCCGGAAAAATACCGCGTCATCCGTGAAAATCCCTGGCATCTCTCCGAAGACGCTTCGCGCGTCTTCCAGTCCATCGCCGTCGAAGCCGGTGATCCAAAACTGCTACATCGCCTGAAGGACTATGAGCAGCACCCCACCAAGCGCCGCGCCCGCCGGATTGCCCGCCTCCTGCACCGGAACGCCCATGCCAAGACAGTCGATCTCCTGACCCGGAAGCTTCAAAAAGCCTCTTCCGCCTACCCGTCCCGCACCTTCGGGAAAGCCCAGCAGACCCGTCACCTGGCTCTCGAACTTCTTGCCAAAAAAAGACAGAAAGAGCTTGAAAAGCGCGGCATCCGCTCCGAACTGCTGCGTGAAGAACCCTTTACGACAGCGCAGGATTCGATTGAATTTAAGATGCATTTAATGATATGGGAGAAAGGAATTTTGAACCGTAAGGCGAGGATTGAAACCTGGGAGGAGCCGTAGTGGGACGTGAAAAACCTGAGAGCGGCAGCACTGGAAGCCGTTCTCAGGTTTTCACCTTGTTTTTAAGAAAATGATGGTTGGAATAAAATAATTTATTGCAACAGATCCTGCCGGTTGCAGTACTCTGTATGCAGCAGCTTATGTGACAGCTCCCCGCACGGTTCTCCCAGATACGTCTCATAAATTTTCTGGATCGCCGGGTTCTTGTGCGACTGTCTGACCGGAAGCTCTGCCTCTGCCTCATAGATGGCTTTCTTCCGCTTCTCCATGATCGACCATGTCTTAGGCGGATTTCCACCGCCGCCGATGCAGCCGCCCGGACATGCCATGATCTCGATAAACTGATAATCGGCGGTTCCGTTTTTTACCTTTTCCAGCAAAACTTTCGCATTTTTAATGCCATGTGCCACCGCTACCTTGATGACTCTGCCGTTCAAATCAACCTGTGATTCCTTGATTCCCTCGAAGCCGCGGACCGGTGTATAGTCGAGATGTTCCATCTCTTTGCCGGTTACCACCGCGTAGACGGTGCGGAGTGCCGCCTCCATGACGCCGCCAGTCGCACCGAAAATAAGTCCCGCGCCGCTTCCTTCGCCAAATGGATCGTCAAACGGTGTATCCGGAAGCTCGGCAAAATCGATTCCACCGGCACGGATCAAGGCAGCCAGTTCCTGAACCGTGATGGAAATATCCACATCCTGGTAGCCGCTGTCCTTCATTTCCGGACGGGTACACTCAAATTTCTTTGCTGTACATGGCATAACCGAAACGCTGCAGATATCACCCGGATCGATTCCCTCGCGCTTTGCAAACCAGGTTTTAATCAGCGCGCCGAACATCTGCTGCGGAGATTTCGCCGTCGATAAATGCTTTGTATACTCCGGTGCATAGGTTTCACAATATTTGACCCACGCCGGACAGCAGGAGGTGATCATCGGCAGGGTTCCGCCGTTCTGCAGGCGGTTCAAAAGCTCGGTTCCTTCCTCCATGATCGTCAGATCGGCAGAGAAATCGGAATCGAATACCTTGTAAAATCCCAGGCGCTTGAGAGCCGACACCAGACGTCCTGTGCTGACAACGCCCGGCTGTTCGCCCAGTGCCTCCGCCAGCGTAATGCGGACGGACGGAGCCACCTGGATAATCAGTTTTTTGCCTAATTCTTTCTGGCGATATACCCCGTAGGTATGATAATGCACCGTCAATGCTCCGGTCGGACACACCTGCACGCACTGGCCGCAGTTAATACAATTGGTATCAGCCAGTTTTTCCCCATAGGCCGGGGCAATCAGCGTATGGAATCCACGGTTTTCCTTCGAAAGGACATTGATTCCCTGAATCTCATTGCAGACCTCCATACAACGCCCGCACAGAATACATTTCTGCGGATTCCGCATGATGGCCGGAGAACTCCAGTCCTCCTTCTGATGGCGGAGCTGCTTGTCATAGCGGATGTCCAGATGCATACCAACATCCTGCGCTACCTTCTGCAGATCGCATTTTCCATCCTTCGGACATACAAGACATTCCTGCGGATGTCTCGCAAAAATCAGTTCCAGAATATTTCTTCTCGCTTTCAGTACCTTCGGGGATGCCGTCTGCACGACCATTCCCTCCGAAACCGGTGTACTGCACGCGGTCGGAAGAAGTCTCTGTCCTTCTACCTCAACCACACAGATACGGCAGACCGCCTTGATGCTCAAATCCTCATGATAGCAGAGAGTCGGAATGTGGATACAGGCTTTCTTCGCCGCCTGGAGGATCGTCGTTCCTTCCTCCACCTCTACCGGCTGTCCGTCGATTGTCAGATGTACCATCATGCTTCTCTTCCCCCTCTCCGCTCAAATCGTCCCGCGTAGGATGCTCCCCGGCTGCGGTGTCTCGCATACGCGTCATACGAATCATACATGACATCACGTTCACCGACTGCTGCACGCCGTATTCCTATCCGACTGTTCCCATCGCTTCTATAATCTTCTTCTGCTTCATAAATGCCTTCCGCCACAGCTGCCTGTGTACAGACCGGACAGTAATCCCGATCAATGTGCGCCAGATATTCCTTTCGGAAGTTCTGGATACTCGTCTGCACCGGAACTGCGGTCGAATGTCCCAGACCACAAAGTGCGGTCAGACGCATCGTCTCCGTCAGCTCATCGATTTTTTCCAGATCCGGCAGAGTCGCCAGCCCCCGGCTGATGCGGGTAACCAGATTGTACAGCTGCTGGCCGCCCTCGCGGCACGGTGTACATTTCCCGCATGACTCGCCGCGGAAGAAGTCCAAATTGTTTCGTACAATATCTACAATACAGTTGCTGTCGTCGATGACCAGAATCGTACCGCAGCCAAGACGTCCGCCGGATGCCGAAACTGTATCAATATCCAGTGTCATATCGATCTGATCGGCATTGATGATCGCACCGGAGGTACCACCGGTCTGCACGCCCAGAAGCCCTTTTCCATCCGCGATGCCGCCGCACACTTCATAAATGATATCTTTGAGGTTCACGCCCATCGGAAATTCAAATACGCCCCTGCGGACTACATTTCCACAGACCGTAAAAAGCTTTGTGCCAGGGCTGTTCGCTGTGCCGATGCTGCGGTACCATTCCGCTCCGTTTAAGAGGATCGGTGCAATATTCGCCAGCGTCTCTACGTTATTTAACATGGTCGGTTTTCCAAAGAGTCCGTGAATGCTCGGAAACGGCGGACGGAAACGTGGCTCGCCTCGTTTTCCCTCAATGGACTCAAACAATGCCGTCTCCTCGCCGCAGACGTAAGCACCCGCACCGGAGCGGAACTTGATTTCAAAGTCAAAACCGCTCTCCATCATATTTTTTCCTAAAAATCCGCGTTTTTCCGCATCCTCCAGCGCATCTTTTAATACCGGGAACAAATATGTATACTCGGCTCTCAGATAGATATATCCGGTATGGGCGCCGACTGCTTTTCCAGCAATCGCCATGCCCTCGAAGACCGCACACGGGTCGGTCGAGAGAAGAATCCGGTCTTTATTCGTTCCCGGCTCTCCCTCATCGGCGTTACAGACAATGTATCTCGTTGGGTCAGATGTGTGGGCGGTAAACTCCATCTTGCGATAGGTCGGGAATCCCGCACCGCCGCGTCCACGAAGTCCGGAGGCGCGGATCACATCGATAATCGCTTCACTGTCCATCGAAAGTGCTTTTTTCAGCGCTTCAAATCCGCCGCGGTCCGCATACTCCTGTGAACTTCTCGGATTAATCTTGCCGCGGTTTTTCAGCAATACGTGCATTTCCTCCATACTATTCCACATCCTCCCGTATATATTGTTTGATAATATCCCGCACCGATTCCGGCGTCAGGTTGCCGTACACGTGCTCATTGATCATGATCGCCGGGGATATTTCACAGAGTCCCAGGCAGGGACAGTATTCCAGAGTGAAACGTCCGTCCTCGGTCGTCTCCCCGATGCTGATGCCAAGCTGATCCTCCAGCGCCTGCACGACCGCCTGCGCCCCATGTACGTGGCACGGCGCGCTCTTGCACATCCGGACGATGTAGCGCCCCCTCGGTTTTACCGACAGCATCGCATAAAAGGTGATGAAACTGTACACCTTGTTCATCGGAATATCCATCTCCCTGGCGATGACTGACGCCACCTCCTTGGAAAATGCCGACACAACCTTCTGCGCCCGGATGATCACTGTCATCAGCATATCCGGTCTGCCCTTGTATTCCGCCGCAATCGCAGACACCTGTACCAGCTTTGAAGCCGGTGTCTTATATACATAACTGTCCCTGTCCATCCTGCTCCCTCACTTTCAGTTTGTATTTTTCCAGACTTATTTTTTGTTTGACTAACTGTCTGTTTGATTTTTTCTCAATTATAGGGATGCACTGACAAATTGTCAAGAAAAACTTACAGTTTGGTTTGTTAATTGACAAACAGTTTGTCTGAGAGTATGATGAAAGAAACAGGTTTGCTCTCATTTCCCGTTATCTTGTACCTGAATTTTTGATTTTTAAACAAAAAAAGGAGAACATTCTCTTATTTATGTTCCCTATCTACTAACTTTTTTCTATAGAAACAGGATTGACGCAGCAAAATGAACGCGATAAAATTTTTTTCAGGAACTTTGACAAAAGAAAGACAATCCCTGTGCATTTCATTTTCCGAATTATTTTAAGACGCAAAATTTTGCGATACACACTCGGGGCACAGAGCACCCCAAAGGAGGTATTCATGGAAATTTCCAACTACATGGACTTTCAGTTTCTCATCCGTTTTCTCGAAGGACTTCAAAAGTTTCTCGGAGATAACTGTGAGATCATCGTCCACGATTACCGCAAAGGCTACGATCACACGATCGTCTACGCATTCAACTCACAGCTAAGCGGGCGCGACGGCGGCGGTTCCCCGCGCGGCGGCATGATCACACAGCTCGGCAATGATATCGAGCCGCTCAAGCATTCGATCATTTCCCTCGATACCAGCCAGAAAGACCGGCTTTTTAAGTCCTGCACAACGCTCATCGAGGACGAACATCACAAAATTATCGGATCTGTCTGCTTAAATATGGATGTTCGCGATCTCTATCTGGCACAGAGCGCCCTGCAAAATCTGATCGGACGCCCAGGCACCATCGGCGTATCGGCAGCTGTGGGCGCACAGATCGACGGCATGTCTGGCTGCACACCATCCGGAATGGCTTCTGATGGCACCTTTTCAGGAACTGGCAGCACGGACGGCACGAATGGCGCAAATCAGGCAGCCATGTCTGACCGTGACTTTATTCTCAAAAAGAATGTCGATGATATTTTACAGCACTATATTTATCAGGCAGAGTCCATGATCGGAAAACCGATGATGCTGATGAACAAGGAAGAAAAAATTCGTGCACTCGACTATCTTGACCAGAAAGGCGTCTTCAAGATCACAAAAACCAGCCTGCTCCTGTGCGACGCGATGCAGATTTCCAAGTATACACTGTATAATTATCTGGAAGAAGCGCGGATTTCACGAAAGAGTGAAACGAATGAATAAGAATCATAAACTAATTCTTTCAACCTCTGTTTGCTTATCCTTTTATTCATTTTAAAATATAAAAGACCTGAAGAGCAGCCATTTACCGCACCTTTCAGGTCTTTTTATATTCATTTACCATATTTACATTATTTTCTCAATTTTTCTAGTATTCTTTCTATTATTGTTGCTTCTTACCTATTCTTTTTATCCTATAAATAGACACCACGCCGGAATCGTAATCATCGAAATCAGTGTCGTGAGCACTACCGTTTTCGCTGCAAACGGTGCATCGCTGTCATAGCGCGCCGCAAAGATCGCTGCAGTTGCACCGGCTGGCATTCCCGTCATGATGACTGCCACACCTGCTGCCACCGAATCCAATCCGGCCGCCAGGCTGATTCCATATGCCAGAAGCGGAAGAAGGAACAGACGGAGCACACTGAATTTGAGGGCCGTCGGATTAATAATCTCACGCAGTTTCACATCGGTCAGAATCGTACCGATAATAAACATCGTCAGCGCCGAGTTACAGTTTCCAATGTAGGTAACCGTCGATTTCAGCACGCCCGGAAGCTGCAGCTGTGTTGCCATCAGGAACATACCGATGTAGACACCGACCAGACACGGGTGCGTCAGGACATTTTTCAATACCTTTTTCCGGTCAGAACCGCCTCCAACAAAATAGGATGTACCCGCCGACCACATGACAACGCGCATCGGAATCAGAAAAATGGATGCGTAGAGAAGTCCCATACTTCCATATACGCCTTCCGCAACCGGATTTCCGAGGAATCCGCCGTTGGAAACGATCGTACAGTATTGAAGCACCTTCCGGTGCTGCTCTGAATATTCCTTAAACAGCACTTTGTTGAGGGCCACACAGACAAGCTGCAAGACAAATCCAACCGCCAACAGCAACCCGCACGTTTTAAAAATCGAAGCATCAAATGAAATCAGGCACGATTTCACAATATTGCAGGGAATCACGATATTCACGCAGAGATCCGTCAGACATTTTTCGCCTTCCTTGCTGATGATCCCGCGCCGTTTCAGTACCGCACCCGCCAGTATCATCAGGAATAAGGAACCCTGTAGGTTGCAAAGTTCGAGTAAATTCATATGGCTCTTCCTCCTTTTCCTACGACCTTCTTATGAGACGAACCAAAAAACTCCAGATCGGCAGTATGTACAGATACGACGCCACCACCACACTCGCAATCGGAGCACCGACGGCTGCCAGAGGAACGGCTCCGGCGATCGACCACGGAACCAGCGGTGCCAGCACAACCGCCGTATTTTCCAGATCGATTGCAAATCGTTTATTATCTGGATTTCCTTCCTTGCAGAGCTGATGGGTCAGCATGATCGAAAGCGTCTGGTTACAAGCGATCATGGAAGCAACTGCTGCCACCGCAAAGGTCGCACCAAACGGAGTAATTTTCCGGCTCAGCGCCTCTATTTTCCCCTGAATCGGCTTCAAGAGCCCGGTTCCCTCGAAAATTCCTGCATAACAGGAGGACAGGCTCACAATCGCAGCCACCTTAATCATTGATTTCAGGCCGCCGCCGTTCATCATGGAGCTGAGCGCCGGATCGTTTGCCTGATAACCGGTCAGGCACATCTGTAAAATTTCTCCGATTGTCCGCCCCTGCAGCGCCACGCTCAGAAACGCCGCCAACACAATGCTGATCAGCATCGTTTTCTTGACCTCCACCCGGAACACAGACAGCACCAGGATAATCGCCGCCGGGATTACCGCGCTCCAATGAAGTACAAAACGATTGGAAAACAGCCCTTCCACATCCATCCGTCCGTTTCCGGCACTCATGGAACGTCCCACTATATAATAGAGAATACATGTAGCCACAAATGGCACCATCGATGTCTTTATCATTTCGCGGATATTTTCATAAATATCCGTCTTCGTCAGCACACAGACAAGATTCGCGCTGGACGATACCGGTGAACAGCGGTCGCCAAAATAGATGCCAGAAAGAATCGCGCCGCCGATCCAGAACGGGTCAAGCTCCATCGCACGTCCCATCGCCATACAGATAACACCCATCGTCGCGCCGGTTCCAAAGGAGGTTCCGGTCAGGATCGACACCATACAGTTAAGAAGGAACGCGATCACAAGAAATGCCGACGGCGACACCAGCTTCGACGACCAGCACACGATCACGGCGATCGTGCCGGACGCCCGCCACAGCGCTGTGATAAAGCCAATAAGTCCGAAAATCATCAGGATATTGCGGACGGTTTTAACGCCGGAAAGCGACATTTTTCCGAGTTCCGCAAGGCTGTGATTCCGAATCAAACCGTACACACAGAAGATCAGATAGCCGCCCGCCAGCGCCCAGAGCACCGATACGCCGGTAAACACGCAGCCTGCCAGCGCCGCGATAAATGCAAGTAATACAATTCCTTCTAACATAGCTTCACACTCTTTTCCCTACCAACCAGTTATTTTTCGCAGTAATTTTTTATTTTTTGATGTTTTTAGTATATTCCTGTTCTAACTCAATGTCCATCTGTTAATTTATGTATTAAATACAGTTTATTTTTGTATCCTTTAATTTAAGCTATTTCTGCCCTTCTGCCAACTCGGGTCTTCTTTCAGTTTCCCAAAAAATGTGTCCCCAGTGTTTTATAAACATCTTGGTTTTCTTCTACTTTCATCTTCCTCCTCATATACTTTTCTGACATACCCTCCCCGGAGATCTGCCATGCGAAGATTTCATCCTTTGATTACCGGAACCCTGCTCCTGACGGCAGTCGGATTTTTCTGCCGGATTCTCGGCTTTTTCTACCGCATCTTTCTCTCCCGGACGATCGGCGCCGAAGGTCTGGGTTTATATCAGATGATTTTTCCCATACATGGCATCGCATTTGCTCTCTGCGCCGGTCCAATCCAGACTTCGCTCTCCCGCCTGACCGCCGCCTCCCCGGAAAAGGGACGCGCCTTTTTGCGGGTCAGCCTCGCACTCTCACTATCGATCGCCCTGCCGCTGACCTCTTTGATCTACACCTTCGCCGATTTTCTCGCCGCGCGCGTCCTTCTTGCGCCCGAATGTGCGCCGCTTCTGCCCGCACTCGCCCTCTCGATCCCCTTCTGCGCGATCCATGCCTGCTGCTGCGGGTATTATTATGGGCTCAAAAAAACGGCAGTCCCGGCATTTTCACAGGTGGTCGAGCAGTGCATCCGCATTTTCTCCGTCCTGCTGATCGTCCATGTCTGCCGCACGAACAGGATTCCGATCACGGTGCTGCTGGCTGTCTGGGGGCTGTTGATCGGGGAAGCGGCATCGGCGGTGTTCTGTCTGTTAGTTTATGGATGCTCGAAGTCCGTTGCCATACTGACAAATGCAAACACACCTATTACTCCCCTGCTCCTCCCCCTCCTCACCATGGCACTCCCCCTCATGGCGAATCGCCTCACGCTCAGCTTTCTCCAAAGCCTCGAAGCCATCTTTGTACCGAACCAGCTTCTCCTCTCCGGGCTCTCGCGGGTTGAATCGGTCAGTATTTACGGAGTTCTCACAGGCATGGCACTCCCCTTTGTCCTCTTTCCATCCGCCATTACCAACTCCCTCGCCGTCGTCCTGCTCCCGGCAGTCTCGGAGGCGCAGGCGCAGAATCAGCCGGACAAAATCGAACGCACCATCTCCATGGCACTCCGCTACAGCCTGTACATGGGAATTCTCTGCGTCGGGCTCTTCACCCGCTTCGGTCCAGCACTGGGCGAAACCTTTTACCACAACGCCGATGCCGGACGTTTCATCCAGATTTTATCCTGGCTCTGCCCGTTTCTCTACCTCTCCACTACCATGGGAAGTATTTTAAACGGGCTTGGGAAAACGGGAACCGTCTTCATCCACCATACGGTTTCCATGCTTCTCACCCTGTCGCTCGTCCTTTTCGCCATCCCGCGATGGGGGATTTTCGCCTATCTGGCGGCGCTTCTCATCAGCGAACTGGTGCTCGCCTTTCTC
The DNA here is from genome assembly GCF_003477445.1 of Clostridium sp. AF50-3. Lineage (NCBI taxonomy): Bacteria > Bacillati > Bacillota > Clostridia > Eubacteriales > Clostridiaceae > Clostridium > Clostridium sp. AF50-3. The sequence continues at coordinate 8,565 of NZ_QUDH01000013.1, read as the reverse complement.
CACATCCACGCCCTCGCCTGCGAAGTCCCGATCCGCCTACCAGTCAGCCAGGGCATTGTAAAACCGGCATTCTGCCTGCTGGTTTCGATTGGGATGTTAGAAGTTATTCCAAACGCGTCTTACCTGCCTCACCTGTTTCCGCCTGTCCTCATCCAGTCCGGTATCCTTTGCCTGCTGTATATAGGAGGACTGCTTCTCTTACATACAGGTACAGTCAAACAATAAATTATATGCTATTTTGCTATATCCCTTAAATGCAATATGTTTAGGTATTTTCTGGCAATTTACATTTTTTTATTTTATACTTATTACATTCAGGGGGATTTACAAAGGGGGAACTTTTTTGAAATACGATATCAATTTTCGGCATTTAGAATATTTTATCAAGGTAGCGCGCCTCGGATCCATCAATAAAGCCGCCCAGGCGCTCTATATTTCCCAGCCGTATCTTGGGAAAATCATGCACGATCTGGAAGAAAATCTCGGCGCCAGGCTCTTTAACCGCAGCCGCTCAGGCGTAACATTAACGCCTGAAGGAATGGAATTTCTGACACATTCCGAAAAAATCATTGACGAAATGGAACAGCTCTGGTTTCAGAAAAAGAAGGAACAAATCAAAATTTCTGATCCGCTGGCTGTTTCCATGACACGTTTTTCTCATATCATGGAAAGTTTCAGTGAAATAATCCTGCGTCACCGCGATCAGCCATCCTTCTCCCATCGACTGTATGAAGGCAATTCAGACGAAGTCATCGAGGATGTGGTATCCGGGCGTGTCGATGTAGGCGTGTTTCATTTTGACAGCCGCAAACGGCGTGAAATAGAGGCCTTGCTCGAATCAAAAGGGCTGGAATACCATTTTCTTGCCAACATCGAACCACACATTATCATTTCCCGCAAACATCCGCTTCTGCTGCAACAGAAACCGGTCAACCTGCACACACTGGCAGAGTACGGCTTTCTCTGGTATCTTGGACAATGCGATGATTATATTTACCAACTTCTCTCCGAAGGGGATCAGGATGCAGAAAAAATGCGCTCGAAAATCACCTATCTTTCCAGCCGCGCCACCCTGATGTACATGATCTCGATCAGTGACTGCTACAGCATCGGCATCCACGATTTCGCCAAACAAGAAGCCTCCTACCACTCCACTTCTATTCCGATTCCAAACTGTGGTTTTATGCTGGAATTTGGATATGCAATGCGGAAAGACACGCCAATGACGGCGATCGTACAAGAATTTATTTATGACTTAAAGAAAAAACTTCTCTAAAAAAACACCATCAAAGCTGCCGGACATTCACAGCCGTCCCGGCAGTTTTTTTGATCCTTTTCAGCACCTCTTCCCCGTTCATCATAAATATTTATTCATATCTGACATATATATCCCGTTATACCTTTTTGTCATATCCCTTAAAGCTGACACGCATTATACAAACTGTCTTCCCCATGCTACCATACTATCAGAAAGCAACACCGAATAAAAAACAGGAGGCGTTTAAGTATGAGAGATGTACTTGAACAGGCCGTTGCACTGGGAAAAACACATACCCATGAGGGTGCAGTTGCCACCTACATACCAGAACTTGGAAAGGTAGATGGCAGTCAGCTCGGAGTCAGTGTTTTTTGCCGGAACGGCAAACGGATTTCCGTCGGGGATACGAAAGTCCGATTCAGTATTCAGAGTATCTCCAAAATCATCACCCTTGCAGTCGCGCTGGAAATCTGCGGCTTCGACCAGGTATTTAAAAAAGTAGGCATGGAGCCGACCGGCGATCCATTTAACTCGCTGATGAAACTGGAAAATACGGACAGTTCCCCCTACAACCCGATGATCAATGCAGGCGCTATCGTAGTGGCAAGCTGCCTTGCTTCCGAAATCAGTTTCGATACCATGCTTGATACCATCCGGGCTCTCTGCATGGATCCGGACATCAACCTCGACAAAAAGGTTTATCACTCGGAAATGTCTCATATTTCCCGCAACCGGGCAATCGCCTATCTGCTGGAGAGCAAGGGGTACATCGAAAAGAATAAAGATGTGGAAAACAGCCTGCATTTTTATGTCAAAATGTGCTCTCTCAGCGTGACGGCAGAAAGCCTCGCCGGACTGGGACTGATTCTCGCCAACGATGGCATTCATCCAGACACGGGGAAACGGCTTTTAAGCAGCCAGGCGGTTAAAATCGTCAAAACACTCATGTTTACCTGCGGTATGTACGATGGTTCCGGCGAATTTGCCGTCCGGGTCGGCATCCCATCCAAAAGCGGCGTCGGCGGCGGTATCTTATCAGTGGTAGACGGCGAGATGGGAATCGGCATCTTCGGACCGGCGTTAGATAAAAAGGGGAACAGCGTCGCTGGAGAATGCGTGCTTGAATATATGTCACATGAACTGCATCTCCATATGTTTGATCCGCAGCGGCACACTTTATAGCAAAAACAATATGTAAATTGTATGAGAGGGGTATTTTAAAATGGCAGATTTATACGCAAAGATAATCGGCACAGCAAGCAACTATCTTTACAGCTACGTGTTAATCATCCTGCTGGTAGGCGGCGGCATCTATTTTACCATCCGCACCAAAGGGGTACAGCTTCGTTACTTACTTGAATCCATCCGGGTTATCCTGGAGCCATCCGACAAGGAAGATGAGTCTATTTCCGCCTTTCAGGCATTGATGGTTTCCACTGCTTCGCGCGTCGGCACCGGAAATATCGCCGGCATTTCTACCGCCATCTGTTTCGGCGGTCCGGGCGCTATCTTCTGGATGTGGATGACCGCGATCCTCGGAAGTGCAACCGCATTTGTAGAAAGTACGCTGGCACAGATCTACAAACGCCGTGCCGAGGACGGAAGCTGCTACGGCGGTCCTTCCTACTATATTGAAGCCGTTCTGAAAAAAAGATGGCTGGGTGTTCTCTATGCTATTTTCATGATTTTGACTTACATGGTTGGATTTAACCTTGTTGCATCCTTCAATGTGGCAGATTCTTTTAAAGTATACAGTTTCTACAATCCAAGCCTGACTCCGATTCTCATCGGTATCATCCAGGCTGTTATCTTCGGCATCTGCATCAGCGGCGGCGGCAAACAGATCGCTAAAATCACAGGAATTCTTGTTCCGGTAATGGGCGGACTTTACATTGCAGCTGCCCTGCTGATGATTATTCTCCACGGAAACATGATTCCGGGTATGTTCGCAAGCATTTTTGAAGGGGCTTTTGATATTCAGGCTATCTTCGGCGGCTTCATGGGATCCGTTGTGATGCTCGGCATCAAGAGAGGCTTGTTCTCCAATGAGGCAGGTGTCGGTGCTTCCGCTACCGCAGCCGGTTCCGCGGGTGTCAGCCACCCGGTCAAACAGGGTCTTGTTCAGGTATTATCCGTATTTATCGATACTATTGTCATCTGCTCTGCAACCGCATTTTTACTGCTCTGCTCCGGCGTTGCACCGAGTGCAGACATGGCTGGCATGGCATATGTGCAGGCAGCTATGAATAACGTATTCGGCACCGCAGGTGTTGTATTTATCACAGTTGCCCTGATTTTATTTGCCTTTACCACGCTACTCGGAAACTACTATTTTGCTGAAACCGGCATGGCTTATCTCTGCGGCAAAACTCCAGTCAAGGGCATCCGGATTACCCAGAGAGTGATCGCTATCGTGATTGTCCTCATCGGTTCTGTGGCAAGTCTCGGCATCGTGTGGGATACCGCCGATGTTCTGATGGGACTGATGGCAGTCATCAACGTACCAATTATCTTCCTGATTGCCAAGCCGGCGCTCCGCTGCCTGGAAGACTACCGGGCACAGAAACAGGCTGGGAAGAATCCGGTCTTTAAAGCAGCTGATATTGAGTTGAAAGAAGAAACCGATTTCTGGAATTAATAAAAACAAAAATCCGCATAAACAGGGCTGTCAGAATCTTTCCCACACATGGTTTCAACCACACTGTGCAAAATTCCGACAGCCCTGCCTGTATTTTTTCATATCTGTATTATATCTATCTTTTTACCGTTTTATTAATCTGCAGCCTTATTTGCGGTTCTTCCAAATCAAAAACATTCCAGCTGCCAGCAGCACCACTCCGACGGCGGCTCCCACCATCCAGTTCGAAGAAGATATTTTCCCCGATCAATTTTATCGAAATCTCTATTTCTATATCTTATACTCTCATAAATAGCAGATTTCTGTTCCTACTCCTGCTCGTCCTCCTTCAGCACGTACGGCGTCATCTGGTATACATAGTAATTCAGCCAGTTCGTGTACAGCGTGTTGGACATATTTCTCCATTTCAGCACCGGCATGGAAAATGGATCGTTGTCCGGGTAATAGTTGCACGGTACCTGCGGATTTAAGCCTTTTTTCAGATCGCGGTGGTACTCGTTGTTTAACGTCATGCGATCATACTCTGGATGCCCCTGAACGAAAATCTGGCTTCCATCCTGGTTCATCACCAGAAATACGCCAGCCTCATCCGATTTCGCCAGAATCTGCAATTCCGGATGTTTCAGAATATCCTCTTCCCGGTCTTCCGTGTAACGGGAATGCGGGCAGTAAAAATAATCATCGAGACTACGGACCAGCGGGATCTTCCGGTTCAAAAGACGATGTCTGTAAATGCCGGAAAGCTTCGTCTTTCTCTGATGTTTCTGGATTCCATAATGATAATAGAGTCCCGCCTGCATCCCCCAGCAGATATGAAGTGTCGAAGTCACATGCGTCTTGCTCCACTCCATGATCTTCGTCAGCTCGTCCCAGTAGTTGATCTCCTCAAACTCCATATTCTCCACCGGCGCACCGGTAATAATCATACCATCAAAGCGCTTGCGGCGGATCTCGTCAAACGTCACATAAAACTTATTCAAATGCGTCTGCGATGTATTTTTCGAAACGTGCGTTTCCAGCATCAGGAATGAACAGTCCACCTGCAGCGGCGTATTCGAAAGTGCCCGCAGAAGCTGCGTCTCCGTATCCTCCTTGATCGGCATCAGATTCAGAATCAAAATCTCAAGCGGACGAATATCCTGGCTCATCGCCCGATCCTCATCCATCACAAATATATTCTCCGATTCCAAAATTGCCTTAGCAGGAAGATCCTTTTGTATTTTAATTGGCATGGTTATATATCCCCTTTTTATATAAAATTCGTTTGAATTTTAGGATTCTATTATATACCGATATGATTCATTTCTACTTACAATAAAAACTATATCAGCATTCCTAATCATAACACAAGCTGCAAAAAAAAGCCAGCTAAACACTGTCTGGCGTCCGGCTTTTTCACCTCTCTTATAGCTTCAAAAACTCCTCCTCCGAAAGAATCGGCACCCCCAATTCCCGCGCCTTCTTATTCTTCGAGGACGACGACGCCACATCATTATTGATCAGATAATTCGTCTTGGACGTCACGCTTCCGGTCACTTTGCCGCCGCGGCGCTCAATCAGCTCCTGCAGTTCTTTCCGGTTTTTGAATTGTTCCAGCGAACCGGTAATGACGAAATTCATCCCGGCGAATGCCTCATCTGCACCCTCACTGCTTTCTTCGTCTCCTGCCTCAAAGGTCAGCTCCGCCAGCAGATGATCGACGATCGCATTATTCTTTCCATCCGAAAAGAATGCCGTCCACGCCTGCGCCAGAACTTCCCCGATTCCATCAATCTCGACCAGCTCTTCCACGGTGGCATGGCGCATCGCCTCAAAATCATTTTTAAAATGACGGCAAATCATCTTGGCATTTGCCAGACCGATGCCTGCAACGCCCAGACCGTACACCATTCTCGGCAGGGTCGTGTGGGACGCTTTCTCAGCCGCCGCAATCAGATTGTCATACGATTTCTGCCCGAATCCGTCCATCTCAACGATCTCTTCCTGATGGCGGTCCAGATGGAAAATGTCCGCATACTCATGAATCATGCCGACACCGATAAATTTCTCCAGCGTCGCCTCTGAAAGTCCCGCAATATTTAACGCATCGCGGCTTGTAAAAAGAGTAAAACTCTTGATCTTCTTCGCCTGGCAGTCCGGGTTCGTGCAGTAGAGTGATTTTACATCGTTGAGCTGGCGCACCTCCGTCTGACCGCCGCACACCGGACATGCCTCCGGAATATCCCGGACGCCGCTGCGCGTCAGGTTATCCGCGATCTGCGGAATGATCATATTTGCCTTATAAACCGTAATCCGGTCGCCTGCCCCCAGCTCCAGCGCCTCCATGATGCTGATGTTGTGGACACTGGCGCGGCTGACCGTCGTTCCCTCCAGCTCAACCGGTTCAAATACTGCCACCGGGTTAATCAGCCCCGTTCTCGACGCGCTCCATTCAATATAGAGAAGCTTCGTCTCCTGAATCTCATCCGCCCACTTGAATGCGATCGAATCGCGCGGAAATTTTGCCGTCCGCCCCAGCGACTGGCCGTAGGCAATATCATCATACAAAAGCACCAGTCCATCCGACGGCGTATCATTTTCCGCAATCGCCTCAGAATACATTTTGACCGTCTCCGGCAGCGTCTCTTTTGTCACCTCATGGTACTCTACGACCTCAAACCCCTGTGTTTTCAGCCACTCAAACTGCTCTTTCCGCGAATTTTTGAAATCAATGCCATCCGCCTTTACAAGGCTGAACGCATAAAAATGGACCTGTCTCTGCGCTGTGATTTCGCTGTTTAACTGACGCACCGAACCGCTGCATAAGTTTCGCGGATTCTTATATTTCGCATCGACATCCTCGATCTGCTCATTGATCTTCTCAAAATCCGAATACCGGATGATCGCCTCACCGCGCAGGATAAGCTCACCCTGGTAGGAAATATTTAACGGCACATTGACAAACGCCTTTGCATTTGCCGTGATAACCTCGCCAATCTCACCATTTCCACGCGTAACCGCCTTGACAAGTGTTCCATTCTGATAGGTCAGGACGATCGTCAGACCGTCCATCTTCCAGGATAAAAGCCCGGTCTGCCCGCCGAGCCAGTCTGCCAGCTCTTCCACGCTCTTCGTCTTATTTAACGAAAGCATCGGCTTCTCATGGCGCTCCTTCGGAAGCGCGCTGACTACCTCATATCCTACATTCTGCGTCGGGCTGTTCGCAAACACAATTCCCGTCTCTTTCTCCAATGAAACCAGTTCATCATAAAGCTTATCATACTCAAAGTTGCTCATGATCTCCCGGCTCTCCTGATAATAGGCGCGCCCTGCTGCCCGCAGCGTCCCAATCAGCTCCCGTATCCGTTTTGTCTTGTCCTCTGCCATCTATCTGACTCCACCTTTCCCATCGCTCTCTCCAACTACCTCTGAATGCGTTTTCAAGCATTTCTATGCAACCTCATATGTGAACCTGCACTGACTGCCAGACAACATTGTCTCAGTCATTCTTCTTTCCGTTCAAAATATCTTCTAATTTCTGTCTCTCTGCCGCTGTCACTTCCCGGTACTCGCCTGTTTTCAGCCCATCCAGCGTAATGTTCAGCATCCGGACGCGTTTTAACGTCTGCACCTGGTACCCCAGCGCCTCGCACATCCGGCGGATCTGGCGGTTGAGTCCCTGGGTCAGGATGATCCGGAAACTCGTCTTCCCGGTCTTTTCCACCTCACAAGGACGGGTAACCGTATCTAAAATCTTCACTCCTGCGCTCATCTTCCGGACAAACTCACTATCAATGGGTTTATCCACCGTTACCAGATATTCCTTTTCATGTCCGTAACGAGCCCTTAGAATCCGGTTGACCAGCTCGCCCTCATTCGTCATGAGAAGCAGCCCTTCTGAATCCTTGTCCAGACGCCCGATCGGGTAAATCCGGACCGGATAATCTAAAAATTCTACGATATTTTCTGCCCGATCTTTATCAGAAGTCGTGCAGACAATCCCCCGCGGCTTATTGACCGCTAAAAGCACCGGCGCATCCTTGCCGGACACCGCTACGCCATCGCACGCCACGCGCTGTCCCGGCATCAGCTTCTGCCCGACCTCTGCCACGCGCCCATCGATCGTCACACGCCCGTCCGCGATCCGCCGATCCGCCTCCCGCCGGGAGCAGATGCCCGCCTCGCTCAAAAAGCGGTTTAAACGAATGCCTTCCGTTGGAATCCGGGATTCCTGCTTTTCACCTGGCTGTAATCTCTTGTATGATTTATCATTTTGATTTTTTTGCATTTTATTCATCTCATTTCGATTTATTGTGCCGTAGGATTCCGGCAACCAAAGTATAAAAATTATAACATTTTCGTCCATGGGGGTGAACCTCACATGGCTAAAGTCACATGCTTCTCAGCCGTTTTAAACGGCAAGACTAAATATCGGCGGATACGCCAGTAACTTAGAATTCGTGCGGATACGCACTTTTCCCATGCCGGATACGGCTGGTTTCCACATTACAGGTAGTCCGCTGTATATCTGCCTGCATTTATGCCGCTTTTAAATTGTTTACTTCTACATAAAGCTTTCTCAAATCTGCATAAACACAGGAGGTTCTACGCTTCACTGCAGGTACTTTTGCCTCCAGTGAAGACCTTTCCGTTTCCGGCAAGGGTTTTAAAAGTTCCCGTATAAAATATC
>NZ_QUDH01000012.1:0-102465 GCF_003477445.1 Clostridium sp. AF50-3 | reverse complement strand
CGAACGCATCCCCCAAACCCGTAAAACCCGGTCTATATCCATTCTTAGGGAATGGTGATGCCCGGAAAATAAGGGAAGTCTCAATCTATGGGAACGATACCTTTCCGTGAGGAATTCTCACAGGGAAGCTCGTGACTTTAGTCATGAGAGGACGTCACACAGGAAACCTCGTCCGATGCAGTCGGACGGCGATGAATGCGGTATAACTGAAAAATAAGTGAAGATTGCACTTTTTTTATAGGAAAGACCGCTTACGGCGTTTTCTTGAGCTGAAGCATGCCAGTTTTTATGTGGGCATTTTCTATGAAAGGAAATCGCTAGTACCAATTGAAAATGTATTTTCGCCCAGATAACAGCGCACCGGAAACACATACTGTTATCGTACCCAAAAAACAAATAAAGGAAATGAGAGGCGAAAGAAAAAACATGAAGAGAAACGAAATTTTTGTAGGAAATTTATGCCTGGAAGTAACCAGACGCTGCAATATGGGATGCGCACACTGTCTACGGGGCAATGCTGAAGATCTGGATATGAGCCATGAGACGATCGAACAGGTCCTGGGCCAGGTAGATGTAATCGGACAGGTTGCCTTTACCGGCGGGGAGCCATCCCTCAATGTGGATGCCATCCGGTACTTTTTTGCGCAGGCAAGGAAATACGGGAAACTGCCGCGCTCTTTCTTTGTCGCAACCAACGGGAAAGCAAATCAGGAGGAACTGGCCATAGAACTGTTAAAGCAGTACCCGGACATGGAAGAGCAGGAATTCTGCGGCGTAGCGTTATCCATCGATGAGTGGCACGATCCGCAGGATTATGACCGGTCTATCTTGAAGGGCCTGTCATTCTACAGCGATTGCAAGGAAAAGCCGGACGGCTATAGCCTGATCCCGGAAGGACGTGCAGTAAAATTGGCGATCGATCCGAAAAAGATGATCCATCCAACATCGGCGCACATCGTTCTTTCCGGAAATTCCGACCCGGATGCCGGAGCGATCGAAGTGGAGATGCTGTATGTTGCGGCTGACGGGAAAATCGTGGGAAACTGCGATATGTCTTATGCACGGATCGAAAAGGAAGCTGAATATACCATCAGCGGCTTTCGCGCGGCAGTAGACAAGCTCATCGAAGAATTAAGCTGATAGCAGAAAAGCAAAGGGAAAGCCTGGAACACTCCCGAGAAACAAAAAAAGACCGAAAGCTTCAATGAAGCGCGTCTGGAGCGGTATCTGGACGATGACATTATATTACATTTTTGGGAAATGGTATATTGAAAAAGAAAGTAGAATGAGAGGTGCAAAATGAGATTGCCACAAGAAATATTTGCAGAAGAATTATGGGCAGAGTGGTTTTTTAATTACGGTAATGTTTGTAAAAAGACATTGCCGGATAAATTGAGAAGATGTAATTTAAAGCTCAGAAAAGGGAAAACCTTAGATGATGTTAAATTAATAATAGGTAGAGCTTTAAAGGATACTCCTTGTATTGCTTCTAAACAAATAGAACGCATTGCAGAGGAAGCAGACAAGGTTTGTATCATAGCTAACTGGGAAGATGCGGTTGCTAAATACAAGGGATAGGATGAAAAACATATAAGAAAGGATGACGCGCATCTAAAAAAGCGCGGCAGAAAGGGAAACAATATGAGCAAATACATCACACTATCCAGTGACTACCATGTTCTTTGTCTGAACGAAAATGGAGAAATCGAAAGACAGCTTCAGGCAGATGATCCGATTTTCGAAAAAGCGATCGAAAAAATGATCGAAAGCTTCAATGAAGCACGTCTGGAACAGTATCTGGACGATGACATGGCGAAAAAATGCTTAGGGTATACAGTCAAGGATAAGATCCGTTCCATTCGTATGCAGTTTGCAGGAAAAAAGGATGAGGATGGCAATCCGTACATTAAGATCATCACTGAGACGCATCCAAGAACACTGGTCATGACTAAGAAGGTCCGAGCGTTTCTCGATGACTATATCAGCGCGCAGTTTTGCGACGGATGGGGAGAAGGATTCTTCTACCCGTACAATAGCTTCCAGATCGGTCAGATGAGACTGGCAGTGGAATAATAACAGACAAACAGGCCTGATCCCGAATGGGACGGCCTGTTTTTTGCGTTCGTCTAACCGTTTTTCGCTCTATCCGTGATGCCTCCGCTGAGCGTTCCGGTGAACCCCGTGAACGATCAGTGGCTTCCTGCCCCTTTAGGGGACGGGAGTTCCATTGCCAACCAATACGGCCATAGCTTAGGTGTCTGTTCCAAAGAAGCAGAACCCACACCATGGTCAATGGCAGGCAGGTGCTGGTGCATCGCAGTCCGGGACAGGAACTTCTGCCTTGTCCCGGACACCTGACTCTTTCATTCCGGTTACCAGGTTTATATGAGCCATAGGATTTTATGAACAGTTCCATTTATGGATTAGGCTGCTTGGCAGCCTTTATAAACTCTTACAAGATCCCACAGTGTCTTCATGGTGCGCTGTGGGGTTTTTGGTATCTTCGGACAATCTTCGCATTTTGCGTATTCCCGGAGGAAAAACCTTGCCCCGATGTTCTGGGCAGCGGAAAGGTCACAGTTGTAGATCTTGCCGTTTTGGAACGTACAGATACTGTAATTGTACTTCTTTTCCCCATGAACCCAGCGGTATACGCTTTTCCGGTCCGTAACACCGGACCCGTCATACGCATACCTGGAAGTTCCCCATGCGCACACGCGGGAAATCCGCATGCTGTTGCGATGCGCCTGGAGTTCGACGCGTTTCTGGACATCCTTCGCGCGCCATAAATGAATCCGCTCCCGGTACCGTCCGCCTTTCTTTCTGCCGGAAGTATCGAGATGTTCGAACACAATACAGTCGACGTTATAGAGTGCTGCCACTTCCATCAGTTTTCTGGTGGTTTCGATGGACAGACGCTCATTTGCCTGATCAACCCACCGGTAAACGCAATGGCTCTTTTTGCCAGCCTGTTGATACTGGCGCTTCCGGTTAATGGCATGGTTCAGCCGGCCTTCTTCATTCGGCAGATGGATCACTCCTTTGCCGAAGACAGTACCAACTTTATCCATGACACACCAGGATGCGGCAGCGTTGATTCCGAGATCTACTGCCATCACCAGATAATTCAGCGGGTTGCTGTCGTCAACCAGTTCCTGTTTTTCCTCGAAGCTGAAACGCAGGAAGAACTTCCCGTTTTTCTTGATGACAACTGGAGACATCATGCTTCGAGTCTGTGACAAAGCATGGATATACCTTGCGTCTGACGGCTTCATGCGGAAGCGGTACCATTCCCAGGATGTTCCATTGTACAGTTTCAGGCGGATAGCTCCATCCGGGAGTTCGTCGATGCCGCGTTCGCTTTTATAGAAGGTCAACTCGTAACGGGTCGGATAGCCGATGGATGGTTCTTCTCCCCGCTCATCTGCCGGAGTCTTTTCCCAGTTATCATGATTCGACCGGTAGGAACTGACGACACCAAGCGCGTCCGCGATGAGCGCACGGCGGACTCCGGCCGGCATGTTCAAAAACCGCCGGTCGAATTCCGGGTATTTTGCCTGATTGTCTTTTGTGGAATGAATGAGGGTATCCGCAATCCGTTTGCGGTGAGGCTTCCCTGGTTTCGCTGTCGTAGGAAACGCGGCAAGGTAATCCCATTCCGTAAGGAAAACATCCACACAGTATTTCAGAGCATCCAGACAGCACGCACTGCAGACAGCCATCAGTCTGTCATCGACTTTCCCGTAAACACAGGGGTTATCTTCGGTGACCCTGGCCTGTTGCAGGATGGGTATGTTGTAACTGGTAATGATCTTCATGTGGCGTCCTCCTTTCCGAAACAGATTATCGAACGACATTTGCGGCATATCGCCGAAATGCCTTGTTGACTATGTATTTATTATACCCTATAATGATACCAAACACAAGTTCGATGAACATATTTATGAAAATATAAGATTTGGGAGGTTTTCTATGGATGATTACATCAAAACACGGCATTCCGTCTATATGCTGACATATCACGTCATCTTTGTGACGAAGTACCGTAAACCGGTCATTACAGATGAGATCGGGGATTTCATGGTCGGATATGCAAAACGGTTGTGTCTCGGATATGGTGGGGAACTGGTTTCCGGGGAAACTGATCGGGATCACATTCATCTGCTGATTTCCCTGCCGCCCCAGCAGACAGTATCACTGGTGCTCCGGAATCTGAAAACACAGCTGTCCAAGGGAACCAGAGCTGTTCCGGAATACAACGAGGTGATACAACGATATCTCTATGGAGATGCACCACTCTGGTCAGGAAGCTATTTTGTGGCAACCACAGGGAGCGTTTCCATGGAGACTGTCAGGCAATACATTGAAGCCCAGCGAACAGACGAGCACCAGCGCAAGTATGAAAAACGTTCTGGGTATTGGTACGGACAAAAGACCAAACGGAACCCCCGCCCTAAAAGAAACAAAGAAGGCTCCCGTTAAGGGAACCTTCCGATTAAGAAACTCCGTTGGCCGCGCTTTCACCGCGGGCGGACCCCGGGCGACGATGCCGGCTCGGAGTTTGCGCACGGAACATTATCATTTTTTTGAGACACAGAGCGCTTTCATAGTCTCGAAATCACCGGTGTAGGCGGTGCGCTGTCCGTCAAGGGCGTGCTCATCCAGTAGAAAATACGCGCTCGTTTCCGCCGTATCATCCCAGGTCACATCGATGATCTTCTTGACCCCGTCGATCATAACGGTATCCCACGCATGGTAACTATCCAATGTCATCCCGACCACCGGATCTACCTGCAGATCACAGTAAGTACCGAGCAGGTAGAAGAGCCCCGCGTACCCGTAACAGGCCGTTTTCCCGGACGCCCATGCATCCACAGCCAGCTGCCGTTGTTCTGACACCTCATAGGTCAGCCGGTTCCGGATCGCGTCATGGATGTAGGATGCTTTCTGATAGTCACCCATACCGGCAGTAGCGGCTTTCATGGCCTTGGCACTCTCATAAAACTGTGCCAGGGGCGCAATGTCGTGGGTCGGCTGCTCGCCCTCCAAAATAATCAGACGCTCGCCTGATACAAGATACGGCGTCCGTGCGTTTAAGGCAGAGTACACGACCCGGTAAAAGTAGGACGGATCTTTGGGATAAACTCCGATGATACCGAGTCGACCGTCTGTCGTGTTGACTGTGCCGTTTCTCGGGTCAGTCCCACAGATCGCAGCTAAGGATGTATCCACCGCGATCCGGCGCATGGTTTCGTCCGTTTCATTTGCGTACAGATCCGTCAAGATGGCAAGGGCCTGTTTCGCTTCCTCCGTATCCGGATAGTTCGTTTCCACGGATGCAACCCGGCCGGGTCCGACCGCGGAATTTGCCGTCCCTGCTGCGTAAGCTGTGCAGGGTGTCGCACACAGACCGACAGCGCACGCCAGGACGGCGGCAGTTCTTATAATGTAGTTCATTGGAAACCCCTCCTGTTCGTTTCAAGTCCCATTCAGTATGGCAATCACGGAGCAAAACGCTGATGGCTTTCCCGTGCGTACCGAAAATTCCCACGTATGAACAGGCGATAGAACAGGCAGATCCGGCCAAACAAATACCATAAAGGACGAAAAGTCGAATTCCGGCTTGCCGATTTTGACCAAAAAGTGTTATCCGCAAAAAGAGCCTCACGGCAACATCCGACATACTGAAAGAAATCAGAGAGGAGGAGATGTCAATTGATATCGGAAAAGAAACTCTACGAAACACAGGCAGAATGGGCCCTGAATCACACACGCTATCCGAATATCATCTGGGCGGAAGACCTGTTTGATATCACGATCGTCCCGTACCAGGGCTCCATCCGGAAGCTCCCGCATTACGCGGACATGAAAGACCGGCTGGAAATTTACGGACTCATCGTGGTCATGCATACCATACAGGAAGTGCGGATCCTGGAATGCCGGGCGGATGTAGCAGGAAACCGGCTATACATCACGGAAGGGGTCTGGAGAAAATTCTGGAAAGAAATAAAAAAGAGTATTGCAAGCGCCATGGCAGAACACGGTCTTCCGGTTAACCCGGGCTCATGCCTGGACCTGCAATTCATGCCAAGTCCGAAAGCGAAACAGAAAAAAATACAGCCGGTTGATGTATGGACCAGAAGAAAACAGAGCCTTTTAGATGACTCAAGAAATTTATTCTACTACGGCGGAACAAACGGGGTGATCCATGACCGGGATTGTCCGGAACTGAAAAAGATCAACCCGAAGGACTTACAGGCATCCGCGACCGGGCCGGAAGAACTGGGATACTGCCCGCGCTGCGCGTACCGCCTGTATGCAAGGGTCGCGTGTGCCCCGATCTCCAAAGAAGTGGATGCGGTGGAACACTTAGTTCGCAGACACCACATCGGGATCAGCCGGTGGATCCACTACGTAGAGGACGAGGGACTGAAGCTTCACGTGCTTTCCTTAACGGAATACCAGGCTTCCTGCAACAAAGATTCCTGGATGATCCGGGTTGACGAAGACGGAAAGATGCACCTCTGGCACAACAACTACATCCATACGGATGACGGAGGACGGTACGTGACGACGGGGCTCCATGACCAGGGCATCGTCTCTAAAACCTGACCCTGATGTTTGACTTGATCTGTCACTATGACTGGACGTACCATCTGGTACCAGAAGAGGACACGAAGATAGAAGATACGGAGGAATTAAGCGAAACAACCATCGCCATCCAGTCAAAATTAAGGAAACTTTCCAATCAGAACATGGCTGTCAGAAAGCGCGGCGTGATCGAGCGCCGGATACAGGAACCGGAGCTGTTATCCGGAACGTTGCCGGCGAGATCTCTGTTTGGAGAGACGCAGAAAGGACTCCTTGCCGGACTGACGCTGGCTACATCCACGGAGGATGATGATAAAAGCCTTTCTACAAAACTGGAAGGAAAAGAAGAAAGAGAAGCGCTTCCCGTATTCAGCGAGTCATGGAAGGCACCTTCCGAAATGTTGCCTGTCATGGGTGGATTCGGGAATAAGAATGTCTTTGAGCGGCTGGAAGCGCTGAGGAGAGAAAAAGAGGGGGAAGAATTGGAGTAAGTCGAAGGGGGAGATGAAGGCGTGTAGTGGTCTATGCGAAAAAATATCATTATCCATATGCAATCTATTAGGAGAATAAAAGTATGGGAGCTGTAAAAATATCAAAAGGTATCTATGAGTATAAAGGATTCAGAATTAGTAATTGTGGTTATTACGAACCTGACCATTGTATATGGTGGGAAGCCATTGACATGAAAACTGGATGTGCCGATTATCACGCAACTACAAAGAAGTTTTTAATGGAACGAATTGATAACGATTTAAAAAATAAATCCAAGTTCTGAATAATCAGAGGAGGTTTTTTTGCCTGCGAGCGGAGAATTGGTCACTATCCATACCCGCTGAACAATCTGAATTTCCATATGACCTTTCGTAATTTATACGGAAGGTCCACGCAAGGAAAACGTAGCAAGGAATTGTCATGTGTACGACATACTGATTGCGAAGTTAAGAGTGTATCCGGTACTACGGCTGTGGCGTAAGAGCCCGAATACAAATATGAATTTGACGCTATCAACGTTGATAAAACAGCAAATATTCCTGTTAATTTCGATGGTATTATGGGTGTACCAATTACATTTTTAGACAACTATAATCCTGACCAATTTGAAATTATTTGGCTTGATGGTACTGATGCCATTAGATGGTACGGTAGTGGTCCGTCACTTAATGGGAAAAAGAAGTATCGCAGATTATTCATTCGTAAGAAGCAGGTGGATGATGGATAAGCAAGAGGAAGAATTGCAAATTTTTAATATGGCGAAACAGGATATTCCATTTTTGAGTCATTTAGAATTGGTATCCCATAATGATCGTCCTGATTTTGTCCTAAAAGATAAAAATAATAGAAAAATTGGTTTGGAACATTTTAGAGCAGACGTTTATCGAGTACAAGATAAAAATAGTTCACATATTAGTGGCGGACATACTATTCTGAATAATTCTAAAGATGAATTATTTCAGAAATACCATCCTTTCGCTGTTAATGGTACGTGGAATGATGAAATGGTAGAACAGGCAGCTACCGAAGCGAGTGAACTTCTCCTAGATTTTATAGATATGCGAAGCATTATGAGTACGAGGCATTCCTTGACAATCTTCGCGTAGGCCTTCATGGCAGATCTCCTAAATGGAATGGACATATTCGGAAAAGTAAGAATTATCCTGACCGAGAAAGCTACAATTTGATGGGATTTCTAATTGAAATTCCTATACCTTCATTTGACTATTATTTTGAAACAGACTGGTCGCAAAAGATGTCAAGATTTCAATCGTTATTATGTCACTTTCCATTAAAGTTGCAAGGATTTGAGCGGATACCAAGGAGATTTAATGAAGCATATTCGCATCAAAAAATTAACGGACTTCCGATAACAAACGAGATCTGGAATGAATTAAATATATTTGAAGAGATTGATTTTATTATCATTGAGACTTACGACGAAAAACATCCTACAGAACATTATGGACAATATTTTGATAACAACACGCCAAAACCTCGAATGTACCCAGCTTTTTCGTTTGGATTTACTGATATAATCTCTACAGAGGTTCAAATAGAGCATAAAAATGGCAAAACGAATGCCACATTCACTTCGCATACAAATCGGCTTAAATATGATGTTGTCATAACCAAAACAATGCTGAAAGCCGAAAGACGAAAGCAAGATAGGAAATCAAGGAAGCATTTCGATGAGGCCACAAGAAAATTTCAGAATAGATAAATTCTTTCAGAACCTTACGGATACGGAACGCGACCAGATCCTTAATTATGAACTAACAGTATACATTTGCGAAGGTACGGAAAAAGAAAAGCTAGAATGATTCAAGATCATCAATATTGCAGGCGAGACTTTAACAAACCAGGAGCTTCTGAATGTGGCATACACCGGCCCGTGGCTTGCTGATGTAAAAAAACTACCTTTCTAAGTGAAACTGCGTAGCTGGAGCGATGGCAGAAGGTTGTATCAAGGGAAATCCGATCCGCCAGGAATATTTGGAAAAGGCACTTACATGGATTGCGGACAGAGATCAGCTGGAATCTGGGCAGATGTATATGGCAGTTTATCAGCATGATGTGGATGCAAACGACCTGTGGCTTTACTTCCAAACGGTAATCAACTGGGCCAAAATGTTATTCTCCGTTAAACGCAAAGGAGTTACGGATGCACAGGAATGGAGTACCTTTTACAACAAGTTCCATGGCAAGCAGTATAATTCCAATGTTTTAAAGGCAGATGTACAACGTCTGCTCATGAATGATGACGTAACAAAGAATGCGGGCATCGTCCCATATGTACTGTCCGATCGCACAAAATATGACGAGAAGTATCTTTCCATTCGGGCTTTCACAGATGCTCAAAAACGTAGAACTTATGAACATCAGCATCATAAGTGCCCCTACTGCGAAAAAATGGCATCGATAAGGAATATGCATACAATGAAATGCAGGGCGATCATATCATTCCGTGGTCTCAGGGCGGAAGAACGGTAGATGACAATTTGCAGATGCTTTGCCAGAGATGTAACAACGATAAAAGTAATCATTAAAACGTATTGCCGCCAGCAGGTTTCTGGCGGCTTTTCTCTCCCAGCCGCACACCTTTCCAGATCTCGCCATACCACCGGACCCTGTCCCAACAGGGCCCGGTTTTCATTTGCAAAAATACGTCCTTTCCTCGCTCCAACAAAGCCATACTGAATATGTCACAAAAATAAAAGGAATCGAAGGAGGAAAAAAAGAATGGAAAAACAAACCATGAAAATGTAGCAATGAAAAGTCATGCCAGGGCGATACAAAAACCCGGGTGATATCACAGAGAATGAGAAAAAAGAAAGGGGAATAGTATGAGTGATAGAAAAAAGCCATATACCAATCAGGAGTTATTTAATGTACTATGTGGGCTGGTCGAGTTTCCAGAGTGTCTGCGGTCTGTGATGCCGGCTATTAACATACGATCGATCAGGCAGGCAGACGGACTGTTCTGGAATCGTCTGGAATTTGGTAGAGACGGAAATATTTTTCTGGAGATCGGGCTGGAATATTTCGAGCCAAAACATGAAATCATCAATCTTGGATGCTTTATGACGCCAGATACCAGCCTGCAGGCAATGACAGACATGGGCAAGCTGCTTGCGAATCTTGTATACGTCGCAAATGATTTCATACAGAATAATTGGGACGATCTCCAGTGGGAAGGATACCGGGTCGATGTCGTCGGAGATGATGGAGAGGCATCCTTATTGGGCTACTATGATACGATCGATGTAGCAAGACGTGAAGCATACAAGCTCTTACGCTTGCAGCCATCGTTAAACGTACGAATCTTCGATTGCAGCAAGCGCATAGAATCGTACTGTCGCATGGAGACGCTCATGCGCTAATAGAGGGACACTTTGGAAGAACACAAACAAAAAAGAATGTCATGATCAGAAAACAAATCGAGAAAGAGGTGCCGTTGGCATCTCTTTTTTTGGAAAAACATCAAAAATAACCAAAAAGTGTTATCCGCAAAAATACATTCCGAAAAGACGATACATACTGATTCTGTCATGGGATTTTAAGGCGGGAGCAGCTGCTCCACAGCCTCAGAGGCTTCCTTGGAGGATTTAGTGTCTGCCCCGTGTGTGCGGGGATGAACCTATCTCCTGCTGCAATTTGAGTTTTTCCTGTGCGTCCGCCCCGTGCGTACGGGGATGAATCTCAGAACATAACGCCTGTATTTTAGGATGAAAAATCTGCCCCGTATGCACGGGGATGAACCTATGAAGAAAGCCATTCATTTTGTGGAGGGAGCGTCTGCCCCGTATATACGGGGATGAACCGGTGACCTCCGGTACTGTCGGACGCAGCGGTAAGTTTGCCCTGTGTGCACGGGGATACCTTAATAGCCAACAAAAAAACACCGCAACACGGAAACGACACAAAAATATCCATGACATTTGCCACGAGAGACGCCACGTCAGAATATCCGCATTTGGAGCAGGATAGCTCCACCGGAGGACACAGCGGCGTCCTTTTTTGTTTTTGACCAAAAAGTGTTATCCGCAAAAATACATTCCAAAAAGATGACGCATACTGATTCCGTCATGGAACTATAAGGTGGAAGCAACTGATCATCAGTAGCAGAGATTTTCTTGGGGAATTTAGTATCTGCCCCGTGTACGCGGGGATGAGTCTGGCGTTTTTTTGCTTTTTTGACCAAAAAGTGTATCTGCCCCGTGTACGCGGGGATGAGTCTAAGAACCCAAACTGCCATTATCGAAAATTCGTAGGTCTGCCCCGTGCGTACGGGGATGAACCGGCTCGACTTGCCAGTAATGTACTTGGAGAATAGTCTGCCCCGTGTACGCGGGGATGAACCCACGGCTTTTTCCTTGGCATCTCATGCATCATAGTCTGCCCCGTACACACAGGGATGCCTGAACAGCCAAAAGAAAATAACCGCAGCATGGGCGGCACAAAACTATCCATGACATCACGAGAAGCACGGCGCCAGAACTTCCACATTCGGAACAGAACAGCTCCACTGAGGACGCAGTAGCGTCCTTTTTGTGGTTTTTTACCAAAAAGTGTTATCCGCAAAAAATCCACTCCCAACCGGGGCCATACTAATGATATACTAAAAACCATAAGCACTACGGAGGAAAATGTTATGACATTATCTGAAATTCATGAAGCCCTGCAGCAGCACGGCTATATATCAAATCCATATATTGATTTTGCGGTATCCGGCGCGATGAGCGGGACCCCGTTATTAGTGGAGGGGGATCCGGGCGTCGGAAAGACGTCCCTTGCATACGCCACCGCAGACATGCTGGGACTGGAACTGTTGCGCGTCCAGTTCTATGACGGTCTGACATATGATAAGATCCTGTACGATTACGACTACCAGAAACAGTTACTCTCCATTCAGGCGATCCAGGGCGCGCTGACGGATGCCTTTCCGGAAAACGCTCCAGGAATCCTTGGATACCGCAAGCACCATCAACTTTTACGGGAAGGATTTCCTGATCGAACGCCCGGTCTTAAAGGCAATCAGTGGGAAAAAGCGTTATGTCCTGTTGCTGGATGAGGTGGAGAAAGCTTCCGAGGAGATCGAATACACTCTGCTTGAGGTCCTGGAAAACTTCAGTATCTCCATCCCGCAGTACGGCACGGTAATCTGTCCGCCTGATATGCGTCCAGTCGTTTTTTTGACGTCCAACTGCTACCGTGACCTGTCACAGGCATTAAAACGCCGCTGTAACTACCTGTTCATCCAGCAGAAGACCCCGGACGAGTTACTGGAGATCCTGCGTATGCAGGCCGGCGTCGTTCCGGAGATTGCGGCATCTGTGGCAAACTGCGCAGAAAAGATCCGCGGTCTCTCCTTAAAGCAGCAGCCATCCATTTCTGAATACAGTAACTGGGCCAAATACTTATCCACGATAGACGAGCATCTGGATAAGTCCGTGATCCCGGCTTCCTACTGCATGATCGCCAAAAACCGTGAGGACCAGCAGCGGCTGATCGCAGCACACCTGTTTTAACGGGGGAGGGATGCGGCATGGATGGAAGCATTCTTGAATTTTTCACCGGGTTTTGCTCGTACTTACAGGACCACGGATTCACGGTATCGGAAAGTGAGCTCGCGAGACTGGTAAAATCCATCGGGGAAGCAGGCATTGACATCACAAAAGAAGAGGAGGTCGTGACAGCCTCCACCGTCTGTCTCGCAAAAACCGGGGAGCAAGCAAGCATGATAAGACCTTTGTTCCGGGAATATGTCATGCAGAAGATCCTGCCGGTCACGGAACAGGAACAGGAAGCGCAGAAAAAAGAGCGGAAAGAAGCCCTGGATGTCCTCACACAGGACCGGTTAAAAAAGATCAGTGACCTGGAAAAGGAAAAAGAGCGGATCCGGGAAGATGTCCTCGCGAAGGCACAGCAGGAGAAGAAGCCAGCCAAAAAGGGCACGAAAAAGACGGAATGCGGAGTATCCGGACTTCCGGACCCGGAAAAGAAGATCCTAAAAGCGTTCCTTTCTGGAAAGGAACTCGCGGATGAGGATTTAAAAGCCCTTGCGAAGAGTCTCATGGACCAAGCCGGGAAAGACCTGGCTGCCGGGAAGTTGGCGCAGGCGCAGGAAGCCATGGATCTGGCGAAAAAGGCCGGAGCCTGTCGGACGAAACAGACAAAGAAAGCGGAAGACCTGCAAAAAGCGATTGAAAACGCGCAGAAAAGCACGGAAAAACAGATTGAAACCATGAGACGAGAGATCACGAAGGCGGAAGCGGAATATAGAACCGCCTGCCAGAGGATCGATGACGCATTAAGGAAGCAAAAGCAGGAAACAGAAACCAGTAAAGACAGCCTTACGGTCAAAGACAAGTCCATCCTGCACCGGGCTGAATTCACCGGGGGCGGAAGCGTGCAAGTCCTGGCACCGCAAGTGGAAAAGATCGCGGAAAAACCGTTCAACCGGTTAAGTGATGCCGATAAGGCACTGGTCCGTGATTATCTAAGACAGAACCTCTTGGCGTTTAAAACCCGGATGACCAGGAATATCAACAACCACCAGAGGCTTTCCATGAATCTGGAGGAGACACTCCGGGAAGCGATAAGGACCTGCGGAAAGCCCATGAACTTAATCTATAAGCTCCCACGGCGCGGAAAGGCAGATCTTGTCCTGATCCTCGATGTATCAGGCTCCTGCAAAGCGGCATCGGAGCTCATGCTGACCTTTATCGGCATCTTAAAGGAAATCTTCCCGCGCGGATGCAGTGCGTTCGCGTTCGTGAACTCCCTTTATGATATTTCCGGGATCTTTGAGACGGGAAATGTGGAAGAGAGCGTGCGGGAGGTTCTGGATCTCATTCCGCGCGCCGGACAGTATTCCAATTATGAAGTCCCGCTGCGGGACATGTGGGAGCGCCACCGCAACCGCATCACGAAGGACAGCATGGTGATCTTCATTGGGGACGCAAGGAATAACAAGAACGACCCGGGAAAGGAATACATCCGCAATATCTGCAGGAAGGCAAAGCATGCCTACTGGCTTAATACGGATGTGAGTGATAAATGGGACCAGGGCGATTCCATTGCGTCCGTGTACGGACATTACGCCAGGATGTACGAAACGGTCAACATTCAGCAGTTATTGGGATTTATCATGGAAATGAGGTGACCATATGGCAAAACATTTTATACTGGCTGTCGATGACCAGTTTAAACAATCTTATCCGAACTTTACCGGATCGTTGAGGGGAAATTACGGGAGCAGGGGAGAGAACTGGGGCCAGATATCCGAGCCGGAAAGTCTTCAAGCGGAAACTTAAAGATTCTGCTATCAGGCGGACCTATGATTGTTGTGCCAAAGAGTGAATTGCGGGAAG
The DNA here is from genome assembly GCF_003477445.1 of Clostridium sp. AF50-3. NCBI lineage: Bacteria > Bacillati > Bacillota > Clostridia > Eubacteriales > Clostridiaceae > Clostridium > Clostridium sp. AF50-3. Next base: position 88,006 of record NZ_QUDH01000012.1, on the reverse strand, counting down.
GCAAGGCCGTCAGGGAACTCCGCAATATCTCCGTTGCGACCGCACAAGCGAATGCGGACAAAAATGGGTGGCAGGCGGAAGTGGCAGAGATGATCCACAGCCTGGAGCCGTTTGACGAAGCAAGCGCGAAGATCCGGGAAAAACTTGAAAAGCCGGAGTGGCCGTTTACCCTGGCTGTGATCAAGCAAGGCAAGGAGCGCCGGCTGGTGCTCCATTCCGAGGAATGTCAGGATGATAAGGCATCCATCGTTCTGCAGGCGGACCGCCTGCGCCCATGCGTAGGAAATCTGCCACTTTTACGGTCTGTTCTTATGGAAGCAGCAGAGCGGCTGGCAGACCGGGTCCATGAGATCAAAAAACGCCGGAGCCAGGGATTACGGGAATCCTTCTTAAAGTCCCAGAAATCCATTCTCCGAAAAGAGATCGCAAAATGCACTCTTTCGGAATTAAAGGAACTATCCAAGGGGTATGAGGGCATGCAGGTCAAAGTTACCCGCGCATCCGGGGATGTGACCGCTGTGGTATCCTATCAGGGCATGGACTTCCAGTACCGGGTCTTTTCGGAGACCGGGATGCCGGAGGTAACTGTTTACCAGGATTTAAAGGATGTCAAGTGTATTGCCACAAAGCTTACTACCATCAAAAACCCGGCCGCCCTGGACGATCCCTTTACGGCCAATACGGAAAAGCATCTGTTAAAGGAACTTTCCGGGCGACAACAAGCACTTTCGGACGCCTTAAAAGCAGTGGCGTTTACCATAACGCCAGAACCAGAAAACGACGATGCGAAATTATTACGAGAGCGGGAAAAAGAGTACCGGACATGGCTGATCCCGTGGATCGACGGCAATCCCTGTTTTAAAAGTAAAGAAGTCCGGTGCACCTTCCGGTTTTCGGACGGATACCCGGTCATGGAAAACGCGACAGGATCTATCGCGTTTCAGACATCCGGCGCGAAGCTTACCGACAGCGATGGATACCGGCACTTTAAGGAATGCCAAAAGAGCAAGCTTCAGGACCGGTGCCGCAATTACGCACGCGAAGTATTCGCGGCCTATGACAGCGTGGAATGTGAAAAGGGCTGTGCCGGCATCCTATACGGGGATACCACGCTGACCATCAAAAAAGGACGGGTTACATTATGGGGATACCAGTTTAAGACACCTCCCTTCCAGGTTTCCGTCCCGGCATGGAAGAAAAACCTGGAAAAACACATAAAAGCGATCGATGCGGAATTAAACCGTCTGGCAGAAGAGGAGGAAAGAAAATTCCGGACCCGGTATCAGATCTTTTTTGATTCCCTACTGGCCCGTGACATCCTGGAATTTATCATTGCCAATGAGCACTACATCACGGCCAACGCAGTCGCACAGGCCATGCGTGGCACCGCCATTGCTTTGGATACGGCGATCAAAAAGACGGATGGTTGTGGCCGGTACCGGCTGGTCAATGCCGACGAGATCAAGGGCATGGTTAAGATCTTAACGCGCCTTACCTTCCTCCAGCCGATGAGCTTAAAGGGAACGTACGGGACCTTTGAGATCTTAAAGGTTTCTGCGGTACTGTCCACGGACCTTGCCCGGCTGCGGGAGACCACAAAAGCGGCGGATGCCGCGTGGTCTGGCAAAGAGGAAGAAATCCGGAAAAAGATTCGGGAAAACAAAGAAATGACAGACCCGGAAGCGGAATGGTATTTGATCAATGTCATCTTAAGAGCAGACACATCCGACGTGCCGGCCTTTACAGACTTAACGTCCATTCTTTCTAACGCAGTCGTGACCGCAAGACACGAGGAAGAGATCCGCGACTGTGCGAAACGGATGCCGGACATCGTCAGACAGTTTGTCAAGATCCGGCGCTCACAATCAGAAGATATAACAGAAAAGAAGCGACTCAAATTGTTATTAGCATAAGAAAAAACAAAAAATAAGAAAAGAAGCAAGAAAGGGCATTCCCGGAAATCCGGGAGTGCTCTTTTTTTGATGCGCCAGGAAAAATCGCAAAATGCGACATACTGAATGAGAAGCTTCTGCTATATGACAGGGAAAGAGGGGTGCTGTTATGCCAACGATCAAAGAGCCATACGGGTGAGCCGGATGCCGGTGCGGACTGCATATCCGGCTGCATGCGCCTGCAGATGGCGGCAGGAAAACCGCCGTTACAAAAATAAGGAGGATAAGAAATGTTCCGAACAAAACAGAAATTCCGGCGCTTTTTGGCCTGGATCCTTTCCGTCGTGATGATCCTGATGAACCTTTCATTGGAATCCATCGCGGAAGAACCGGTCTACCAGAACTACCTGAATGGCTGGAAGGTTGACGTCGCCTGGAATACACTTTCCAAAGACTACACATGGAACGCCACGTCCGATGAGATGAGGCAGCCCAAAATCGTGGTAACCTACCGGATGGATCATGCTGCAAAGGATTATCCGGCCGGGAGCCTTTCCTTCGTGATCCCGGGAATCGGCGGCGTGAAACGCTCCGGCACCGTCAAGGCAGATAAGCTGGCGGCGGACCAGGGCGATTCCGAATGGAACTATGACTGGGATCCGATGAGTGATACCTACCGTTTTACCAACAAATTTGCCGTATCATCCGGACAGTCCGTGTCCGGCGGTTTTGAGCTTTTATGGACCCTGGAAGCAAGAGACTGTGAGAACGGGTACGCCATGGAGTCATCCCCGTACTTTTCCGTTGCGGATGCGGGAGGCATCCAGATGGAACCGTTATCCTTTGCTTTCACGTCCACGCCGGACCGTTACCGGATCAACATGACCCGGCAGACCATCAGCGGCTCGGCGTATGAAAAAGAAAATAAGGACTACATCTGGTACGACTGTTCCGTATCGTTTGATAACGACTGGTTAGCAAGAGGGATTTATAAATCTACCCTGGCCATGACGGTATCCGGAGCCGGTACGTCTGGTGATGATGTGATCGTCAAGGAAGGAACCCGGTATAAGGAAATCCCGGTATCCGTATCCGGAGATGACCTGACCTTCGACCTTTTTACGGAACGGTACGGAAATCTGGTGGAGTTGACTTCATCCGGAAACCGGCACACCTACACGGTCTCCTACCGGATCGGATTTAAAAAAGAAACTCTGGAAGGCAATGAGGTGACCCTTCATGCCCATCTGGACCGGTTATATGAGGATGATGAGAACTGGACGGTGGACGCGGGAGAAAATGAATGCGTCGATGCGGACGATACCTTTACCCTGCACGGCTACAGCTTCAGTCATGCCGGTTATGTCTACAACCAGTGGTCTGTTAACTATCAGCATGAGATCTACGAATGGACGAATCGGCATGACGCTCCGGTAAAGGAAACCGACCGCATGAACGCGACCGGCCTTTATAGCGGCGCGGTCATTCCATTCGTCCTGTCCGGCACTTCCGACCGGAGTTATTCGTCCGGACGGAGTGCCCGCGCACCAAGACGTGGACGTATGGCTGTTGCAAGCGCATCGGAGGCGCAGATAGCCGTTGCGTCAGAAACTGGAGAGGACCGTTTAGGGGAAAATGATGACCCTGACCCGGAAGACGAAAAGGAGTCATCCTCTACGGAACAGGATGATACATTCTGGAAACCGTGGTACCGGAAACTGATGGGAAAGAAACCGGAAACGGATCCGGAAGAACTTCCGGAAAACTGGAATGACCTCTCCTGGTATGAGCATGATCTGGTTTCCGAAAATGCGGATTTTTCTGACGCCGTCACATTCGGCGAGAAGTATCCGGAAGAGGCGGACGTCATCACGGCGACGGATTCCGATGCGGAGGAAGAGGAGGACTACCTGCCGGATATCACCTTAAGCCAGGCGGACACTTCCCTCTGGAGCAAGGTTATGGGCCTTTTTGCCATCAAGAGCTTTGCGGCGGAAACGGATGCTGCAGAAGACGTTACCGTGTCTGATGACAGCGTGGGAAAGGCAACCGTCTCCAATGCGCCGCGCAAAGCAGCGGCACAGACAGATGAGGATATCAAGGAGACTACGGTCACCGGAAGCGGCATTTCCGAAAGTCAGCGTTATGGCTTAGCCCTTGGCGATGACAAGATCGCTGTCTATTTAAAGAACGGTACCATGCGGGCCCTGGAAGACCACGAATATGACATGGCTTTTGTGCGGGTTTTACCAAATGGCGGCGAGACCGTATACGACTACGAAGTATACGGAGCTGAAAGCCAGGATGAAGCACCGGATCAGTATAAGCTTATTGCGACCGGAACGACGGATGCCGGCACGGTCCATCAGCTTCCGGACGGTGTCAAGGCAGTCTACGTCCTTGTTAAGGACATCGACGGCTCCTACTCGTTCCAGCTCCAGACCGGCGTGCGCCTGCATTTAAACTGGCAAGAAGAGCAGGCAAAAGAGGAATCCGAGCGTGTGGACCATTCTGCAAGATTGGTGAACTTCACTTACATGCGGTCCCTGTACCGGGATGGTAACGGGGTCTTAAAAAATGACTGTGCTAAGACGGTCGATGACTATGGCGGCACTTATGGAAAAATCCTGGCAGACCGTGACCTGGATGTATTCGGGGAAGGGATGTTGCGTGATTATTCCAATGTCTGGCTGAGAGACCCGGTAACAGCACTGGAAACCGGGGTAACAGCCGATGAATTCGCCGGAGGCGGAAGAGACGGGTTTGAGAGCGTCATCCATGCATCCGGCACCTTAAAATCCGATGAGAGCGGTACCTTAAAGAAGTTCTCACTTTATGCGGTACTCCCGGAAGGCCTGACAGCAGACCCGGATGAGGATGAGGTTACCGTGACCGGAAGCGGCACTGCATACACCGGAGGGGAGACGGATGATTTTGCATCCCATGTTTCCATCCGGCAGACGGAGTGGAACGGGAAGACCACGATCGTGGCGGATTTTGATTTCTCGGATGCCCCGCTCGCATCAGAGCAGCTTACTTCCGTATCCATGGCATTCCCGGTAAGCCTCACTTACGCGGATTTTCTATCCCTTGGAAACAGCTATATGCCGGAATCGGCCCTGATCGCGCACGATGAAGGCCTCGCAAAGATCAGTGGAAGCTCTGTCCGTACGGATCACTATGACCTGGACGAGGATGGGGATACCGAAGAAAAGCATGCCTACTACGCCACACGCGTGACCATCAAGGAAGACGCGACTGAGTGGAGGGAATACGTATCCAAATATGTCAAGAGTGGTTATTCCACCGGTTTCGTGACCGATACCGTGGCAAGGCTCTATAATGACGCGGAAGATGCAGTCAAACAGGAAAAGTCCGATTACTCCTACCGCTTGGACTTCGGCCTTGGTTCTTCCAACGCAAAGAATATCGTATTCTTTGACCGGATCGAGCAGGGTGCAAAGATCGCGCAGACAGGGGAAAATAAGGACAGCTACCAGACCATCGCCAGCGGCTGGCAGGGCACCTTCCGGAGTGTGGATACCGCGCAGGCAGAAAAGATGGGGCTGGTCCCGACCGTATATTATTCTACGGACAAAAATCAGGAATTTGATTTAGGTGCTTCCGGCTGGAGTACAGACGCACCGGTGGATCTTTCGACCGTAAAGAGCATCGCTGTCGTTCTGGACACTTCCAATATGGCGGACGGACTGATGAAGACCAGGCAGATGGCATACGTGCTCATCAACATGCGCGCGCCGAAAGACCGGAACCTCATCGAAAAACGTGCCGTTAACCAGTACACGGTGCAGTACGACGCGTACGGACTGACCGGGCAGTATGAGACAACCTATACCTTAAGCTCTGCGCAAACGCAGGTAAAGCTCCTGGACAACATCGGAAAACTGGTCCTCCAGAAGGTGGACGGGGATAATCTCACGAAGACCGATGAGGACGGAACCGAGCATTTCGCTGCCCTAACCGGCGCGAAGTTCCAGGTTTACGGACCGGATGGTGCCGCACTGTTTGACGATGGAGAAAAGGATTTAAACTCCATGGGCCGCATTGTGATGAACAACGTGCGCGCGGGGACATACGCATGGGAAGAGGTACAGGCACCGGCCGGATATCAGAAGATCACCGGAAAGCATACCTTTACCGTGACCGACATCCCACAGACGATCGAGATCAAAAACAGCCGGATCCCGGGAAACGTGACATTGACCAAGTTGGACGCGGACGATGAGACCCGCGGACCGATCGCCGGGGCAGTATACCAGCTTTACCAGGCAGACGGTACCCAGGTATTCCTTACCGGTTCGGATGGAAGCTATGCCTACAGCACCTCCGGACAGGAATCTTCCTGTATCACAGGCACAGACGGAACCCTGACCGTAAACGGACTCCCATGGGGAAGCTATTACCTGAAAGAGACCGAGGCACCGACAGGCTACGAAATGGATGAAGCCCCGGTATCCTTTGAGATCGGAAAGGCCCAGTATGACGCGGAAACTGATACGATCCATACAGCTGTTACCGCAAAAGACGCAGAAAAGGCCGCATCCATCCGTCTGACCAAGTATGACGCAGTCAGCGGCAAGACGCTTAAAAATGCCTACTACGACGTGGCAGTAAGAAAAGCGGACGGCAGTTACCGGAAGTTATACGAATATTTAAAGACCAACGCGGCCGGAGAACTGACGGTAGAAACTTAAAGTTTGGCCATTACCGTTTCACCGAGGTTGTGCCTCCGGCTGGATACACCCTGGCGGCAGAACCGGTGGAAACGGACCTGGATGCGACCACCGCAGATACCGTAGTAAAGATCAGCCAGACCGATGACAGAAAAACCGGCTCCGCGAAACTGATCAAGCTGTCTTCGGACGGCATGCCGCTTTCTAACGCAGAATTTGCTCTCTATCAGAAGGCAGAAGATACAGGGCTGACGGGAAACGCAACCGCAGACACCCTGATACAGGATGGGTTGGTAACCGGGGCGGACGGAGCCACGGCTATCGTCGATCAGCTGACCTGGGGTGATTATTATTTCCTGGAGACGAAAGCCCCGCAGGGTTATCAGAAATCAGATGCGCAGTTATCTTTTACGGTGGATGCCTCCAATGCAGACACGGTCCAGACCGTGCGGGTCGCAGATGAAAAGATTTTAGGCTCCGCGACTTTAACCAAGATGGATGAAGCCACAAAGACGAAGAAGTTAAAAGATGCGCAGTTTAATCTGTATAAAAACGACGGAAGCCTGGTAAAAGAAGGACTTACCACGGACGGAGACGGTGCCATCACGGTAACGGGTCTGGAGTGGGGCAGCTACTACTTCGAAGAAACCAAGGCACCAGCCGGATACGGAATCAGCCGGGACAAGGTCCGTTTCTCAGTCAATGAAGCAAACTGTACGACCACGCAGGCGCTGACCTGCTATGATCCGGCGGAACAGGTGCAGATCACGATCCGGAAGGAGATCAATGAATGGTATGAGCCGTTTGGAAACGCGACATTCCTTTTTGAGATCGCTGGCACGGATGTAAACGGCACTGCCCATACCTGGAATAAGAGCATCACACTGGTAAAAGGCGCCACCACTGGAAACGTCATTCTTTCCGGGATTCCAGCCGGAACTTATACAATCCGGGAACGGGATACGGAACGTTATAAACTGGATGGCATTACCGCAGGAGCAAACGTAACGGTAGCCGGTGATACGGCAACCGCAGTCCTCACATCCGAAAAGGAGGCGGAAGTAACGTTTGCTAACAGCATTTCACAGTACGAGAAGTTCAGTCATACCGGCAATACCACAAACGTAGTAAATGCAAAGACGAAGCTGACCGGACTGCAGGTGGCTTATAAAGGACCTGCCATGATCGAGTCCGAGACCGAAAACAGTTACAAATTCACTGCAGATGACGTGGAAGCAATAGCATTTTATGATGACGGAAGCAGTAAGACCATTCGCTTTTCAGATCTGGAGCTGGACCCAGCCACGGTGACCGGAAACAACAACTCTTCGGGTGCCGGTTATACCGTAAACGTTTCCTATACGGAAAATGGCATGACAGTATCCGGAAGCTTCAGCGTGGAAGTAAACTTACAGATCCCGCCGCAGCCGTTTACGGTAACCTATAACGCAAATGGGGGATATTTTGGCGAAGATACCTCCAGTGCGTTAAACCAGGTGATTTACGCGCAGAGTGATAAGGCGCATATCACCAAGACAGTAAAAACGGATAATGTCGACGCAGACGGCGTGCAGACTTCCGGATCGTACGGGAATAACGTGACGAAAAATCAGGTTGCCACGATCCCGGGAGCAGAGAGCCTGAAAGTGACTATCACGTACCAGACAGAAAGCCCCAACTACGACTGGGTATGCTTATACGAAGGCTCGGATATCACACCGACTCAAAGCAACTATAGCCAGTCTAAAAGTGGAAAACTGGGTGGGACGACAACGACCACAAAAGAATTTACCATCCAGGGAGATACGGTGCAGATCTTTTTCCGGTCGGATAACAGCGGATGCAATTATTATGGATTCTACGCTGTCGTAGAAGGAGAAGGAATCGGCAATGCTATCGTGACAGGCGAAGAAAAGAAACCGAGCCATGTAACCAAGAAATTCGCGGGATGGTATACGGATGCGGCGTGCAGTGACGGACAAGAATTCGTACTGGAAGATTGTTCGGAAGATATAACCGTATACGCAAAGTGGGAAGCTCTGACAGCGACTCTGCTGACATCCAGCAGAAACACAGGTCTCGGCAAAAAGATGGCTGATATTGCCATTGCGACAGAAGAAATTACAGCATTCCAAAGATCTTTAGTGATGCCGGACGAAGATGTCATGGCAGATGAAGCGCATCTTATATCTACGGAAGACTCTGAAGCTCCAATTTATTTATGGAGAGACGGAACGGCGCTAAAGTGGTGGTCAAAAGCAGAAAAAGTCTATGCTCAAAATTTAATACAGTTATTTTGTAGCTCGTCTAGTGGCGGAATGAACATGACAACTGGCAAATATTCATCGACTCCAAAATATGCATATCCAAATTTAAGGGATATAAGTGGATTGTCTGAATGGGATGTTGAGCACACGGAATATATAGATAATATGTTCGATTGCTGCAGCAGTATTAACGATATCACACCGATAAAAGATTGGAATTTCAAAACATTGCGAACTATGTCAGGTGCGTTTCATCAATGTGAGTCATTAACGGACATAAATGCTCTTAAAAATTGGAATACTGAAAATGTATCTACCATGCCATATTTATTTGCCGCTTGTTCTAATCTCTCTGATGTAAGCGGATTAGCAACATGGAATACTAATAAATTAATTCAAACGTCATCTATGTTTATGGGGTGTACTGCGTTAGAAGATATCGCATCATTATCGAACTGGCAGACTAATAAGATCAATGATATGAATCAAATGTTTGCTTCTTGTGCCCTTCTTACAGACCTGGAACCGCTTGCTGATTGGAACGTGGAAAATGTTCAAGTAATGTCGTTTATGTTTTATGGATGTGGAGCACTTGCAGATTTAACTCCACTCGCAAATTGGCAAACTGGGAACGTTACCCATATGAATGACATGTTCTGTAGATGTAGCCAGCTTGCCGATCTGACCCCAATTGCAAATTGGAACACAGATAATGTCACTTATATGAGTGAGATGTTCTATGGATGCAGTCAGCTTACCAACCTGGCATCTCTAGCAAACTGGAATACAAACAATGTTGTTAAGATGTATTCTATGTTCTCTCAATGTAGTCAGCTTACCGACCTGGCGCCTCTGGCAAACTGGAATACAGGCAATGTTGTTCAGATGGGTTCTATGTTCTCGGGTTGCAGTCAGCTTACCGACCTGGCGCCTCTGGCAAACTGGAATACAAATAGTGTTACCGATATGAGTTATATGTTCCGTGGATGCAGCCAGCTTACCAACCTAGCATCTCTAGCAAACTGGAATACAAATAGTGTTACAACTATGAGTTCGATGTTCTATGGATGCAGCCAGCTTGCAGACTTGACAGGACTTGCAACATGGAATACAGGTAATGTTACCAACATGAGATATATGTTCCACGGATGCAGCCAGCTTGCAGACTTGACAGGACTTGCAACATGGAATACAGGTAATGTTACCAATATGAGCTTTATGTTCGATTGCTGCGGCCAGCTTACCAACCTGGCGTCTCTGGCAAACTGGAATACAAATAGTGTTACCGATATGAGTTATATGTTCTTTAAATGCAGCAAGTTTGCAGACTTGACAGGGCTTGCAACATGGAATACAGGTAATGTTACCAATATGAGTGCTATGCTCTCTCAATGTAGCAAGCTCGCAGACTTGACAGGGCTTGCAACATGGAATGTAGAAAATGTCACTAACATGTCTGGTATGTTTGAGAATTGTACAAGCATTACTGATTTGACACCTATCAAAGATTGGAATACGAGTAGTGTTACTAACATGCGTTACGTGTTCAATCAATGCGAGAATTTGGTAAATGCGTCTGCTATTAATGATTGGAAAATAGCAAATGTTACAGATTTTTATCATATGTTTGATAAGAGCCCATCCCACCCGACGTTCACCAAACGTGCCGGCACATGGGACAGCTATGGAACCTTTACTCCAACTTCATAACACAATCGATTTTGCAGAGAGGACTGGCACCCGTCAGCCCTCTCTTTTTCTGCCAAATTGACAAACTGCCTTCATCTCAGCTTTTCTTCCATGCCAATTCAGGCAACATTCCGTTCCCGGAACGCCTCTTCCTACTTTCTACCATTTTTTCATCACCCGCATCCGCATACTGAAGACGTACATATCAAACAAGGAAAAGAGAAAGGAGAAAATGATATGGAAGTAAACGATTTCACGAAACAATTGGAACAGGTGGACTGGCATGAGGAAACAGGCTGGAGACATCCGGCCGTACTGATTCCTGCCTTGGAAACCATCTCAAACAGCTTCAGCTTCCGCCCAAAGGAACTGGTGGAGACTGTGAATGCGAACCCGAATGCCGCATATAACTTTGCGATCTTATCCTGCGCATGCGCCATCTCCATGGCGTATACGTATCTTTGCGATGAAAAGCGTGGCGGACACTGGGATGAGAGAAACCTCGCCTCCCAGCGATATTTTTATGAGCATTTCGATGCCTTAAAAGAAGCATTCGACAAGCTGGCAGGTTCTCCAATGCCGTTTAGAGAGGAACCAAGGTTCCAGTATTTCCAGGATGACTGCAGACTGCCAAGAAAAGAAAGGCTCTATCAGGAGTTATGCGCGTTTAACTGCGTGCACCACACCTTGCAGCAGAGTCTGGCCGGTGCGTTCGTGCTTACGATCGCTACGGCAGCACCGGAAAGCGGTATACAGGCAGACCAGGGCTTCCCGTTTATTTAGGAGGAGTTTATGAGCAAAGGAGAGAAAGAAAGCAAAGCGAAAGATATCCGACTCAAGAAAAAGCTGTTAACAGATTTCGGTTTTCGTATCACGAAAGAGATCGAAGATAATCTGGAACAGGCGGGATCGGACATTGAACGCGAAAATTATGTTCTGAGCCTGATCCACGGTTTTTTTGACCGCAGGGAGGAAGCAGACAGGCATACGTAAGGAGGAACCGGCATGGAGAAACAAAGATACCAGGTTTTCCGTACCCTTGTGTACCATTACGGGGACGGCGTAGTCACCGAATCCAGGAAAAGCCTGGGATATACCTGGGCGGTTTCTGAAAAGAGCGCGATCCGAAATATGCGTTACCGCGAGCGGCATAAGCCCATCAGGGAAAGCCTGTATGGACCCGCAGTCAGCGAACGGTATATAGCGGTGATCGACTAAAAAACGGTCCGGCTCATGCTGGAAGCAGACGAATGCAAGGGGCGCCTCTTTGGAACGCCCCTGACTTTAAAAGGAGGCCATTATGGCAAAAGCGAAAACAGGAACATTCAAGGAACAGCGTGCGGACCAGATCAAAACCGATCTTTCCCGATTGCAGGACGTTCTTCCCCGTCTTGGTGAACCGTCCTACCGGTTTGATGTCGGGGAGAGGATCCGGTACGGGAGCATGGAAGAAAGCATTGTGGAAGAAGTTTTATCGGATGGGAAGATCTACGTGATCCGGTGTACCAAGCAGAAAACCGGGACAGAAACGGGCGAGACCGTATGTTATGCGGTTCCGTGGACGCAGATCCGCCCGCTGACAGAAGTCGTCACCGCACTGGAGCGAAACCGCGATATCAGGCTGTCTTTCAGCCCGTATACCATAGAAGGAGTCCTGACCAGGTATTACCATTTCGGTGTGGATATGGACCCATATTATCAGCGAGGGTATGTCTGGGAGCAGGAGGATAAGGAACTTCTGATCGACAGCATCTTTTCCAACATCCGGATCGGAGAGCTGGTTTTTGCTAAACGGGATTACGAAGTATGCCAGTCATCCGGATCCCTTTACGAGATCCTGGACGGCAAGCAGCGCCTGGATGCGCTCCGCGGTTATTACGAGAACCGGTACCCGTACCATGGCTATTATTTTAATGACCTTGGCGCCCGTGACCGGCATGTATTCTTAGAACGTACCATTCCGGTTGCGGACCTGATCCGCCCGGATGAGGAAACGATCCTGCGGTGCTTCCTGATGTTGAACCGTACAGGAAAACGCATGGACGCAGCGCATTTAAGTTCCGTGGAGGCAATGCTTCAAAAGCTTCAGGAAAAAAAGAAAAAGAAGGAGAAACAGGCATGAAAAAATATACGAAACAGTGGCTGCTCATTCTGGCATTCACATTAACCTGCGTCGGATTATCCGGATGCGCGTTATTCAAGGAGAAAAAGAATGAGCTGGACGGGACCATCACAGGAAACACCTATCAGGCAGCATTTTATTCCAACGACGGAGATAAGTTTATGACGATGAGCGGGCAGAAGATCAACCTGAAGTCGAATATCGTGGATGAATACACGTATACATCGGGTGGCTGGGGTTATGTCCAGACGTTGTCCAGCGTCGTGACCGTCATTATTGACGGCCGGGAAGTGGAAAGCTGCGGAAGCACCATGATCTTTGCGGAAGACGGACTGGAACCGGAGGTGGATTTTAAGGCTCCGGAGACGATCACCAGTACGGCATCCGGGATCGCGGATAACACCGCGGTCGCCGGGATCGTAAACCGGTACCGGAACCTGTTCGGGAAATCCCGGGTTGTGGTCATCCAGTCCCAGCTTGGCGACCCGATCTGTGCATATTCCGGGGATGAGGTGTACTGGAAGGTTTGCGATGACCTCCCGAAGACAACCAAACTCATGGTTGACGGGAAAGCCCTGTATATCCATCGGGCCAATTTCCAGATCATCGATAAGGCACTGTTGCAGTAAGAAAAACAAACGAACAAAGGAGAAAAACATATTATGAGAATTGATCTTGATTATATCAAAAAATGGATGAAGATTTCCGATGAGGAATTAATGGAGCGCCTGGTCAAAGACGCGGTCGGACTGCAGGAAGAAGCGAGGGAACGGGAGCATCAGGCAATCGTTAAAGAACGTATGCAGGATAAAACCTACAATACCGCATTCATGCGGGAGTTCTTTGCGAGCTACAACTATCTGCATGACTACTTCTCGGACAAAGAGATCCTGATTGCGTGCAAACACCATGCGGCAAAATCCGATATGGCAAAAGAAATTGCAGTTCGCGGACACCGGGATGAAACATCTTTAGGCATTCGTTTTGTGAAGCATACACGCACGGAATTTACAGAAAATAGGAGCGGCTGGTCACGTACCGTGATGGATAATGGAACCATCGTCCTGATGACAAGTCCGTATCAGTCCAGATTTGCCGGAAAAGTCATCGAGGAGCTGCTGCTGCAGAAATTACCGTATTTAAAGGATTTCGCGGTCAGCATCTACGGGATTTACGACAAAGAGCAGGATCTCATTTTCATCAAAAATCCGGAAAAGGCAGAGCATAACTGTGACGTCAGCCTGTACATTTCTGCCGGTGACCTGCTGTCGCGGAAAACCGGAACGGAGTTACTGAAGAGGCACAAAGACTACTGGCATGACTATGGCAACGGGAAATACGATGATGCCACAGAAAAATTCCTGGCTGGTCCATTTGTACAGAGTTTCTTAGCAGCTACGCAGGAATTTGCAGACAAGGAGGAAAACTAAATGGGAACCGAGCATATCACATACAGACATTTTGGATCCGAAACCTTTCATCCGGAATATTTTGGAAAGATCGTAAATGATCCGAGCCGCAGCAAGCCATATGGCGGGTTGTGGGCATCACGCGTGGATGCAAGCCACGGATGGGAAGAGTTCTGCAGATGTGCGCACTACCAGACAAAATCCCTCCGGAAGCATTTTGATTTTACGCTCCTGCCGGATGCGAGTGTATACACAATCCACTCGATGAAAGACCTTACCGCTCTCCCGATGCGCGAGAATCCGAACCCAGCGGTATACGGAATGTACCTGCCGGACTTCGAAAAATGTGTCCGGCTCGGGATTGATGCTGTGGAACTGGCATGGTACGGGGACGAGTTCAGACAGGCCGGCAGCGGTCCTGTCGGAAATGCGCTCCGGTCATGGGATTGTGACTCCATCGTTATCTTAAATCCGGACATCATCCTGACGGAGGAAGTCACCAAACAGCGAAAAGAACGCTGTTTGGATTGCGCATACCTGGTAGAAGATGAGAACGGTAACTGGGTCTGCGATGACTGCGGCAAAAACGTGGAAATGATCCCAGATCATGCGTGCAGTGCGGAACAGAACTGGTAAGGAGCAAAAAAGGACAAAAGAAGAGGAGAGAAAAAGATGGCAAGTATTAACGGATTAACAGTCAAAAAATTAAAATATTTTGAAGGAAAGGAAGGAGCCGCGGCGCAGGGTGATCTGTACCTCGGAAACAAAAAGATCGCATTCTGGAGCCAGGATGCCAATGGTTGTGTCGAGGATAACCTTGATATGGAGCCAGGATACAGCGAGCAGAAACTCCGTCAGGCGATCATTGCAGCACATCCGGAAAAACACGAAGAAAAAATCGCGCAGAATGGAGAACCGTATACGCTTGATTACGAGCTGGAATCCCTGATGACGGATCTGCTTTCCCTGATGGTAACAGAAAAAGCCTGGGAGCAGGCGGTCAAAGCTGGATATGTCGGACTGTTTGAAATCGCGGACGGATTCCACTGCAAAACGTGGTACCTTTCCAAGTGGTTGTACGAAAGCGGAGCCCGTACAGTGGAAGCTGTTAAGGCAGAAATTCCAAAACCGCAGCTGGACCAGGCACTGGATTCCATGTTTAAAAATGAAAGACTGAAGGAATCTGTATTCTGGTCAAAAGAGGATTTTGTGATCGGCACCTCACTGGAATTGGGCAGCGTCATGAGAGATGCCGCAAAGAAAGGAGAATGCTGATGGAAAGCAAGAAGAAAGAGGAAATTTTAGCCAGATTGAGCGAGCTGGAAACCGAATATCAGATGCGGATCCTGTCAGCCGTGGAATATGGAAGTCATGCATATGGCTATGCATCCGAAGACAGCGATCACGATATCCGGCTGATCTACGTATATCCGATGGAACGGTACTTAAGTCTCTCATCGCCGAAAGATTCCATTGATGTGATGGAGGGCGATCTTGACATCAGCGGATGGGAATTAAAGCGCACCTTATCACATGTTGCAAAGTCCAATGCCACGTTCTGGGAATGGATACAGTCGCCTGTGATCCTGGACCGTCTCGGATTTATGGAACAGTTAAAAAACGCCGCACGTCCGTACTTTGCGGAAAAACCAATCCTTTATGCGAAGATGGGGACGCTCCAATCGTTCCGGAAGGAAATAAGATCCGGAAGGAAACAGACAAAGAACTGCCTCGGTATCATGCGGACCGCCATGCAGGCTATTTATACGATGCAGTACCATGCGGCACCACCGGTCGATATCGTGACATTAATCAATCAGACTGTGCTGCCAGGCACGCAGGACGCAGAAGAGTGCAGGAAGCTGCTGGAGCTGTGCAAAAGTGGCCATAAGGATGCACCATATACGTTGACCTGCGAGCTGGCTT
This sequence comes from Clostridium sp. AF50-3, assembly GCF_003477445.1. NCBI lineage: Bacteria > Bacillati > Bacillota > Clostridia > Eubacteriales > Clostridiaceae > Clostridium > Clostridium sp. AF50-3. Next base: position 72,007 of record NZ_QUDH01000012.1, on the reverse strand, counting down.
CCAGTATCGATGAACGGATCCGGCTGTGGTTGAACAACCATCCGGAACAGGAGAAGCGAGATTTAAAAACACTGGATGAATTCTTCCGGTCCGTAGTTTTACGATAATCGTCTTAAACGCTCGGAAGAACGGACGAATCAGAAAGCATAAGCAATCACATACAAAGGAAAGTTTCGTCAAGAGACTTTCCTTTTTTTGAAATGGGGGGGAGTAGACAATCTTGTGTATGGTGTGCTATTATGGTGGCGCAGGTATACCCGCGAACATTCGTTCTTGCCCGACCAGACCGTACACCGATCCGGGAAACGGGCAAGAACTGATCGAGGGCTATGCCCAGCCGGCTGTCCCGTACGGAAAGCTGCTGTACATTGAACTTTTACCAAAAAGTGTTATCCGCAAAAAATATTTTTCCCAACGTGCGACATACTGTTTGTACAACAATGATTCGAAAGGAGGCGGATATCGTCATGGGAACTATAATCTGGAAAAATGTGATCATGCTTATAACAGTCATGGTAATCGGCATTATTTTGGTGTTGCTTGGGATTCGGAAGAAGAAATCTGTGTATTTTGCGGCATTCTTTTTCCCAGGATTATTTCTTCTGATATGCTCTGTGTTATTTGTATTTGCTGAGCCATATCAGATAAGGAAAACGATGCGGACAGACTGCCACATCCTAAAATTAGATACGCAGTATATCGTTAGCATTGACGGGAAAGATATGGAAGATATTCCGGTGAAGGAAGATGTAAGCAGAGAAGATTACGCATTAGAAATAACAGAAAATTATAATCTTGCGGGAATGCTCCTGAAAACCGAATATTTATTATACGTTCCAGTAACTACAACGGTTATACAATAAGCTAACCCCACCTGACTATGTCAGATGGGGGTCTTTTTGTGTGCAATGGTATTGCGACTCTTGCCTGATTTTGGTGAACGACTCGGTCATTGAATGGCCGAGGATTCCCGCTTGGTTATCCTAAATGAGCAATGCCCATTTTTTGTGTCTTTCACTTTAAAACGCTAAAGCGTCAAAAATTAATTCAGCAGATCCAGGTCTTTCACGCTCTTTTTCTTCTTTTCTTCAATATCCGTATAGAACTTTGCAGTGACATTGATGTTTTTATGGCCGAGAACGCTGCCGACCAGGTAAATATCATTAGTTTTCGCATACAGGGCCGTACCGTAACTGCTCCTTAATTTATGCGGGGTAATGCGCTTATCCGGAGTAACGACAGACGCGTACTTTTTGACCAGATATTCCACACCGCGCACGGAGATTCTGCGCTGTTCCCTTGATAAGAACAGGGCACTCTCATGCCCGGACGCGGCCTGCTGCCCGGTGCGTTCCTCAAGGTACACCCGAAGGTTTTTCTTAACCTCGTCATTATAATAGACCGTTGCTTCCCTGCCACCTTTTCTTTGGATGTGGGCGGCATTTTTCGTCAGGTCGATATCCTCAAGGTCGAGGCCGACGCACTCCGACACACGGATTCCGGTCCCGAGCATTAAGGATAACATCGCTTTATCTCGCACCTGGAACCGCCCATGGTACGCGATTTCCTTCCCGCAAAGCCCAGTGCCATTTTCCAGCTCTGTTAAGAATTCCCGCATCTCATCCTGATCCATCCGGATAATCTCTTTTTCCCGGAGCTTTGGCATTCTGGTCGCATCCGTTGGGTTTACAGGAATCGCTTTAGCTTCGCAGAAGTACGAAAGGAAACTTTTTAAAGAGGAAAATCTGCGTCGGATCCCCTGAGTCCGGTTACGGGGTCCGTCATTCGGGGATGCGCCATTCCCTTCCAGATATTCCAGGTAACATTCCACATCCTGCTTGGTAATGGCTGACAGGCATTCCGGCCTTTCAGCCTCGCATATGGCGCGCAGGGACGCATCCGGACTGTTTCTTAAGAATGTAAAAAACATGGATAGGTCATACGCGTATGCCACGCGGGTCATCGAGGTCGTGGCGGGACGGATGCCTCGGAAATAATCCTTGCAGTAGGGTGGGAGAGCAGCTAACAGGTGTGCCAGCTTTTCCTCGTTTTTCTCATCACGTCCGGCAAAATACCGGGAGTGGCTCATAAGCCATACCTCCTTTTCTTTCCCTTAAGATCCATGACATCTGTTACCGGGCCGCCTGATGGTTCCCGTGCTGCTTGATATAGTCCAGCTCCGCGGAAAGTCGCATGGACTCCTGCCTTAATGCCATCATTTCTTTCTGCAGTTCCTTTTCCTTTGCTGCCACGGCGCGCTCCTTTTCCAACTGAGCCTGAAGGGCTGCCCGTTCCATCTCATTCTTCTTATCAGCTTCCATGGATTTTAACAAACTGTCCGCCGCTGCTTTTTCTCCCTCTGCTTTTGCCAGGGCCTTTTTCAGACGCTCAGACTCATTCGTGAGCCTTAAAACGTCTGCTGCCTGCTCTTTGAGAGTAACGTCCGACTTATTCTTTTCCTTACGCAGGGAAGTAATTTCCTCATTCAGTCGTTCTACCTGGGATATGGCGGCACTCGTCCTTGCAGCCAGACCTTCCTTTTCACTGCGCAGGGCAGAAAGCTCCGCCTGAAGCTGTTTCTGGTCCTCCACCTGAGTCCTCATCTGTTCCACCTGTTCCTTTAAGATCTGCATGGACTGATTCTGTTCCGCAAGCGCCCGGTCTGAGTAAAGGAGCCGGTCTTTATATTCTTCATTTCTCTTTTCAGCTTCCGTCTGATCAGCCTGGCTTTTCAGCAATGATGCGCGTAACTCCTCATTCTGCCTATTTAAGTCTGCAATCGTGCGGGCATTCTGCTTTAATTCCCCGTCAAACCGTTCCCTTGCACGTGTTTCCGCTCGGTCGCATAATTCCAAGCTCTTTAAGTAAGAGGAGAGCAGTGCCTTCGTGTGCTGCTCAAAATCCTCAATTTCCACTGCGCGTCCTGCACATACCGTCTTTGCGCTGTTTAATTCTAATACCTGCATGACATGGTCGAAGCCCTGCGCCTGATTCATGCCGTTTAACGTGCAAAATTCCCGGAATGCGTTCGCTGTGTCCGGATCGACGCGGAAATTGACCTGTTTTAACTCTTTTTCGGGTTTTTGTTCTGTATTTGCCATGGGGGTGCCCTCCTTTTTTTATATTATAGCATAAGCCGGGTTTGGAGTCAAATGTAAGAAAAATATATTCTATACAATGCTATACAATGATTGTCTATACATAGAACGCTGAGAGCGATTTTTAGAGGCCAGAATGGGCTCATGGACGTTGTGAACACCAGAAATCGCTCAGGAAAATTATCAGAAAATAAGAGGGTAGCGAGACACAATAGCAAAAATTAAGTGGATTCCGGGCAAAAACTGGGTGTTTTGTTTCGTAAAATAGTTATTTTACGAAACAAATCTAAAACGGAAAAAGCCCTGAAAAAACGGGGGTATAATTGACTGTCATTGCACAAAAAATCAATGTATAGTCTGTATTACATATTTAATATCAGAATACTCATTTTTAAACTCATTTATAGTTCCTTGTAAACGTACAATAACATATATCAATAATTCAATATGGCATTACGGATATGTAAATATTTGAAAAATAAGCATTTGAGATACATTGTGTGCGACAATGCGAATTCGGAGCCGCTTAGCGCCGTTTTCGCATAGAATTAGCCTGTCTTATCCGCATACTGTCATTGAACCTATATATAAGGTATTGAGAAAGGAGAAAAAAATGAAGGAATATACATTTATCTGCCCGCATTGCGGAAAAGCTGTTGAGGTTGATGAGAACGGATATGCAGCAATCATTAAGCAGATCCGTGATGACGCGTTCCAGGCGGATCTGGAAGAGCAGAAACGCGTCATGGAAACAGAACGTGAAAAAGCTGTGGAGCTTGCAAAAGCACAGGCCGCCATGGAATTCCGTGAAAAGGAGCATGAACTGGATTCCCAGATGCAGAACCTGCGCAGCGATCTGAAAGCAGCAAAGGAAAATGCAGAAACTGCCGCGAAGCTTTCTGCCAATGAAGCGGAGCAGAAATACGGTGCCATTCTCTCAGAGAAAGAACTGGAAATTACAAAACTGCATGAACAGGTCCGCTCCGCAAAAACAGACACGGAGCTGGCAGTTGCCAAAGCCGAGGCCGAAGCGAATGAACGCTTCGCAAAACAGCAGGAAGTGGTTGCCAATCTGAAGGCCAAAAATGAAATAGCCGAAGCACAGGCAAAACTGCATGAGCAGGAGCTTGTGGCACGCTATGAAGGACAGCTGAAAGATAAGGACGCGCTTGTGGAATATTACCGTGATTTAAAGGCCCGTCAGTCCACTAAGATGATCGGAGAGACTTTGGAGCAGCACTGTGAGGCAGCGTTTAATCAGGTGCGCGCCATCGGATTCCAGAATGCATACTTCGAGAAAGACAACGAAGTCTCTGCCAGTGGTAGTAAGGGAGATTTTATTTTCCGTGACTATGATGAAAACGGAATGGAATACGTTTCATCATGATGGAGATGAAGAATGAAAACGAGACCACAGCCAGCAAGCATAAAAACACAGATTTCCTCAAGGAACTGGATAAGGACCGCCGGGAAAAAGGCTGCGAATATGCCGTCCTGGTAACTATGCTGGAAGCGGACAATGAATTCTACAACAACGGAATCGTGGATATGAGCCATGTATATCCGAAGATGTATGTAATCCGTCCTCAGTTCTTGATTCCGTTCATTACTATCATCCGTAATGCGGCACGAAGCTCCATCGCCTATAAGCGGGAACTTGAGGAGCAGAAAGCGCAGAATATTGATGTGACAAACTTCGAAGCCAAACTTCTGGATTTCAAGGACAAGTTCGGTCGTAACTATACACTTGCCAGCGATCGTTTTTCTAAGGCAATCGATGAAATCGACAAAACGATCGATCATTTGCAGAAAGTAAAGGATAATCTGTTGTCCTCAGAGAACAATCTGCGGCTTGCAAATAATAAGCTGGATGATCTGACAATTAAACGTCTGACGCGTGGAAACAAGACAATGCAGCAGATGTTTGCAGACACACAGGCCCAGGCTGTGCTTCCGGAATCGGAGAAAGAATAGAAATTTTACCCATCCAGAACGGGATCGTCATTTGACGGTCCTGTTTTTTGCTTTACCAGCATGGCACAAGAATGCTCGTGACTTTAGCCATGAGAGGGCGTCACTATATATTTTCGGATGCGATGTGTGCGACAATGCAAATCCGGAGCCGCTTAGCGCCATTTTCGCATAAAATTAGCCTGTCTTATCCGCATACTGTCATTGAACCTATATATAAGGTATTGAGAAAGGAGAAAAAATAAATGAGAAAAGAAGGAATGACAAAGCAAGCACTTTCATCCATGGCATATTTTTTCCTGCGGATGGCATTCGCAAAGGAAAATTACCCGGAGTCCGTATTGGAGGAACTTCAGTGGGTTGTCGATGATTTATTGAGCGAGGATCCGGACGACGGACTTTTGGAAGCGGTACGAGAAGAATTCGTGGAAGGCGATTATTTGCATACCCCTGATAGTTTCCCGGCGGCGGCATTTCCGTATACGACATTTCAAGAAATGCTGATGAAGCATTACCAGTATCATTTCGATGAAACCCAGCCACTTGTGAACAAATTAAGTGCTATGCATTATCACAATGGAAGACCTCTGGTTGTTTTAGTTAAACGGTCAGGCGTCGCGTATGTGGAAGCAGCACAGTATCTGCACGATAAGTACAGCTGGGAGCTGGCGCGGCCTTATACAACAAAACCGTGCGACCAGAAAGACAAAGACGCATATAACGTTTTCACGGAAAAAGAAATGAGTTTGATTCCGGAATGGGAAGTTGCGTCTTACGCGGAGACTGAAGGACGTCAGTACTGTGTGACCAGATTACAGCTTGGCATGGCAGATTTATATGTGACTGACTGGATCGGCTGCCAGATATTAAGAAAATGGTATCATGACAGACCCTTGTATATCATCATGACTGACGCCGCGGACGGCGTCTTGATAAAGCGAATGATGGAGCGCGGAAGCACGGAAACAGAAGCCTTTATTTGTGTTCATCACGAGCGGGCAGCTCTTCATACCGTTTCCGCGGATGTTACCATCCAGGTGGATGAAATGAGTGCGGAAGATTTAGGTGAGACGATCAAGTTACTGTTCCAAAAGACAGTTAATTCGCACACCGATCCGCAGCATGCTTACTTGGACCTATATATCCACGACATCAAATGGGATACGTCCGATGATGACTACGATCCAGATGAGGATGATGAATTGGATCTTCCGGAAACAGTGACCGTGTTTGATAGATTCCGAGTAGTAGATTATAAAAATGAGGATGGATCCATTAACGAACACGCTTTATCAGATGATGTGTCCGATTGGCTCTCCAATGAATACGGATTCTGTCATGGTGGATTCCAGATGCAGATCCTTGGCTGATAGCTGTGCAAAACGGAATTGGACCAAGAGAGCCATTTTTAAAAAGGAGAAAAAAGATGAACACCAATACAGAGCAGACATTTAATACAAAAAAACGCGTAGAATCAACTCCAGATAATTGTGTAACAAAAGACATGCGAATGCTTCTGCAGAACCTTGCCGATCTCGCAAACCAGGCTTCTGATGAGGTGTATGACGACGACGATTTAAACCATGGAACTGCAGGAATTCTGAGTCTTTGCGATCTGTTGGTTGCAAAAATCGACGCATATCTGGAAAATTAAACATTCTCAAAAACGCGGAGGAAAATAGCGGTGACTACGGATGTGATTTTATATGTTTGTTTGATCATTGTAGATGTAATAGGGTTAAGCCTTTTCCAGAAGAAAAAAGGGAGAATATCCGCAACTGACGGATTGATATTTTTCTCCGGGATTGGATATGGTATGGTCCATATTATCCTAAAACTGATACAGATTAAATGGCCCTGAACAACTACAACACCAAGGCAGGCGGTTTCCCGTCTGCCTTTTTTTTTGACCAAAAAGTGTTATCCGCAAAAAATAATATTGGATTTATCGCACATACTGATGCCAATTGATCGCGAAACACTAAGATGAGAAAAGGAATTGGAAATAATTATGACGCACGAAGAATTTATTACCGCAGGGGCACAGGCAGACGTTTTGAGAATACTCAGAATCTGCATGGATTGGAGCATACGGGACGCGGCAGCAACACTTGGAATTTCAGCCTCGTACATCAGCGAAGTAGAAAATGGCAGGAAGCACCCATCAGGCAAGATCCTGAATACTTACTCCAGACATCTCGGGCTTCCTAAGGGATTTATCGAAACATGGATTGCAATTCAGCAAAAGCATGGATATACCCATCAGAAGTTATTGCTGGAAGTCTTATCGAGCCTGCGAAAATTGCAGTGAAAAAATCAGAAGGAGGCCGGCTATGACAGCAAGCGAATTTATCGCGCAACACACCGGAATTTGCTATTGCGAGGCAGTAATCGCTCCAGATGGAAACATCGAATATGCTATACCAGGGCATGTTTATAAGTTGATCGAAGTTGCCAACGAATCGAGGGATAAACTTGACCGCATGATGCCAATGAGAGCGGCACCATTGCATTGGCTGATCGAACATACGGGATATGGCGCTGTATGGTATGATCAGTTCATTCTACCGCATCACTATACGGACAAACAGATCCAAGTATTACAGGAGCTTTGTGATGCAGGTATTATTGCGGATAGTAGTACTGGAATCACAAGCGCAGAAAAGACAATCTGCAAAATGCTTGACGAATTTGAGAAAACTGGAGATGAAAGCCTGTTCGAGCAGATGCCAAAGAAAAAATGTATTGCTATCAGAAAATCTGAGTGAATCGGTCATCTTATTGTGATGGAGCATGTATGGAAGGCTGAGATTATCATTTTGTCCGTTTTTCGACCAAAAAGTGTTATCCGCAAAAACATATTCAGAAAAGATGACGCACACTGATTCTACCATGGGCGTTTAAGATGGGATTGGCGATTTTGTAGCTCAGAGACTTTTGGGAAATTTAGTATCTGCCCCGTACACACGGGGATGAACCGGAGGACTATTGCCTGTCCGGACCGCTGGTCGCATCTGCCCCGTATGCACGGGGATGAACCCATGGAAGGAACAGGGTGTACAGTTGTGGGAGAATCTGCCCCGTATACACGAGGATGAACCTTGGCACGCTCAGATAGTGATAACACTACGCAAATCTGCCCCGTATGCACGGGGATGTATCTCACAAATAGCCAATCCTATTATACCACAGGATGATGTGCCCCATATACACGGGGATGAGCCACACAGAACAAGACCAGATTAAGGCTTCTGTATATCCGCCCCGTATACACGGGGATGAACCTAATCTCTGCAAGTCTTTCTTTTTCATATCCACATCCGCCCCGTATACACGGGGATGAACCTGCGTGCGACACTCTTTGCCGCAAGTCTTACAGATCCGCCCCGTAGGTACGGGGATGCGTTTGCCACGCTTACCGGAAATCAAGCGCATTTTGGCAAGCGATAAGGCAAATTACCAGATAGAATATGTTATGGAGGATAGGCAGATTTTATTTCTGCCTGTCTTTTTTTGACCAAAAAGTGTTATCCGCAAAAATGCAGACCAAATCCTACGTGCGACATACTGTATTGGATGAAAGGAGGTCTGAATTTTGGAAGGCAAGAAACGATTGGATCTGTTCGGGATCCGGAAAAGAAGCCAGCAACGCTGGATCGAGGGAACGCTTTATGAAGCGGAACACAGGCAGCTTCCGGACGCATATTTTGATCTCAAAAAAGCGGAGGCACCGGATGCGCCGCAGCGTTTTTGCGAAACGGCAAATTTTCTCCTCGGAAGAACCATTGCGGCATATGAAATGCCCTTAGAGGAGGCCTGCATAAAATTTGACGAGGAATATTCCTTCGACATGCTGGATGACTATGTTAAGATCACATGCCGGAACGCAGAGCAGCATGCGGTCCGCAATGCGCCGCTCGCACACGCGATTTATGCTTCCAACAAGGAGCCCCGTTATATCGTAAAAGAGTATGATAAAAAAATAGGAAGCGTCTGGTGTGAATGGAAGCCCGGACGGAAGCATCTGATCTATTTCCTGGGACCGGAGGTGAATGACCTGCCGGACGATGAAATATATCAGAAGATCGTATCAGGCGGGGACGGCGTCATATTGGGCGCTATCAACGACTGTAGCGATCGATAAGAGGAGGAAAAAACGTGAAACTATTATCCAAAATCTTTTCTTTACTGGGGTTAACTGTCAGCGTTATCGTGCTCATAGTTGCCGCTGCCTTTATCGTTCCGAAATTTGCCGGCATTATGCCGTATATCGTGGAATCCGGATCCATGGAACCGCAGATTCATACGGGAGCGGTGGCATTTATCGACACCCATGATAAAGACGTCGCGGTCGGCGATGTGGTTACCTATCAGATTGGCGAGACCGGCTCAAAAAAATACGTCACCCACCGCATCGTAAAAGAAGGACCGGACGGATATGTTACAAAGGGTGATGCAAATGAAGTGGAAGATGCAAATTCTGTAAAACAGGAGCAGATCGTCGGAACATACCGTTATTCGATCCCATATGCGGGCCGTTTATTCGCACAGAAATCAAAAGTCACCTTTGTGGCAATCTTCTGGGTCATCTTACTGAACGCAATGTCCATGGTCGTGAGCGCCCTGGCCGGAAAAGCAGAGAAAGAAGAACAGGAAGAAAAACAGGAAAGACGAGAACCGGTCCCGGCATCTGACACAACACATCGGGAAGAGCCGGCAGCACTCGCAAAACATCCGAAAGAAGGAAAAAAGCCCGAAACACCAACTCCATAAGCAAAAAGACCCGCGGAACACCAACTCTGCGGGTCTTTCGTCCATTTTGGACGCAAAACGCACAATTCTCCTTGGGTGTGCCGGACCCGGACGCATTCCTATCCAAACCGTATCAAATACACCGGCAAACCGTCAATCAAAATTACATACTGAACGCGTAAGCATTCATAAAGGTATCGAGAAAGGAGAAAAAAATGGGATGGACAAGTTACCACGCAAAATATTATGACAGGAGAGGGCAGATCGACCGGAAACGGGAATGTGATGCATACTGGCTGGAAGGATTAAACGCAGGCCATTTTGCTGTCGTAAGATCTGCCATGGTCGGATCCACGTATTATGCGGCGATCCGTCCGTTAATGCGAAGGACAGGAAAGGGCGATCTGTTTGAGTTGATCCCGGAAGAAGAGCAGAAGACACACGCGGTCGTTTTCTTAACACTCTCAAACAACAGGACCTATTATAACTTTTCTTATAAGGATATGGACGAGAGTGTGGGACCGGCAGCAAACGAGTGTCCGGTCGGGATTTTGAAATGCTTGAGTGACACGGAAAATGCAACAGCGCTTGCATGGAGAAAATCATGCATGGAGCATGCCAAAGAGGCAAATAGGAGGCAGAAAAGCCGAAAAATCTTAAACGGGCTGCCAGCATTCTCATGGATACGCTTTCAGTCCGACGATGACTACGGCGGCGGAACGATCCATAAGGGAGACACCATCACGCTGCAGAAACGCAGCGCCGGCTCCCGTACTATCTGGAGCGACGGGCATTACCGCTGGCCAGTGAAGCTGATACCGACCGATTTTACGTTTGTTGAACATTAAAAAAGGAGAGAATAACATGGATAGAATTTATGTCAGAGAAGCAGAAACAGAACTGTTAGAGGAGATCAATGATCGTTTGGACGAAGCCGGAATCGAGTACGACTTCGACAGTGATAACCGCTACATGGTCGATGAGTTCGATACAGACGAAGCATTGGCGATTATGGAGGATGTTGGTGCGGATGCAGAATTGATATGATCTTTGCCACAATCCGTTTGTAACTGAAAAACAGAGAACTCCCAGGACCGCAGCCGCAGTCCCGGGAGTCTTTTCTCATACGCAAGGGGAAAATAATAAGGAGAAGAAATCATGAGGGAAAATAGAGAAAAAGAGAAGAAACAGGCACCGCCATCCGGCGGGCTGCAGGTATGGATGGAAGGATTTATCGACATGGCCACAAAGGTTCTTTCGAGCCACAAGGACGAATCCTTAACCGGAAAAGATGACCTGGCTGCGTTTTTGAGGACAACACCGGAGGCGCTGGAAGCATTCGAAAAAGCTTATCACAGGGAAGTGATCAGCGGCTGGAACGTTTCTTACGACGGACTGCCAAATGCAAAGCAGACGGCAGCAGGAATGGACCGGGAAGTATCGGCGGATCTGGAAGAACTGATTCAAAGAATTGTAACGGAGCTAGTTTCCTTGACCCCGGTTTACCGCTATGATGGAAAAGATGCGTCCATATCCGACCCGCCAGCATTGCCGGACCATGAAATGGTCACGAAGGAAGAAGTCATGGCCGTGCCGGCGCCGCTCCGCCCGGAATGCACCGCAAATCTGATGAAAAGGGACTGTGCCGTCAAAGAGGATGAAAACGGAAAGTTTTTGTGTTCCATGTATTTAAGATCCAAGTCCCAGAAACTTCCGCTGGAAACAAGGCGTTACGCATATAACAAATTCCGGCAAGGACTTGACCTTTTGGATCTGGACGGCCTGATGTACGCCATCATCGACAGAAATCAGGATTCCATGGGGCATTGGCTGCCGGCATTGGTGGAGGCAGTAAAAAAACAGAACTATTTCAAGATCCCGAAGACGACCGTGATCAAGGTACCGTTAACGCTCTTACAGCTCACCAGAATAGAATATGCCACTCACACACCAACCACGTTAAAGATCGTGGATGATTACTGTTACAGGGTGTTCCGGCTGGATGAGAATGAGACGTATTTTGTCCGCACCGGGACATCGTCCTCGAAATTCGATTTCCGCAACGCCAGGGTAGCAGGACCGAAAGAGGTGCATGAACTCGGCGAGTATCTTCTGTATAATCATTTCAAGGGAGTTTCACTGGCCGGTTCAACAAACACGCCATGTATTTACGGCATGCAGACCACGGTCGAATGGGCGGTACGGGAATATATTGAGCCAAAAGAGACAGTACCGGAAATCTATTTCGGACTGCCACTCAGGCTGGAGATGCGCGTTTTTATTGACGCAACGGAAAAGAAGGTCCTCGGAATCGCCCCGTACTGGGATCCGAAGACCATGAAAAAACGCTTTTCTCTGGAAGATGACTACCGTAATCCGGATAAGGTCCACGATTACATCGTGTACGCCGCACATGAGCCGGTGCTGATGGCAAAATACGAAAAGTATAAGGAAAAAGTCGTCAGTAAGGTAGAAGCATTACTGCCATATCTGGACCTGGAAGGCCAGTGGTCCTTAGATGTCATGTTCAACGGGGTAAACCCGGACGGCAGTGACGACATGCACCTGATCGACATGGCGCCGGCCAGTCACTCTGCGCTGACTGAATATATACCGGACGGATTATTGAAACCATGCGAGGAAGACTGGATCCCGAAAATCCCGGAACTTGAGAAAACAAAGAGAACAGAAGAAGAGGGGGATACGCCGTGCACGAACTGATGATGTCCCCTGCCGGCAGGACGGCGCTACGAAGCGTTCTCATCCTTGCAGTATTCTTGGCTTCCTGGAATGTCGCGAGGGTTGCCGGCAAGCGCCTGGAACAACGCAGGAATTCGTTGCACGTCCGCTTTGCGGTATCCTGCGCCAAGGGTCTCATTGCAATCGCTGCGGTCGCGGCCTTTTGTATGCAGTTTTCCATGACCCGGGAATTTGCCCTGACACTTTTCCAGAGTGCCAGCCTGATGGTAGCCGTGATCGGATTTGCGGCGCAGGCTGTCCTGGCAGATGTGATCGCCGGTATGGTCTTAAGTTTCGCGAAACCGTTTGATACCGGGGAGCGGATCGTGTTGGAAGATATGGGGATCGCAGGCATCGTGGAAACGATCACGATGCGTCATACCGTGATCCGCGCATACGACGGCAGCCGAATCCTGGTACCAAACAGTGTGGTCAACAAACAGGTCCTCAGGAACAGTAACTTTGATGGCAATGTCGTTGGAACGTTTTTGGAAGTTTCGGTTTCGTATGAAAGTGACTTAGAACGTGCGATCGAGATTGTTGAGAAAGCTGTCCTTGCGGAGCCGGCAGTCGTCGATAAGAGTAAGGGAAACGGGGAAAAAGAAATCTCCGTCCTGCTTTCGGCGATGAATGATTCCGGCTGCACGGTCAAGACGACCATCTGGACCGAGACAGTGGACGAGAGTTTCCGCGCGGCCAGCAATATCCGTCTGCGCATCATCCGGGACTTTTCCGAGGCCGGGATCGAGATCCCGTATCCGCATGTAACAGTCCGGTCCTGACTAAAAGAAGAAAAGATAAGGAGCAAGACATGGGAAAAATACAGATGCAGCTTTATGTGAACGGGCTTGATAAGGTCAGGCGCCTGGAGCGCGCGCTGCGCGCGGTCACGGAAGATGGAGTGCCGGTTACGGCGGCATGCGCAAAGGAAAACCTGCAGTACGAATGGTTCCGGCGCTTCGTCAGCCAGGATATCGACGCGGACCGCGATGGCCAGAAAGCGGCAGTCACGGTCACCTGGGATGACTGGAGCACCTGGCAGGAGCAGCTCTTACGTAATACGGTCGGCGAAATCACCCCGGTACCGGAAGGCTTCGATGAGATCTACCGTAAGATCGCAGCGGAATGCCTGTCCAAGGAAGAGCGGGAGGTGGTCCGGCTGAAGTACGAAGAAATGCTGTCACTCGAAGAAGTTGCAGCACAGATGGGCATTACGGCAAACAAAGTCCGTCACATCCTCGCGGCTACACTCCGGAAACTCAGGAATCCGTACCTCAGATGGCAATTATGCCTGGGGGCTGATTATACAAAAGCCTTGCAGGAGCTGCATACGGCACAGACAGAATATGACCAGGCAATCCTCAAAAAGGAAGAGGAGCTGGACCGTACGATCCATGAAAAAGTCCAGGAACTGCAGGCACGTACTCAGGAGCTGCAGGCAAAAACCAGGGAGCTTGACGAACAGCCTCTGGAGGACGCCCTCCGGTGCAAACTCCGGAAGATTCCACTGGAACATCTGGAACTTTCCACCCGGGCATATAACATCATCCACCGGTACTGTACCAGAAATCAGTTGCCGCGGACAGCGGAAACAGTCGCTCTTCTGCATGGGAAACTGGACGAGCTTCAGGGCCTCGGAATAACCAGCAAACGCGACATCATCATGGCAATGCGCCAGCTTGGCGTCAACATGGAAGCATGATCCTATGACAGACCTTCCCGGAATTTCGGGAGGGTCTTTTTTTGCGCGAAAAAAGATTCCGCCCGGAACGCCGGTATCTGATTTTCCGCCTATTTCCCAGAATATGGTTTCCATACTGATAGCGTATATCAAAAGATACAAGGAAAGGAGCAAAAAACATGAAAACAAAAAGAGCAAAGGACCGCGAGATCTATGACAATTACTATGTGTTTGAGGCATGGGAGAGCGCGGCAAGGGAAAACTTAGAGGAGCGGGGAATCACTGCCCCGTCCGAGGAAGAAATGTGGAACGAAGTCGATGCTTTGGACCAGGATTTCTGGGAAGACGTCAAATGTGAAATGACCAACTTCTTTGATGACGGCTTCACCTGGATCTTATCCGGAACCATGGAACGCTGGAACGGGAAACGTAGTGGACACATTCTGTTTCACACCTTCTCCGAACTTCTGACAAAAACAGCGAAGGATTGCGACTATTACCGTTTTTCCGATAAGAACGGCCATTTTCTCTTCCAGTGCAGCCATCATGACGGCACCAACTGTTTTGAAATCCGGAAGGTTACGAAAGCCGGGGAGGCATATTATGAAAACTGGTCGTACAGCACCCGCGAGAGCGACAACCGTTCCGAGTGGGATGTCTGCGAACAGATCGTAAAACGGTACTCCACCCTGCCGCATTTTGCGCACCAGGTCTACGGGCTTCCGAAAAAAGAGTTCATCACTTACGATGACGAACAGTAGGAGTGCCACATAAGAAAAACAAAGAAGACAGGAGAAAAAGATATGACAAAGAAAGAATTACAGAAACAGATGGAAAAGAGCTGTATCTTATCCGATACCCTGGAGATGCGCTTCTTCCTGCCGGTCGAAAATGCAGTTGTTTATATGCAGGTTGGGGACGGAAGCCAGTTAGACGGGGATGTGGACGAGGATGGTATTCTTTATGACGGATATCTCGATTACAA
This sequence comes from Clostridium sp. AF50-3, assembly GCF_003477445.1. NCBI lineage: Bacteria > Bacillati > Bacillota > Clostridia > Eubacteriales > Clostridiaceae > Clostridium > Clostridium sp. AF50-3. The sequence continues at coordinate 56,781 of NZ_QUDH01000012.1, read as the reverse complement.
GGTATCCGACTGGGATGAAGACGAAAACTGTTTCCGCGAAGGAGACGGCGGCATTTTTGAGTACCGTGCCAGTGGAGAAGATGCCCTGTTCGGTGAGTTGTACGGGCGCGCCTACGAGACGCTCTGCGAGATTTACGGAACGGAAGTCATGGAAGAAATGGATCCTTCCCAGGTACTGATCCTTCCGGAAATGGAATAAGGAGGCGCTTATGGCCAGGTTTTGTCCGGTCACCGGGGACCCGGTATTGTACCCGGACTGCCAGGAGTGCGAGTGGAAGCGGCAATGCCGTCAGGGATTCCCTGGCGGACTGCCAGCAGAACACGATACCAAAAACAACACAGCCGATGGCAGATATCAAAATAAGGAGAATGGATATGAGAACTGAAGAGAAAAAGGAACCAATTACCGTCACCTACGTTGGACGCGGAGGTGTCTTCGATACCCCGTGTTATATGGACCAGAACGGCCGCTATTATTTTGATGAAAATAACGGACATGGAACGCTGGATCTGTATACGGGGGCCTGGAAGGACAAAGAATGTGGGGAGATCTGCGGGGAGCCGGAATACCAGGTGAACTGCCCGGTGATCTGCGAGCAGCCGTTCGTCCGTTCCGTATTCGAACATGAGTACAGAATGCTTTCCAGATGGAAGATGGACTGCGAGTATTTTCTTGGAGCCGGGAATGGGTTCGAACCGCACCTTTATTTTGAATCCGTGGAAAAAATCTGTGATGCAATGGAAGAGACATGGAATAAGCTGCCGGCTGATAAAAAACCGGAATGGCTGACCATGGAGCAGATCCAGGAATACCGGAAAAGCATGCTCGAAAGAAGAGCTGGGCGTCTGGCAGAAATCCGAAGATGATTTTTGTAAGGAGAAAATGATGGAGAAAAGAACAAAACCATACACAAACCGGGAATTCTTTGCGGAACTTTGTGCGAGAGTGGATTTGCCGAGAATCCTCGACTATTCCTTGGCAAGCTCAAAAACAGTGGAGATTAAGAGTTACGAATGCAATTTCTGGAATTCCTTAAACTACGGAACGAGCGAAGGCATATATCTGGATATCGGGCTGGAGTTCCGGAATCCGGAGCGCACAGTCATTCCGCTCGGTACCTTTAAGACTCTGGAGGATAACCAGGGGGCTATGCGGGAAATGGCAAGACTGCTTGCAGATCTTATCTATACCACGTTTAACTTTATGAATGAGCATCTGGATGACTTCGACTGGGTGGGATACCGGGTCAGGGGTATTGAGCGAGAGGCAACCACGTCATACGCAGTGAGCTATACAGATATTACCGCAGCAATGGAAGAAATACTGAAGGTAGTCGACGCATACCCTTGCGTCCAGTTATACGATTGCGGCAAGCACGAATATTCTTATTTCCGTAAAGACACGAATGGAGCGTTAGCCAAATACAAAACCATGGAAGAATGTTTGCAGAACGGTTGGGCGTGCCAGTCGCAGGACAAATGACGTCAGGCCTTTTGCTATTTCATGAGTTAAGCAAAAATCCTACCAATGGACCTTTTCTGAGAAATCAGAGAGGGTTCATTTTTTTATAACCGGAGTCTGGAGCCTTGCCATATAGCGGTCCAGCTTTTGGCGCTTGGTGTTTTTGTATTTTCTTATGGATTTGAAGCGTGCGGTCTCCATACTGACAGTGTTATCAAATAAAACCATAAGAAATGGAGGCAAACATGAAAAAAACAAATGATTTAAAGGGTTACTGCCGTGCGGACGGCACTCACTGGTACTGGAATGACAAGGAGGTAGCGGTCATTGATGAGCGCACTTCCGAGATCGAATGGTGCTGCCGAACATGCACACTGCCGGACGAGATCGTACAGGCGGTACGTGAGAGAAAACCGAAGCATAACGGAAAATGGATCGTGGAAGCGAAGCGGATCGACCACTCCGTGACACAGGGAGAAATCCTGATCACCATAAACGGTCATGCAGTTGTGACATTTGCGGATGAAAAGTATCTGAAAGACGGAATATACGTCAGTTCCTTTTCAGACGAAGATCTTGGCAGTCTGGTCGTCAGCGCATTCTGGCACCCGTATGACGGGATTTATCATTTAAGCGACTGGGCAAAGAAAATCTTTAACCCGAAAGCAGATGGAAAACGGATACCTAACCCATCCTTATATGTCGAGACACCGGTTGGAAAACTGCACGCGTACCCGGCGATCGATCCGGACTATCCTGGTATTTACATCGACCTGGAGCGTGACGGCAAACGGGCAGGGGCACCTTTATTACTGCTTGATTTTTCCCATACAGAATTCCCGGAATGCAAAAATCCGGAAATGGCAGAAAAAGGGGTCCTGGTATGCCGCTGCTGGCAGGATGTCCGCCAGGAAGATTACAAGGAAAAAGACCGGACCGTCTTTACCGGCTATGACGAGTTCTTTGCAGCACAGCCGGACGAGCCAGAGGAAGCAGAATAGCAGAATGTGGCCCTGCTCCTGGGGAAAGGAGCATTGCAGGGAACCCAAGAAAAAAAATATAACAGGAGGAAAAAATGAATTATTATAACGAAGGAAGCTTTGTTGCAAAAGCCATGGAAGATTTAGTCAAACTGGTTGCGATTTTAAATGATGCCGATTTATCCCCATACGGGTATGACCCGGATGACGCCTACGAAACAGACGGTAAATTCTGTCTGGAGATTGGAGAACGTTACGGGGATATCGAGGCGCAGATGGATGAGGTTGCGGATAAGATCATTAAGGCAAATCTCGGTGTGGATTTTGAAATCCATTATTTTGGAGATGCAGAGGGCGCATACGTCCTGCATGACGGGGTGTATGAATGCCTTGGCGAAGACGCTTACCATCTCCGACAGATGGATGACAAGGATCTGTTAAGAGAGATCTACCGCCGTGGCTTAAACCGCAGAATCTGCAACGACGACATCCGCAGTTTTATGGAGTCAGAATTGGAAAGCCAGTACGGGCTGTACGAAAATGATGCGAAAAGAGCTGCGGTCATGGCTTTTGAAGATTCATCCGCCGCATTCTTGTGACTTCAGTCGTGAGTTAGGCGGATGCAGACGTTCTTACATCTAAGAAGACCCATGTTTTATCTTTCGGTGACCAAAAAGTGTTATCCGCAAAAATACCGTCTGGAAATATGCTCCATACTGACGGCGTAACGATTTTTGGAAAGGAGGCTGCGGCATGAAATTAAGCATGACATATTCCGTCAAGATCGAACGGCTGAACCATATCTTTATGGATACCGTTCGCTTATACCGTCAGGCAGTCTCCTTTTTTATGGACGTATGCCTGCAGGAATGGGATACCGTATCTTCCTGGAACGGCCAGAAGGAACGGGTGAACCTGGTGGAATTCTTCACGGTATCCAGTAAGAAAAACCCATCGGTTCCCTATGACTTCGGTGCGGATTTCTACAAGTTCCCGTGCTATTTACGGCGTGCTGCCATCGCGGAAGCCCTTGGCAAAGTTTCTTCCTACCAGAGTAACCTGGCCAGATGGGAAGCCGCCGATCCGGCTTCCCGCGGAAAAGAACCGGGACTGCCGCAGGCAGGGATCGTTTATCCGGCCATGTACCGGGAGAACATGTTCATTCGGACCGGTACGTACCAGGCAGCCTTAAAGGTATTCATCCGGAATACGTGGGACTGGATCCTGGTGGACTTAAGGAAAAGCGATGTGGATTATATCCTGCGTCACTGCGGGAACTACAAGGAATGCGTTCCTACGTTACAGAAACGCGGGAAGGAATGGTTCCTGGACTTTGTGTTCCAGACGACCGTGAAGTTATCAGAAAACCCGGTGGAACGGATCCTGGCAGTAGACTTAGGCTTAAACAGCGCATGTACGTGCAGTGTCATGGATGCAGAGGGCACGGTCCTTGGAAGGGAATTCTTATCCCTTCCAAGAGAATACGACTCCCTGTCCCATGCCATCAGCCATATCAAGCATGCACAGAAACTCTGCGCCGGACGTACTCCGAGACTGTGGGCACAGGCAAAAGGTATTAACGATGACATCGCGGTAAAGACCGCGCAGTTCATTGTGGATACAGCCGTCAAATATGACGTGGACTGCATCGTCATGGAGCGTCTGGACCTTACCGGAAGGAAACGGGGAAGCAGGAAGATGCGTCTCCATCTCTGGAAGGCGCAGTACGTCCAGTCCATGGTCATGGAGAAAGCCCACCGGAATCTGATCCGGGTTGCCAGGGTATGTGCCTGGAATACGTCAAGGCTTGCCTTTGACGGCTCCGGACGGGTATCCAGGGGAAAAGAAGCAGACCTTCCAAGTTACAGTTTATGCAGGTTCACATCCGGGAAGCAGTATAACTGCGACCTGAATGCTTCCTATAACATCGGCGCCCGGTATTTTATCCGTGAGCGCTTAAAGACCCTGCCGGCAACAGTGGGGCAGGCGGTTACGGCAAAAGTCCCGGAACTGGCCCATAGAAGCACAAATACCTTATCCACGCTGATTAGGCTCATTGCGGAACTGCAGGGATTCACCCCTGCAGCTGACGGTGTCACAGCCGGCTGAGATGAGCCCGTATGGTGGAAGGGCAGTCCGTTTCCCCTAAAGGGAAAAACTCCCTGTGCTGGCGCGCACAGGGAGGTATCGGAAAACCGCGACTGGAAAGCGTCTTTTAATGGGCGTTGCCCAACATGGATGCGTCAGTCCATGAAAGGATGCTTGTGACTTCCAGTCATGAGAGGCTTCACTATTATGTCAATACAGAAGATGCAAGCCAGTATGACGGAATCCAGTGGGCAGCAGAACATAACGATCCGCACGCACGGATCCAGATAAGTAAAGAAACTCTGCCGGAATACTGGGATGATTTCGCAATCGTAATCGCATTCCCTGATGGAACCGATGCACTGGCGCAGGAGAATCATTATACATTACATGATTGCCTGCACAAACTGAACGATGTGAAATTTTTCCTTGATGGAATTGATGCAGGAGGAGAATGTGGAAAATAACAAAATTCATGAGATCCGGCTGATCGTGGCCGGGACCAGGACATTTGATGATTATGTGCTGATGCGAGAAAAATTGGACCAGATCATCCTCGGATTGCAGGAAGACTATTCAGGCGCGCCGGTTGTGATCATTTCCGGTAACGCAAAAGGCGCCGATCAGCTTGGCATCCGGTATGCCATGGAGCGGAATCTATCTTTCCGCCGGTTCCCCGCCCAATGGCACCAGTACGGCAAAGCTGCCGGTCCCATGCGAAATGCCCAGATGTTAGCGTACGCGAAGGAAGGCATTCCAGCGCTGGTTGCATTTTGGGATGGAAAAAGCCGCGGAACTGATAATATGATCCAGGCTGCCAGACGAGGCAAAGCCTTTGTCCGCGTAATCCCGTATGAAGCAGCCGATGTCAAGAAAACAGAGCGTAAGCCATGAGCATCGAAATTATAGCACCAGAAAAATAACAAATTATTCTCAAAGCTCCTCCCAATAACCGGAGGAGCTTTTTATGATGCCGACACGTACCTGCTACGCCCTGATACGCACTATTGACGATCAGATTACCGAAAAGCTGCCAATTTCCTTTCTCTGCGTTTCCATACTGAACACGTAACAATCAAAATAAGAAATGGAGGAAAAGAAAAAATGTATGTACTGACAACACGTGGTCGCGAGATCGTGGATGATTACATCCGAAACTGCGCCGCAAAACGGAAGGAAATTCTGGACGCCGGAAAAGACACGGCAGACGAAACGCATCTGCCGGATGTAGAAGGCATCCTGTCGGATTTAAACTTCGGTGTTGGGGTCGATGAGGAGGGTGATTATTTCAACGGCTGGGGCGTAACCGATCATTACGATGCGGATAACGTCCTCGGACTGCACATCGGTGAGGACTTTGTGGAAGTTCCGGAATCAATCGCGACTACCTAAGAGCGACAAAGAGGCAACCGGTAGCAGACAGAAAACCAAAAAAATCATCAGAACCAAAAGGAGAGGAAAATGGAAGAAAAACAGAAAAAAGAAGAACAGAAACGAATCGCCCGCGAGTGCTTACGCAACTTCAGACTGATGGATCAGGTCCAGGAGCAGTTCATGACGGAAGACAAACTATTCTATTCAGAACGCCACAACCAGATCTTTGACGGAGTCCTTTACTGGCTAAGCAACAAACCGGAGTGGCTTGAGAAAGTCCACGAACTGGAACAGGAATACGGCGTTTTAGTTTACCACGCCTACCTTTACCACGCGACATACGGAACCGTTCTGGACTGCCTGTGTGTGCCGAGTGATCTGGATGCATTTGAGGATACCTTGGAAGACAGCAAGAACGGCATTGCATTTATTTACGCAATCAATTTGAGCGAACCGCTGTATTCCGAATTTGGATACGGGGAATACAAACCGAAAAACGGCGGTATTTCAAAAACAGCATAAGAAAGGAAACAGCCATGGGAAAAGCACTAAAATGGTCGACGCTGTATGAGAAGATCGGCAAGCAGCCGTTTTGCAAAACGGCAGGCACAAATGTTCAGGTTCTGATCGATGGGACCCTGCAGGACTGCGAGCTGGTTTTTGTTGAGAACGGACACGGATTCTATCTGAAGCCTGTTTCGGTAAAATCGCGATTTACCGATGGAATGCAGGTTACAAAAGATGGAGATGACGCGGATGATGTCATCCGTTGCCCGCACTGCAACGCAGAAATTGGAACCAATGATAATCTGGATTATTTTGGAAAGCCGGCTCATTGTGAACATTGCGGCACCAAGCTGATCTGGTAGGAGGGCGATGATGGCATTTACAACAGAAAGAATCACAGACATGATCTGCAGACGATTGGAAGAGTATGGATATGATTACGGTGGACATATGTCGCCAAAACTGTATCCGATATATCTGAAAGTTGCTGGCGTGATCCAGATCCGGCTCGGGCTTCCGAAGGGATTTTTAAAAGCCAACATGGCAGATCAGGAACTGTTTAAACAAGTGCGAGAAGTATTGGATATTATGCTTCCACCAAAAGAAAGAGAAGAAAAAGGAGAGTAAGATTATGGCAAATTATGAGTGTGCGTACCGCACAAACTACTTTAAAGTTACCGACGAGGAACAGTACGAAAAACTGTTTGCCAGATTGAGTGGAGAGGATCTGGAAAGTTTTGATAGTTCTGATAATCCGAAACTTCATGGATTCGGCGGATTTGGTAGCTTAGAATACAGGGATATCCCGACTGTGAAAGAATGGATGAGCAAACCGGGACATGAGAAGCCGGCGGTATTTTTCGAGGAAACCTGTGTAAACAGAGAATGGCTTTGGGTTCCGATCCCAGATCCGGACCCGGAGGCCATTGGGGAACTGTATGTTTATGAGGCAATCGAAAAAGAAGATGAGTACGAAATCCATACTTGCGATGAGGAATCGGATGTAAGCCTTGATGGTGACTGCATGCTCGAATTTTATCGGGAACTTCAGAAGATTCTTCCGGATCAGGAAGCGATGATCCTTATGGAAGTGGGTAACGAGAAGCTTCGGTACGTAGTAGGACTGGTTACAATCGTCACCAACAAAGAAATCCGTTTCGTGAACATGGAGGATGTAGCTTTAAAGACCGTCAAGAGTATGATCGGCGAAGACTTTACAACACAGATGGATTACTAAGAGTGTTTGACAAAAAGGCCCGTAGCACATAGTGCTGCGGATATGATTTTGACGTGGACGGAATGGACCGATCCATTCATTTCTGCCTAAAATACGGACGAAAAATCGTAACAAGAGCCTAAAAATACAATCAGAAGGGTGCAGATGTGCGCCCTTCTTTTTATACAATTTTCTTGCGTTTTTGCGCCAAAAAGTATTATCCGCAAAATACAAAATGTACTTATGTGCGACATACTGATTACATGATTTTGAGTAGTTTATGCTGGAACGTCGACGGCGGACACGTTCTGCATAAGCCATTCTACAAGCAACGACAAAGGAGGGACCCGGGATGTTTTCGAAAAAGAAGCGGGAAACCGCAAAACTTTTACTGCTGCATGACCAATCTTACTGTATAGTGAGCGGAGCGACCAGGAAGGAATGGGAAGACGAGGTGGTATTTCCGGTAGGCTGCGCGCTGCCCTTCGGGACAGCCGTGATCGATGACAGAAGTGGTAGGCTGTACTATGCCATGCGTGATTATTATGCGCAGTTCGATATCCAGACCGTCCGGTACGATTTTTCATCGGCTTTCCATGAGTACGGGTACAATCCGTTCGCATATATCCACACAACCTATGATGCTTCCGAATTCGCGGCGGAGCTTGCAAAACAATGCTTCCTGCTGTTAGGCCTCGGGATACGGAGGCCCTGCGCGTACAAAAAATCCTCCTGACAGCACTGGTCTGGCACCTGCATCTGGATCCGGATGAGACGAAACATCATCCTGCCGCGCTCTCGGAGCTTTTACGGAAGATCGCGGATGGGAAGACGCCGGACGATCTCATAAAGAAACCTGGCGACTTAAGGGTCCGGGATACTTCACAGCCAGAATATGCCAAGCAGCTCTTCCAAATCTGGGAATATGCCCCGGTCTGCGTAAAGTCCATAACCCCAAAGATCGCCGGGATCGTCTCAAAGCTGCTGCCGGTATTCGCAGATCAGGGAAATGGCTGCGATACGCTTGGACTGGATTCCGAAGCCGTTTTGTTACGGTCCGAAGATCTGACCATTGAGCCGGAAGTGGAAGGACAGATCCGCTGGCCCGCTATCCTTTGCTTTGGTGGCATCCGAACGCCGGAACAGGAGGCCGGAGCCAGACTGCTGCTCTGGCAGATCCTGCGCCGTCTGAAGCGGTTTTGTCTGACCGATTCCAATGTTTCCGATCGCATGACCACCCGGTTTTTCCTTTCCACGTCCCTGGTGGACCAGGATGCTGCGGACATGCTCCGACAACTGCAGACTGCTTTCGCCCATACTTATTTATTCCACGCGGAAGGAACCCCAAACCCGGAATACTTTCCGGAGCCAGCACCGATCCGTTTCTGCTACCGCTTTGGCATTCCCCTCATCGTGGCGGAAACAGCTGATGGGAACACAAAATGGATGATCCGGTAATGGATGGAAGCGTTTGCATCTGCCTGTAATCCGGTTCAGTCCGTATCGTGCCATCCACATACTGAGATTGCAACAAGAGAACAGCCAAAGGAAAGGAGAAGGCAAAAATGGACGAAAGAGAAAAAGTCGCCATGCCATGCCGCGACAACCAGTTATTGCTGGAATTTGCGCGTGGAAAGGCAAATGCCTGGAAACGTCTTCAGGAAAAAGCACTATCCGGATGGCGCCCGGAAAATTCAGAAGAACTGGAACGCTATGCATTCCGGAAACGCATGGAGGAGGAAGAGGAGATGCAGGAAATCATCGAAGATCTGCGCATTTGTTCCGTCGCAGAAGAAAAACAGAAAGAAAGAGGAAAAAAGAATAATATGGAAGCGAAAGACAAAAAGAAATACATCCTTACACATAAGAGAGGAGCTGGAGATGGGTGTCCGAATGATTACGGTTACCTGGCAGACCCAAGGTTAAGCTTTTCTGCTAAGGGCATCCTTGCATGCATCCTTGCCCATCCGGAGTGGCCGGAGCTTACGGCTGACTGGCTTGCATCCCAGAACCGCGACGATGTCAGCATCATCGAGGAAGACTTAAGACTCCTGGAACAGGCCGGATACATCATCGCATCCGAAGAGAGCTAATACGTCTGACCGTCATACACACTAATGCAAAAAGGAGAAGATATGATTACGTTTGAAAATACATGTGTCATGAATATGAAAAACGCCGTGATGGGCGCAAGAAACCCGATGAACAGCTGGGACCGTTCTGACAGTGTGGAATTGCCGGACGGCACGTTCCAGTTTGGACCAAATGACATGGATCTGGCGAAGCGCCTGATCAGATCCGGCAGTGACCACCGCAAATTCCTGCGCCAGATCTTCGTGTCCGTCAATATCACCGCACCTCTGTACTGGTGGAAGGAATATGATACCTACAAGGTAGCCACCACTGCTAATTCCACCAGCACCATGCACAAGATCCATGCAAAGCCGATCGAGCTGTCAGATTTCAGTCATGATCATCTGACTGAAGAAAGTGAACGCTACTTGGCTGCAATCGTGGAATATCTGGAATCCATCCGACAGCGTTACGTGGAGACCAAGGACAAACCGTATTGGTACGACTTAATCCAACTGCTCCCGGAAAGCTATAATCAGATGCGTACTTGTACCTTAAGTTACGAAACACTGAGGAACATTGCCCATTCCAGGGCTGGTCACAAGCTGGATGAATGGCGCATCGGATTTATGGAGTGGATGCGCACATTGCCGTATGCGGATGAATTAATTTTTTATGAGAATTAGACCGGAACTTGGACAGCATCATCATTTTTTAGAGGGCGGGAAACCGCCCTCTTTTTCTTCGGATTTTTCCGTTTCCGTAACGGCATACTGAACACGTAAGCCCAATCAAGAAATGGAGAAAGGAGAAAAAGGATGAAAATGACCAAAAAGTGTTATCCGCAAAAATTCCCGTGATATCGATCCGACACACTGATACGGAAAAAGAAAAATCGTACGAAGGAGGAAATGCGACATGATGGGAAAATCAATGCGGGAACAGGTAGAGCAGGCAAGAAGGGAATTCCCGCCGGGTACCAGGATCCGTCTGATCCGCATGGTGCCGCCGGAACCACAGCCGGTAGAACCTGGTACCATGGGAACCGTGCGGTCCGTTGATGGCGGAGCAAACGTCTGGGTAAACTGGGATAACGGCAGAAGTGGGATCGCCGTAATTTACGGAGTAGATGAATTTGTCAAAATCGAGGAGGAAAAAGAGTGAAATATTACAGTGATAAGATCAATAAACTGGTAGCACAGCTCATGATGCTCCCGGGCATCGGTGAAAAAAGCGCCGAGAGACTGGCATACTGCATCGTAAAGCTCCCCAAAGACCGTACGGATGCTTTGGTGGACGCCATTCAGGATGCCTGCAAAAACGTCAAATACTGTAAGATCTGCTGCGCCACTTCCGATGAGGATATCTGTCCGGTATGCGCAAGCAAAAACCGCGACCACAAAAAGATCATGGTCGTAGAAAACGATGACGACATGGCACAGATGGAGCGAAGCGGCGTCTTTGACGGCGTTTACCACGTCTTACAGGGTGCTATCTGTCCGGAAAAAGGGATCGGACCGAAAGAAATCCGCCTGATGGAGTTAGTCCAGAGAGCCAGAGGCGACGTGGACGAGATCATCCTGGCTACAAGCTCCAGTTTAGAGGGCGAGACAACGGCCACCTACATCACGAAGCTTTTAAAGCCAAGTGGGATCAAGATTACCAAATTAGCGACCGGAATCCCGGTTGGGGCGGATTTTAACGTTTTGGATTCCTCAACCTTAACCAAGGCATATCAGGGACGCCAGGACGCGTAAGTTACTGGGAAACGAAATGCGGGCGGCATGCAATATGGCGTGCCACCGCATTTTTATAAGAAAAAGGAGAAAAACATGAAGAACAGGCTGAAGATCCTATCCATCTTCCTGGCATCCGCCATATTTATGAGCGCCTGCCAATCAGGGACCGTTATAGCTCCGACCATGTCCGCCGAGCGGACGGAGCAGTTTCAGGAAGCTATCCGGAGCGTAGCGGAATCCATGGCCGGAGAAGAGACGACAGGTTCCATGCAGGAACGCCGGACGGAAACGGCGGAGCAGACAGAAGCGGTACAATCCTACCTCGGTTCGCCATACTGTGTATTAGACGGCAACAAACGGACTTCCCGGACGCTGACAAAACGACGGAAGCATTCGAGTACTATTCGGACCTTGACAGTCTCGGCAGATGTGGCGTAGCATACGCCAATATCTGCAAGGAGCTCATGCCAACTGAAAAACGCGGTGAGATCGGTATGATCAAGCCGACCGGCTGGCGCACAGTCCGGTATGACGACATCATTCAGGACAAGTACCTCTATAACCGCTGCCACTTAATCGGGTTCCAGCTCGCCGGGGAAAACGCCAACGAAAAGAACCTGGTGACCGGCACCCGTTACATGAATGTGGACGGCATGCTCCCTTTTGAGAACATGGTCGCGGATTACGTACAGGAAACTGACCACCACGTTTTATACCGTGTCACCCCGGTCTTTGAGGGAAATGACCTGGTATGTCGCGGAGTAGAAATGGAAGCATATTCGGTAGAAGACCACGGGGAGGGTGTTTCCTTCCATGTGTTCGTCTACAATGTGCAGCCGGGGATCGAGATCGATTATGCAACCGGGGACAGCCATGTTGCAGGAAGCGAGTCCGGACAGACTACATCCTGGCAGGAAGAAAGACAGGCAGGCGAAGATGATATGTCCAATCATGAGACATCTTCCTATGTCGTAAATACAAATACCGGTAAGTTCCACCGTCCAGGCTGCGATGCCGTCGAAAAGATCGCGAGACAGAACCGGAAGGATATGAAAACTGACCGGGAGACACTCATCACACAGGGGTATACCGCATGCGGCATCTGCAAGCCATAAGTGGTAACCCGCGAAGAAAGGATAATATATGGAGAAGAAGGAAGGTTATATCGGTTTTTGGTCTGTTTGCATGTTATTGCAGGCCGTCTTACTGATCGGCACGGCAGGAATCGCCGTACAGACAGGAATGAGTGTCCTGTCCTTATCGTTTTTAAAGCTGGCGGCTTTGGAAGTCATCATCGTCATGGGAGGCGGGATCATTCTGATTGAAAGAAGACGCAGATACCTCAAAAGAACGGGGACTACATCCTGACACAGAGCGCACACACCGTGCGCTCTTTTTTTTTGCGTCAAAATGGCTGTCTCACATCCTATAAAAAACTTTTTCCGTTATTATGACCAAAAAGTGTTATCCGCAAAAAAACACATATCCGATGCGCCTGTTCCAGCAAAAATCGGCGCAGAAAATCCACGAACGTACCCCATACTGAAAAAAGGATAAAAATAAGGAGGAACACGGATATGGATCAGGGTTGTATTGCGTATATGTATGATTGTGTCTGGTCCGGGATGTGCAATGACTTCAAGCCATTCTACGAAGAACAGGAGCCGAAGATGCAGCCGTCCCAGATCTTAAGCATCTGCAGATACGCATTCCGATATTATCTGAAGTGGACACCTGAAGACGTGGCGCGCTATCTGACAACAGACGTACTCCGCCGGATGAAGTTATATAATCTGGTCATGAAGCTCTATCCGTTCCCGGTGGAACTGACGGAAAACATGCGGGTGGAATACCTGATAAAGGAACTGTACCCGGACGGTGATCAATTTGATCCGTTAATGTCGACGGAAGAGGCATACCGGAGGATGATAGAAGAAGGGGAGGACATGCCAAAGGGCTTCTTTAACGCATCTGAGGAAGGCCGGAAGCGGGCTAAGATCTGTTTCCGGTACATGCTCAACCATTACCGGATCTTTAAGGATTACCAGGAGATTTTTGATTTTTTCAGTACCCTGGAAGGGCGGAAATGGATCGCGCAGTACCGTCTGAAACAGAATGTCCATTTCTTTGGTACGATGGCTGATTACATTTTTGAGTCACTGACAGAAAAGCCGATGATACCATCAAAGTACGAGGAATGCATGTTTTTCAGGGAGCGCTATAAATCCATGTATTACATGGAGCGGTACGAACGCAAAAAGAAAAAACTCTTAGCAGACCAAAACAAGAAGCAGGATGAGAAGAGTAAAAAGGAAGGGGTGTAGCTTATGGGTATGTCAGTATTCAACAGACCACAGGCAGGGGCGTGCCCGGTCTGCGGCGCACCAATGTATTACCGTCAGGCCCCGATCCTGTTAGAACACGATTTTGAGCAGTACGACGTCTGGGCGAGTGTCCGCTACTGTGAGGACTGTGGCATTGAGATCATGGTCCCGGGAGAGGCAAAAATCGCAAGGCATTCCGCACGGTATGCCGTGGAAAAGGATATCCGCGCAAAAGAGGCTGCAGCAAGAAATGCTGCGCAGGCAAAGCCGCGTAAGGAGCATCCGTTCCTTCCGAAAGAGGCAGCCATAACTGCGCAGGCAAAAAGCGCACAGGTAAAACAGGCGGTAGGAGAACAAAAAGAACAGGCTATCCCGGAAGCTGTGCGGCAAAAGGACCCGTCCCAGGACCGTGAGAAAAAAGCTTCCGTAACCCAGGCTCCGGCAGGAAACGCAAAACCGACGGATACAAAGCCGCAGGGACCCCCAAAAGGACCGGCAGGGCATCCGGAGTCGGTAAACAGGCGTCAGGACCCGCAAGACCAGAAAAACCGCGGAGACCAAAAAAAACAGCCGGAACAGGCCGGACGGAAGGACCCCGCAAGACAGAACCAGCCAAAGCCAAATCAGTCAAAACAGAACCAGCCAAAACAGAACACAGGCGGCATCCCGCAGGCATTAAAAGACCGGCTGCCGATCGGTAAGACAAGACCAGGCGAACTCCCGATCACCAGGGGACGGTTCGGGATGTCGGACTTAAACTTAACTTCAAGCGCCGCCCAGAATATCAGTAACCTGCTCGATATGACAGAGACCCGCGAAATCATCCAGGAAAATGGACTGGAAGCGGCAAGCAGCCTTACTGCGCAGAACGTGGACGAATATCTTCTTGCAGAAGAACTGTCCGTAGCACCGCAGACCGACCGCAGGGACAAGCGTAAAAACCGTGGTCAGGATGGACGCAGACCCGAGCGTGCGGATATGCCGAAAGCCGGAGGACAGCCATCTGCTGATGTAAGGAAAGACCAGGGCGCAAAGTCGCAGCCACCGATCAAAAATAACGCGGATGGAAAGCCGGCGGAAAAGCAGTCGGCAAATATCCAAAATCCGGATGTGAAGATAGAAAAGGGCGCGGGAGAGAAACGTCCGGATCCGGAGCGGACAAAAAATGCACAGGCTCAGGGACAGAACAGACAGCCGGAACAAAAATCCCAGAACGGGCCGTCCCAGGGAACCGGAAAGGATCCAAGGAATGCCGGCCCACAAAGACCGCAGCCTCAGGAAACGAACCGTGAGGCAGGCAGACGACCGATGCAGACGACCCCGCCACAGAAACTAGCCGACACCAGAAGTCAGAATGATGCAGCCGCCCGTAACAAGGCCCAGGACGCAAGCCAGACTCCAAAGCAGAACGGACAGGTAACAGGAGTTGAAAGGCCTGCACTTAAACCGGAACCGGTGCAGTCAGCAACCCCGGCACAAAAACCGGAACCTGTAAAAAAAGCCGACGGAAAGCCGGGACAGGAGCCGCAGGATGCAGCCGAGAAAGCGACTGCTCAGGAAAAAGCGGAATCAGAAAAGAAAAACGACAGGACGGGAGCGGATAACCCCACAACCGCAAAAGAACAGGAACAAAAGAAAACAGCGCCAGACCCATCCGTGAAAGAACAGGCTGCTGCCATGGAGACCAGGGCAGAAAAACCAGAAGCTGCCGATGGAAAAGAAAAGGCAGTAGAAGTTCCGGAACTGGGAAAAGGTGCGGAGTCTTTAAATGCAGAAGGGACAAACCCGGAAGATAAAACGGCGAAAACAGATACGAAAAAAACATCCAGCCAGGAAAAGCCGCAGGAACCTGAAAACGTGGCAGAGAACGGAGAAGATGCGGAGGAGTTATCCGGACAGGAAACCGGACCTAAGCCGGATCCGGCAAGATTCCGCAAGACCATCGCAAGGCATCTGCCCGCCTGGGTCGTATCAAGGATCCCTTTTTTAGCGGATGCCGTGAACATACCGACTGATACCCCCATTTCCGTGGAGAAAGACTTTGTGAAACGGTATCAGGCTCCCCACTGTCAGGAGATCGTAGGGGACCTGTTATATGATACGGATACGAGCGAGATGTTCCTCAGAAAGGAAAGCTCATACGGCTTTGACCGTCCCTGCATCCATTTCAATTACCGGTCACAGAACGGCCATTTCTTCTGTTGCAGCGTCCGCTATGACCGGCACGATAAAAACGGGCATGTCGAGCTGCGCCCGATGGACACGGAAATGGAAGTAAAGCCGATGCTCCGCCGGTATCCGGAATTATACAAACGGTTTTTTGATAGCGATCTTAAGAACGCATAAATACATCCTGTATATAGGGGAAAGAAGAAACCCGTGACCGTTGCTTATGCAACAAAGGAAAGAACGGAGGAAATGATCAATGTCAGAATTAACAGTATCAAGAAACATGGTAATGGGGACGAGGGCCTTCGTCGCGCTCCTTGAGATGCTCGACAAAATGGATTCCACCCGCCTTGCGTACACGAGATTCCGCGGCAAGGATGACATCCTGTCCTGGCGCTTGACAGCCAGGGAGACCTCGACCCGAAAAAGGCATCCGAAAACCTGATGGTGATGGAGGTGGATCCGAAGCTTGCGGATGAATTTAAGACCGCGGTTACAAAGGCAGGAATCCCGATCTCATGGCCGACCTACATCGAGCCGGCCAAACAGCCCGGAGACCTTGCGAAAATGCACTGTTTCATTGTATTCCCGCGCTCAGAGACGCCACAGATGGAGCAGGTCATCAAGGACTTTACGGATAAACAGCGCATGGCGGATCCGATGTCCAAGGAAGAAATGCTTGACTGGCTGAAACAGAACCAGGCCGGTGACACACAGGTCGGAAAGATTGCGATCGACCGGGATGTATATGATTTCATGAGCCGCACGCACATGTTGAATATCCCGCGCACGGAACTCGGGGAAAACAAAATCGACCGGACGATGGAGATCTGCGTGCCGGCGGGCATGGGAAGCAGTGTCATGGAAACGGTAAAAACAGCAGAAGCGCTGTACTCCGGCTCCTTCCGTACGATGGAGGATACACGTGAGGAAAGCAGGCGAAAAGCCATGGAACAGATGTTAGCCGGATCCAAGAACGACCGTCATTTGAGCATGATCGTTGACCGCTCCAACCCGTCCGAGTACGTCACGTTCGACCGGGACGGATACAGCCATTTCATCGACACGCCGCAGGGCCCGCAGATGGTGGACCGCTGCC
Source organism: Clostridium sp. AF50-3 (assembly GCF_003477445.1). Classification (NCBI taxonomy): domain Bacteria; kingdom Bacillati; phylum Bacillota; class Clostridia; order Eubacteriales; family Clostridiaceae; genus Clostridium; species Clostridium sp. AF50-3. Next base: position 39,750 of record NZ_QUDH01000012.1, on the reverse strand, counting down.
TGCGCAAGGATAGAAATTATGAGCAGAGCCTTTACGATATCCTGTGCGGCATGCATGCCTGCAAGGAATATGAAGGTACAGAACTGGAAAACATGGAAAAGCTGCACGCACTCCAGAAACACGGGCCGGAACTGGACGGCATCACGGTCGAAGAACGCGTCCACCAGTTAAAGCGCCGCTACATCGAGGAGATGACCCAGGCAGGTGAGATCATTGGACAGACGTACCGCCAGGCGGAAGTGATGGAAAAACAGCAAGAGGCATTCAAAGGACGTATGAAAGATGACATCATCCGGATGCAGAATAGCCTGGATGAAATGTCTGCAGACGGGCTGGGACTGTCCGCGGCGGCTGGAGACCTGCGCGGCGATATGCACCAGATCAAGGGTATGATCCTGTCCCCGGTTGCCGCAGAAAGCACAAAGGATTTATCCGACTTAAACGATTCCCAGGGCTGGAAGGAGTTGCTGGAGAAACGTCTGCTGTTAGACTACCGCACCAGAGACGTGAGAGACCGCTACCTGGATCTCTTCGATGACCTGGCAGACGGCATGAGCCAGGAGGAACCGGAAGTACAGAGAGCATTTATCCGGGAATTTGAGCAGACCACGCGTGATATCTTCGAGCGTGATTACCGTTATGAATCGGAAGGCCTCACAGTGGAGACCGTGGATCTGCGCGAGGAACTGGCCCAGTCCAGAGAAAAAGAGACCGAACTCGATATCGTACGTTAACGATGCCGGAAATCGGCCGAAGATAACCAAAAAGTGTTATCCGCAAAAATGCAAAAAGATCCCGTTCAATGGACGGGGTCTTTTTTTGGCCATTTGCAACTCCGGCTCTTCCACGCATGCAGTGACGCCGAAGATGTGAGGAGGCGCACCGGCTCGCGGATACCTGCCAGCAAATTGATGAACAGGCAACATACTGATGATGCCGCCCGGTATCCGGTGGTGCGAGGTACTTGCCAGCCCTCACCGCGCGGACGGCGCAAAAACCGAAAAGGAGGAGTGGGGAGGTGCCCCACAAACAATGTTATGGTAACAGAAAAAAGAAAATTAAAAGTCGCCATGGGTAATCTGTCATGGTCGGCGGCGGAAATGGCGGATTTTAACCGCGACCACAATGCTCCGTTTGGAGAAGATTATGCGGCGGGAGACGAAAATCTGATTGTTTCCAAGCACGTCTTCCTGTCCCAGGATAACAAAAAAGCCTGCGGCAGCCCGCATATCATGGCAGTTGGCAACCCGGGTTCCGGAAAGACCCGCCACGTGATTCTTCCGAACCTGATGCGTGCCCACGGCTCATACGTTGTCGCGGACCCGGACGGAAGCCTGCTTGCTGCAAGTAGCAGGAAACTGAGCAGGAACGGATATTCCGTCAAAGTCATTGATTTTGGGAACCCGAAGGTTTCCGACCGCTATAATCCGCTCCGTTATGTGCGTACTGATGAGGACGTCATGCTCCTGGTGGACTGCATCCTGGATAATCTCGGGGACGGCTCGCCGCAGTGCCAGGACCCGTTTTGGAACAAAACGGAAACCGCGGTTTTATCCTCGATCATCCTGTACCTTTTGCATTTCTGCTCGAAAGAAGAACAGACAATGAGGCAGGTGTTGAACCTTGCGATCCTTGCAAGGGATAACCCGAAACAGTATGACGATTTATTCGAAAAAGCCCGCAAGATCAATAACCGTGACAGTGCAATCGCGGTTTACGACACCGCAAATCTTGCGTCCTCAAAAACAAGCCTGAGTGCGCGCACGGCTGTAACCCTTTGCCTGATGGCGTTTAACGGACAATCGGAAGAGGACTTAAGCATTGATGATACGGTTGAACTGAACCAGCTCTGTGACCGGAAGACGGCTGTATTCTTAACCGGCTTCCATGTTGCCCAGAAACAGGCTATCCTCGTACCGCTCCTGTTCACACAGATCTTCAAAGTGACGGCTTACCACGTAGCATACGAATGCAGCAAAGGACACGCGGATTATCCGCTGACACTTTTGATGGATGACCTGACCGGTCTCGGATACATTCCGGAATTTGACCGCAGCTTGGCCACCATGAGGGGAGCGGGGCTCACCGCCATTATGACGGTCCAGTCATCCAGACAGCTTGCAGATGTTTACCCGAAAACCGCCACTGCCATTCTGAGTGTCTGCGGGGCTGTCGTTTATATGCCGGCTGCTTTCGGGTTTGACCTGGAATGCGGCATTTATGCGACAGAGCCACTGAGCTCCATATCCATCCGTCGCAGGGACGAAGATCAGGAACGCCCAACCGGCCCCGCGGGTGGGGAACCGGTCTTTACATCCGGCATCCGTCAGATCCCGCCGGATATGTGCCTGATCTGTGTTCCAGGCATGCCGGTCTACATGGACGAAAAATATGCGATGACATCGCACGATCCTGACTAAATACTGTATCGCAATGATAGGCATTTCTCATAAGACAAACCATAAGGAAAATAAGAACAACCAGAAGGAGAGAAAAATATGATCAAAACTCAGTTCCCGGAAATCTACCTTACCAATTATACGCATCCGCTCGGTTCCACCAAAACCGACAGCAACAAAAATATTATCCTCTCCAAGCGCGTCCGCCTTGGCCGCGGCTGCCACGCGAATGACCATGTGGCCGTGATCGGAAAAGACCTGTCTCATATGGTCCGCTCCGCCGCGGTGCCGAACGTCCTGCAGTGCTGCGGGTCCTACGTGGTTCTCGACCAGGATGGGACGATCAAACGTGAGACAGAGGAAAAACTGAAAAAAGACGGATACCGTATCCTGACCATTACGCCGCAGGATGCGCCGGATACCTATAATCCGTTCCGGTACCTCAAAAAGGATGCTGACATCGCCGTGATGGCGCAAAGCATCATCAACGCCCTGGCCGTCACCGAGACCAAGGATGAATTCTGGCTGGATGCGCAGCGCGCACTGCTGTACGCAGTACTCCTGTATCTGTACCATGACGGTTCCAGTAAAGACCAGAACCTGGCTGCCGTATCCGAAATGTTAGAAAGGGCGAATCAGAAAACAGAAGGGAAAACAGAGCTAGATCTGGCCTTTGAACGCGTGAAAGCCCAGGACCCGGAAGCTGCATGTGTGGTCCAGTATGAAATCTTTAAGCAGATCCCGGAAAAGACTGCATGCAATGTCTTAATCTCGCTTCAGGATGTGTTCCGCAAATTTGCGGATAAAAGAGGGGAGGACGCCCTTCATCTGGAAACAACCGGAGAAGAAAAGACTGCGATCTTCCTGTCGCTTTCGACTAAAGACCCGGCTTCCCGTATCCTGACAAACCTGTTCCTGACGCAGTTTGTAGAAGCGGTGTACAGCCATGCGCAGGCACTCAAGCAGATCCCGCCGGCCCTTCCGATCCAGATGATCCTGCCGGATTTTGCATCCATCGGCGTACTTCCGGATTTTCTCAGTAAATTCCTGACCATGCAACATTACCGAATCTCCTGTATTCTCCTGTTAAGATCCGCATCGGAATTAAAACAGACCTACCATGATGATGCTGATCTGATCTTAGATACCGGATGCATGGCCTGCGTCTATTCCGGCGCCGGCAGCAAAGAGGAGAAAAAAGCAGGCGTAACCGTCCCGCTTGGGGATGCTTCCATCTCCAATCCGGAATACATCGCAAACCGCGCCGGATATGACCGGATGCCTTCTGGCGAGAAGAGACCGGTCCTGACGGCAGACCAGGTAAGGACACTGGCACCGGGACAGGTCCTCTGCCTGATCGGCGGGTTTGACGCGGTCGTGGATGACGAATACGCACCGGAAGCGTAACCGGTATCCATTATTTGACGCACGGGCCCGGATAGCGAGATACCGGGCCTTAAAGCAACTTAGAAGGAGGAAACAAGATGGCATCAAACTATGTCGACAAAGACCGGCTGCGGCAGAAAAAGATCCTGATCATCGTCTGCTCAGTCGCCGCAATCCTGATACTTGTATACATCTGCGCAAGGGCGGCCTGGTATGCCGCGGACGCAGGAGCGGATGGAACCACGATCGCGCATCTGATGGCAGCCCTTATGATGCAGGGGAATCCACTGAATCTAAATTTCTCACCAAAATACTTCGTCCCGTTTGTAGTCCCTGTTACGCTGGTATGCGGGTTCATGGTATTCGGCGCTTATGATACCCAGGTCCGCGATAAGCACAAGCTGCATGGAACGGAGCAGGGTACGGCAAAATTCATGGATACCAAAATGCTGGATATGTATAACATGAAATATACCTATCCGGAAGGCTCCAAGGAAACAGATAAGGGACCGAAGAGCGAGCAGAACATCATCCTGACCAAGAACGGACGGGTTGGATTCGGAAAACTGGGAAATGATAACATCCTGATCATCGGTGGTCCTGGTACCGGTAAATCCTGGGCGGTCGTACGTCCGAACATTCTGCAGGAATATGGCTCCTACGTCATCACGGACCCGTCCGGCGAGCTTTTGGCAACGTGCGGAAATTTCTTAATCGAACGCGGTTACCAGATCCGCGTATTGAACCTGGTGGACATGGCACATTCCAATACCTATAACCCGTTCCGGTATATTGAGAAGGAAGAGGACGTCATGACCCTGATCAACTGTCTGATCAACTGTACCTCTGATGGGCAGAAAAGTTCCGACCCGTTCTGGGAAAAATCGGAGACGGCACTTCTGGAAGCGATCATTTTTTACCTGATCCGTTACCGCAGTAAGACAGAGCAGAACTTTACCATGGTCTCCAGGCTGCTATCGGAAGCAAAGGCGGATAAAAACGGAAATTCCAAGCTGGATAACTTATTCAACCGCATCCGTGACATCGACCCGGACGACATCTGCGTCAGACAGTATGATATCTTCAAACAGGCTTCCGATAAAACCGCACAGTCCATCCTTATCACGGCTGCAGTACGTCTGGCTCCTTTTAATATTGATGCGGTCAGCAACCTGACCACGGAAGACCAGATGCACTTACAGACCCTTGGTGACCGGAAATCCGCCGTATTCATCATTGTTCCGCAGGGTGATAATACCTACTCATTTCTGGTCAACATGATGTACTCCCAAATGTTCTCCACGCTGTACGAGCATGCGGCAAAGACAAACCAGTTCCCGCTGCCGGTCCCGGTACGTTTCATCCTGGATGAGTTTGCAAACATTGGCGTGATTCCGAATTTCCAGCAGAAGCTGACCACCATGCGTAAATACGGCCTGTCCTGTATGATCTTCATCCAGGCCATCGGACAGATCAAGAACCTGTACAAGGATGACTGGGAGACCATCAAGGGTGCCTGTATGGTACAGCTGTACCTGGGCGGTAATGAGACCTCGACCCACGAAGAGATCGTAAAGATGGCCGGAAAGGAAACGATCCGTACCAAGAGTGTCGGGCAGTCATCAAGCGGAAAGGGCACCGGTTCGGACAGCAGGAACTATCAGTACACCGGCCGTGACCTGATCACTTTGGACGAGGTCCGCCGATTAAGGCCCGGCTGGGCAATCTGCATGATCGCCGGCCAGCAGCCGCTTTATGAGGAGCGCTACCCAACCCAGAACCATCCAAACGCCAAATACCTCGGCAACCTCAAAACGCATGAGAACCTGTATGAGTTCAATTACTGCAATGCAAAATCCAGCAGCGTAAAACGGCTGGAAGAAAACCGGAAAAAACTGGCAGAAAAGAAAAAGGAACTGCAAAAGAGCCGCGTGCCAAGCGCAAGGCCGATCTCATCCCCAAAGGAATTAAACCGCGAGGAAATGGAAAGGCTTCACGATAATCCGGAAGAAGTGAAGAAGACCGCGGCTCAGATGCCGGTCACTACAGGGGTGAACGAAAACGCGGCGAAGGAATCCGATGCAACCGTCATCCAGAACACCGGGCCAAACCGTTTCCGGGAAACCACGTACGGACGTGCCGGCGGACTGTACCGTGCGCCTTTCCCTCCAAAGTTCAACCCGATGCCGGCAAGTGAGGAAGCCAAACGCCACGAAGCGGAAAGCCTCAACCGGTCAAGCCAGATTGCAAATGAAATGAACCTTGCGGATCTTTTGAGCGCATGTGAACAGCGAAGTAACAAGCAGAATGGAACCTGATGCCGACAGGATGGAGGCAGTGACCAAAAAGTGTTATCCGCAAAAGACGCAGCATAAGAAAAGTCCCGCCATACGCGGGACTTTTTTGCGACATACTGAAAGCAGGAAAAAACATGGAGGGATTTTTATGCTGAACAAACACAAACAGTACCGGAAAGCCTGCGCCGTGCTCCTTGCGGCATGCATGGTAGCCGGCACGGGTTCTTACGCTTACGCGGCGCCGCAGGCGACCGTATCGGATGCGGAGGCGCTGGCCTGCAAGATCGATACGGACGGCGTGTCGGAAAAAGACCGGAAATTTAAAACGACGATCCGCTTTGAATCCTACAATAATGCAGATGACGGATTCAACAAGGAGACAAAACAGGTCACGATCGGGGATACGGTCTTCCAACTGGATTCCATATCAAATCTTAAGATGGTGGATTCCCGGACTCCGGAACGGCGGACCATGGAAGTCACGTCGGATACATTTATCAAGGGGCAGGAAGAGTCTTACCTGCCGCAGGAGACCATGGAACAGGATGGCGTCACATGGAAGTTATCGTCCAAGGAACTGGTGGACAGCGAGATCCCGGATATCGTCAAGGATGCTGTAGCCACCAGGGCATATAAGGATGTGGAAAACGGGGTCCCAATCCCAAAGACCATCGACTACACTTACGAAGACGCAGATACGAAGGCAAAAATCGAAACGACACTGCCGCTTACGGATTCCAGTGACACGAAATGGCACTGGGTGGACTTCGAGTTCCCTATCACGATCAGTAATTACGATGCGGAAGTCCTGGATTTAAACGGAACGGAGATTCCGTCGGACGCGCCACTCATTGATTATGCAGACCAGTTCCTTGCCATGCTCGGGCTTGACCCGGATTATTACCGGATCAATGCCATTGATTGGGCAGGAGATCCGTACGAAAAAAACGGCATCCCAATGCGCAACGCGGATGGCATCGGAAGCAAGTACGTGCGGGATGTGAACGCCGTCTATTCCGGCACTGTGACACTTCCGCACCAGGACGGCGCCGCCTGGAAAAGCGTTTATACGGAAGAACTGACGAAGAAAAATTCGGCGGTCTATACGTATGAGGCGAATGCCACGTATATCTCCACAGCGGAGCAGACCTTCTGGCAGAAACTTGCCGGACTGATCACGGCAGCGTATGAGGCGGTCATCCGGGCGATCACGGAACATCCGATCCTGGCAGCAATCCAGTTCGTACTCTTGGCGGCAATCATCACGTGGATCATCGCAAAACGCCGGAAGCAGTGCCGGTTCAACCGAAAGCAGGAATGCCTTTATAAGAGGGATTGTGAACACTGTCCGTATTACCAGTCACTCCTTGCGGAATCCACGGACGACGAGATCACAAACGGATAATTTTTTCGCGTTTTTGAAACAGAAGCGTGCACATACTGAAGACAGCATGAAGTTCAAGGAATGGAGAACTTTAAAATGCAAAAAAATTTATTCCAAGGAGGAAGCAAGATGAACACAGTTATATTGATGGGACGTTTAACAAGGGACCCGGAGGTGCGTTATACCTCTGGAGAGAGAAGCATGGCTGTTGCAAGATACACTCTTGCGGTGGACCGCAGAGGCCGTAACAATAGCGGCGACCAGCAGACCGCAGATTTCATCAACATCGTTGCCTTTGACAAGGCGGGCGAGTTTGCAGAACGCTATTTCCGTCAGGGAATGCGTGTCCTGGTGTCCGGCAGAATCCAGACTGGCAACTACACTAACAGAGAAGGCCAGAAGGTCTATACCACCGAGATTGTGGTAAACAGCCAGGAGTTTGCGGATAGCAAAGGCACTGGTTCTGGTTCCGGTAGTAGCGCAGCCCCAAGTTCGCCGATGGGTGACGGCTTCATGAACATCCCGGATGGCGTTGAGGACGAAGGTCTTCCGTTTAACTAAACGGAAGCTCCGGTTGGCGAAAAACCTTTTAAAAAGGCAGAGACCCTATGGTCCCTGCCTTTTTTCTTATTGCCGCAAAATAAAAAACAGATCCTTTCCGCACGGGAAAGAACCTGTTTTGTCAAGCATCTGCGATGGATGCCGGCGCGAACGCAGTCTGTAATTTACGAATGGCGCGCAGATACATCTGTCTGCAGCATTCCGCCGTGCAGCCAAGGATCTCACCGCATTCCTGGAAGGTTTTCTGCACCCCGTCGTCGATTCCAAGACGGAGACGGACAACACGCTGTTCGGAATCCGCAAAGCACTCCATGTAACGCAGGATATCTGCCACCATGGCAGCGTCCACTGCCGTTTCTTCTGTACTCTTTTTCTGGTCTGCAATAAAATCGCCGACCGTTGTTGCGGTATCGGATGAACCGCGTGAACTGCCGGATGCCACCGGCGTATCCAAAGACCCGCACATGGACGCTTCCATGGCGGATTGCAGCTGTTCCGACATGGACGGATCGATTCCGCTCCTGATCATCAGCTCTTCCATGGACGGTTCCAGGATGCCTTCCGCGATCATTCGGTGCCGTTCTTTTTGCAACTTGGCAACCTGGCCTGCCATATGGCTGGTACGGTAATTAACCCTTGTCGTAACATGACCTGTTCCCGGATCGTTTTCTGGATCCACGGGATGACGTAAGTGGATAACTTCGTCTCCTGCGATGCCTGGTACCGGTCGATTCCGAGCATCAGCCCGACGATCCCGTATTCGATCAGGTCTTCCGTTGTGAAGCCGCCGCTTTCCGGATACCGGTTTGCGACCCACATGACCAGACGCAGGTTGCATAGCACAAGCCGTTCCCTCGCACTTTCCCAGCCCGGCGTCCCCTTGGTACTTAGCAGTTCCTGTTCTTCCTGCTCCGTGAGAGGAGGATACAGGGCTGCAATCTGTAAGGCAGTACATCCATCGGACACGAAACAGATATCATCTGCATCCGGCTGGGCGTCTGCCACTTCAAAAATCTTTCGCATATCTTGCTCCTTTCTCTCATTCCTTGATATAAGACACTGATAACAGTATGGTATCCTGACGACCCAAAAAAAGGACAAAAAAACAGACCCGCGGGATACGGGTCTGAAAAAAGAGTATTAACGGTCCATTTCAAGATCTTCCGGCCAGAACGGAGTGCGCCCCTGTGTGTAAAATGCCGGAGTTCCGTCTGCCATCGCTTTTGTTTTTTGATCACCATATGGTTCCTGGTGATCGGAGGGATGTTGGACATCTGTTTGCCGGTGGAGATAGGCTGGCCAAACTGCTCCAGGAATTTCTGCTTTTCAAGCGAAGTCATGGCAGAGACATCATATTTATCGGCAGCGTCATCACCGAGGACGTCCCGTAAAACCCTGCGGACACGGACGCCGGTTGCGGTATCGACCGCCTTGTATACGTTTTCGATCTGGTCCGCATGGCATACGACCGTGCCGCAGCCAGGGATGCCCAAAAGGCGGATCCCGCCGTAAGCTTCCGGCGCGTTGATAGTGGCGCGAATTGGAACATTCGCGGTCCCGACGATATTTTTTACAAGAATGGCCGGATTTACTTTCTCGTCCGGAGTCTCGGTTACAAGTGCGTCTTGCTTCTTTAATAATTCCATGCGGTCTACGTGTCCGCGGATCATGCCTAACATATTGATGGTGGTATACATATCATTTCCTCCTGTAGTACGGAATACAGTGATTTATCAGTAAATACCGGTTTTCCTGACCGGTTTTGGATATCCATGTTTCTCTTATATCTATATTATACGAAATTGTTTTGTAAAATCCAATGGAAAATGACCAAAAAGTGTTATCCGCAAAAAAATTCTGGAGATCAGGAATTTTTCCATCAGCAGACATACTGAAAGAAAAGCAGGAAGGAGGAGGGGTATAGCCCCGAGCGATATGAGAAAACAGATTACAGCCGCACTGGCATGCATGGTCCTGGCAACCGCAGTATGTCCGGTACAGGTAAATGCAACGGAAAAGATCCAGAAAGTAAATGTGAGATTCTGCATTGAGGGATATGATGAGGACGGATATCCGGAGATCACGGCGGAAAGTTCTTCCGGACACTATTCGGTAGGAAGCGTAGAACTGGAGTCGGAGACAGCTGATCAGGACGATGATGACTTTACGACCAAAAAGAAAAAGAGCGCAGCGGAAGAAAATTACGTGGTGGAACTTTCCGCAGATGATGGATATGCCTTTTATTTAACCAAGGCAAGCCAGGTAAAGCTCCAGGGCGCAGGCGCTGAGTATGTAAAAGCGTCCAGGCTGGATAACGGAACGACCCTGCGCCTGATCATTAAGCTTACAGACTTAGAGGACGTATGCACCGCGATCAGCGACGCATCCTGGAATTCCGACGGTACCGCAAGATGGGAGGCTTCCACAAACGCGGTCAAATACCAGCTGATACTGACCAGAAACTCCAGTAGCAAGATTTATTTTACCGGCGGTACCACGTATGACTTTAAGCCGGTCATGCAGGCGGCCGGAGATTACCGCTTGCGCGTCCGTCCGATCTCACGCTCCGGCGATAAGGCGGAAGGTGCAGAAGCGGGTACCTTTTCCGTCAGCAAGGAGATGGCAGCGGAATACCGTGCCAAATATGCCGTCGAAACGGAAAAACGTACCATTGAAGGTATGGATGAGACAAATGGTCCCGGCACAACAGAGGTCATTTACAAGAACACAGGGTGGAAACAGGACGACCACGGCTGGTGGTACCAGAATAATGACGGTTCCTACGTCCAGTACAACTGGGTAGAATTAAACGGGGCCTGGTATTTCTTCGGCTCAGACGGATACATGGTTTCCAACACGACTGTCCACTGGGGCCCGGATGACTACTATTTCGGCGAGGACGGCAAAATGGCCAGGAACATGACCGTGCCAGACGGCAGGAAGGCAGGAGAAGACGGTATCCTGGTTGGGAAAATCAAGGATTCCAGCAAAACGAACAGCATGAGCGGGGATGAGGAGGAGGATTATTCCAATTCCGGTCCAGCTTTTGCAAAAAAGACAGAAACGGCAACAGGTCCGGCAGGCGAATAAGCCGGAAGGATGGCACGGTCAGGAAACTGGCCGTGTCTTTTTTTTTTGCGGATAACACTTTTTGGCAACGTTTTCCTCTTGATGGCAACAGATACAGGAAAACATCCGTTTTTGATTCCCCCGTTATCCCATACTGATACCGAAAAGAAGAAAAAGGAAATGAGAAAGGAGAAACACATAATGAAATTTGCATTCGATCCAATGAGCACGGGGATACCATTCTCTCGAAGGGGGAAGCAACCGGATTCACAAAGGAGAGTTGTTCCAGTGTTGCGCCAATGAGCAAACGCCATAAGGATGCCATGGAGGCAAAGTCATCCATTGGCTTCCGGTCCGGCGCTGTCACAAGGAACGTCTGGCTTACCAATTCCGTGTCCATGCTGGAATTTGTTAAATCCGAACAGCTGCGCGCTGTCCGGCTGAGCAATGGTGATATTTACGGACGGCTTCAGTTAAAGAAGGAATCTGTGTCATTTTGCGTAACAGACAGTAGCGTACAGAGGATTGTTTTTACAAAGATTTCCGGAATCAGTCTGCGTACGGACAATTTAACATTCAAGGCGCTTGCATCCGTGATTTTTACGGTCTTGGCCATGGATAAGGATCAGGAATGCCGGTCGACGTTCACGGAATGTTACCACCAGGTCACAACCCCTACTTCCGCACTGACACTTTCTGATTCCTGTTACCGGTTCTGCGATGCCGTGACCTATTATTTGCGGACGATGTTGACATGCACCTGCGAAGTCCAGGCAAGCGACAATTTTTCCGCACAGTGCCTGATGGCGGTACAGACAGGCAATGCGCACGCGATCCCTGGCATCAAGCCACTGGCAGAGTACGAGGCACAGACCCAGCAGGACAGAAACCGCGCCAAGCGGGAAAAGAAGGAAGAGGCTAAAAAGCCTCAGGAGGAAACAACAAAAGCAGAGTCGGAAACCGCAGAGGACCCGTTAAAACCGTACCGGGATGGAAAATACCGGATCAGTTTCGGCTGGACCGAAAGACAGCAGGAACGCGTCGTTCCGCCTGATTTCCTGGACAGCTTCGTACCGGTCCCTGAATTTTTCAGGCTGATGCGGAAACTGGACTACCGGCTGCGGGAGCGGATCCTGCCGTTATGGGAAGTCGGGATGACAGATCCGGCTTATACCCGCGGGGATGCCGTAAACGTTCTGTTATACGGAAACCCTGGTACCGGAAAGACTGTACTGGCGCATGCGCTTTCAGCCGCCACGGGGCTGCCGCTTTACGAGACCAAGTTCGACAAATATACGGAGTCGGATGAGATCGAAGGAAAGAATAAGATCGTGGAAGGAAAACTCGCGTTTGCGGAAACGGATTTTCTGGAAGGTTATGAAAACGGTGGAATCATCCTGATGGAAGAGATCAACTGTGCCGACCAGAACATGCTGACCGGTACTTTGAACAATGCGATCGAATATCCGTCCTTTATTATGAAAAACGGATACCAGAAGGTAACCCGTCATCCAATGACCGTGATCATCGCCACGATGAACGTCGGCACGGAAGGAACCATGTGGTTAAACCAGGCATTTGCAAGCCGTTTCAAGCAGAAATACCGGATCGCGGATCCGTCACCGGATGACTTTATCCGGTTCCTGACCAAATACGGGTACACGCAGTATGACGCGAAATACGTCTATGACGCATACACAAAGATCAAAAGCACTCTGCTTGAAAACCGGTCAACTGCCGAATACGCCCTGAACTTAAGCACGCGAGCATGTCTTGGTGCCCTTGAGAACATGGCGGAAGGCGACGACCCGAAAACAGCGATCACGGATACCCTGGTCGGAGCGGTCGGGATCGTGGACCCGCAGACGGCAGACATGCTGGAAACCAATGTTGTGACGAACCTGCCAAATTACAGGCCGCCTAAGAACGCGAAAGGAAGAAAATGAGAACATATAGAGAATTAATGGAACTGTTTGCAGCCAACCAGATACCGGAAGATACCGGGATCATGAGTTATACCGGCTGGGAATGCGACGCGACCGTGGTAAACGGGGCAGTCTGGAATCCGGAAGCCGGGATCGTGATCCTGCTTCAGGAAACCACGCCGGATGACTGGAAAGAGATCGCAGAAAAAGTCCGGAAAGGGGGCTGGAGGCAGTTATGACAGAAAAAGAATGGAATACCAGGTGCCGCATCATGGGATTTTTAGACACTTCTCTTATCGGCAGACGAACGATCGTCCAGGATGCGGAACACCCCGCGCTTGGATATACATCAAAAGACGGGATCATCCATGTGGCCAGGGACCATGATTTTTTTAACCGAGTCACGGAGCCGGAAGTGCGCATCATGCAGATGGGAATTAACATCCATGAAGCCATGCATCAGGTTTTTACGGACTTTGATGAAACGGAGCGCATCCTGCGGGAAATCTCGGATTACCAGCAAAAGGACCTCTTTATGACGATCGTAAACCTAATCGAAGATCCGGCCATCGAAAATTTCGCGGACCAGATCGTCGGAGGGCCGGCATTAGATGCCTTGTATTTTACGATCGACCGATGCTATGACCTGGCAATACCGGTCTCAGAACATGCTGAGACGAATCCTCTGAGCACAGCATGGTATGAATACATGACCGCGCTGGTCCACTTCGGCGATGGAGGACTCGTGAAGGGCGATTTTACGTCTCAGGCGGCCAGGCGCTGTTTCGACCGTACGATCGGATTGGTATACCAGGCGATCAATGAGCCGGATGGCAAAAAACGCGTCCATATAGCTGAGGAAATCTTCCAGACCGCACTGCGGATCCTGACACCGATCAACGGTTGGAACGCCTCTCTTTGTATGAGTGACCTGACAAATGCGACCGGAAAACGCAGTACGAACGGCAACGGCGAAGGCCGGAAAGCCGCGAATGTTTCTGATTCCTCCAAGCGGTCGGAAAGACGTAACAAGGCCAGAAAACAAAGCATGGAAAAAGAAAAAAGAAAAATGCAGGATCAATTAAGAGAAGATGCGGGAATCACAGACAAACAGGAAGATCCGGAGGAAGGTGAAAGCCTGGATGCTAAGAACAGTCCAGGAACAGCAGGTGACGAAGCGGAGACGGAAAAGAAAGCCTCCACAATGACGCAGGCCGAGTCCGGTGCGGACGATGCATCCGGAACAGTTCCGGAAGAAACCACAGGACAGTCAGCTGGGATATCGGAAGAATCATCTGAGACAGACACTAATCAAAACCATACTGGAGGCGAGGACGAGAACGAAGAACCCATTCCTGGTGACAAATCCGGGAAGGAACAGCGGGATCTTACCTCGAAGGATATGGAAGACCCGGAAGCGGAGCCGGAAGCTATCGATCCGGAAACACTTGCCGAGCAGTTAGACCAGCTGATGGAATCCTATGAGGATACCTGTGGTAAGTCCGCAGGGCAAGAGATAACAACAGCCATGAATGAGGCTGTCAAAGAGATCGCAGCCAACCATAAGCAGTTTTCGGACGTTATACCGGATGATATAGTGATGGAAGACTCCGCCCCGGAGCTTTATGCAAAATATTCGCAAAGGGCAGCGATCATTTACGAACCGTTGATCGTCAAACTGAAAAAAATCTTCCAGGATGACTGCAACCGGAAAATGTACACGCAGAGCGGCATGGTCAGCTTAAAGCGGGCCTCTTCCGGTCGGGTGACATCCCGTCTGTTTGAGCGGAAGCGTCTTCCGTCAGATAAGGCTGATATGTGTCTGATGCTATTGGTCGACTGTTCCGGCTCCATGCGGGGAGAAAAAACGACAGCTGCCATTATCACGGCGACCGCGATTGCGGAAACGATGGCGTATTTCCGGATTCCGACATACTGTATGGGGTTTCACACCACTTCATCCAACGTGGAACAGCTCCATTTTATCAGGTGGGCGAACACGTTACAAGAACGGGAGACGCTGCCTTACATCGAAGGTAACGGCAGTAACTTCGATTCTTACAGCATCCGCTATGCAACAGAACTCCTAAAGCGCCGCAGAGAGAAACATAAATTGATGAACATCATCTCCGACGGTCTCCCAAGCGCATATTTCAGCGGCTCTGAAGGCATCCGGCAGAATATGCTTGCCATCGAGGATGCCAGGAGGGAAAAGATCCAGGTATTTGGGACGGCGATTGGGAAACAGAATAACAAGGATTTCACAAAAATGTATGGGAAGGATTTTTACATGAATGTGCAGGATTTTGAGCTTTTAGCCGGCCAGACGGCGGAAATGATCAAAAAGATCGTGCAGGACTGGTAGATCGGGCCGATTTTTTGCAATTCCATCCACATACTGAAGATGTTAAATCCGCAAGGAATAGAAGAAAGGAGAAATTATGGGATATTCAAGGATGATCTGCTCCGGAAACCGCGTCATGGTTCTTTTTGAAGGCTATACCCAGGAAGAACTTGCGCCGATCCTGCAGACATTAAACAAACTGGCCTTA
Organism: Clostridium sp. AF50-3; assembly: GCF_003477445.1. NCBI lineage: Bacteria > Bacillati > Bacillota > Clostridia > Eubacteriales > Clostridiaceae > Clostridium > Clostridium sp. AF50-3. The sequence continues at coordinate 24,177 of NZ_QUDH01000012.1, read as the reverse complement.
AACGTGGGCAATGTGCCCCATGTCATCCCGCCGGAAATGAAGCCAAAATCCGGGGATGAGGCCATGAATGAAGTCTTGCGGCAGGCGGAGAAACCGGCCGGAAGACAGGAAAAGGTTGCGGAACAGAGAAGACAGTCCCTGACTGCCGGGATCCAGCCGCCAAAATTCATGGAAAATGCCATGAAACAGACGGAGGAGAAAGCGGCACCAAAGGAACCGCCAAAACCCGCAAAACCTGAGAAACCAGAGCCAGCTGCTCCGGGTGCTAAAAGTGTGGTAAAGCCGGCAGCGAAAACACCTGCTCCTGCACCAAAACCGCAGGAAACAGCACCGCAGCCTAAAAAAGAACCTGCAAAGCCAGCACAGACCGCCGGAAGCGGGATCGCACAGACTGCAAAAACACCGGAAAAGCCGGTCCGGGAGACAGCAAAGCAGGCGGCCAGTCAGGCACCTGTTATGCAGGAAAAGCCTATGACGCAGCCTGCGAAAACACCGGCGCCGGAAACAAAGGAGCCGGAAAAACCGGATGTAATGACCATGTCCAAAGCCGAGCTGCGAAATTTCTTTGCAACGGTCGACCGCATGGCATTTCAGAAATTGTTACAGTCAAAGGGAGAATTCGCAAACCGCGGAATCTTCCTTGGCCGGGCAAGCGAACAGCAGATGCGTGAATACGCAAGGCTGGTCTTAAACGCCTGACTAAAACCTATAGAGGCCTTCCAAATGGAGGGTCTCTTTTTTTGCGATTTTTCCGGCTGCCCGGCACGCAACGGTATCCATACTGTAAGGGAACCAACAAATGATAAGGAACAGGAGGTTAATATGGAACGTTCAAGAGTAAAATATGGATTACTGCACAACCACACCATGGAATCCAGAAGGGATTCCGCGATGAGCGTGCAGACATTAGTCGACCGGGCAAAAGAGCTTGGTGCGCCGGCAGTTGCCTTAACGGACCACGGCGTCATGACCGGCTATATCGATTTTGCGAGATGCTGCGAGGAAGCCGGGATCAAACCGGTGGTCGGCGTCGAAGCCTACATCGAAGAGGGGTCGGAAGGCAGAAAGCACCTGATCCTCATGTCAAAAAACGACAAAGGATTCCGGGCACTCAGCAAGTTCACAACCGACACTCAGCACCGGCTGGCAAACGGATTTGCCAGAGGCAATAAAGAGCTGCTGATGCGGTATTTCGGGCCGGGCTCGGAAGGACACGGGAACGTAATTGCCACGAGCGCGTGCGTCCAGGGAGTTTTGGCAAGCATTGTCTTAGCTAACCGCTCCGTGGATGACGACATCAATAAACTGCGTGAACAGCAGGATGCATTCCTTTCCCCACAGGCGGAAAGCTACGCGAAAAACTGCTGGAAGCGGGATGCGCTCATGGGAGAACAAAGCGCCATGTCGGTAGAAATTGCGGCATTGAAAAAAGCCGCAAAAAAGAGCACGCAGGGACTTTACCGCAGAGCTACCACCGGAAAGGATGAAGCTAAGCGCCTACTGGCAAAGAAAGAATACGAAGAGGAGGAAAGAAAGAAGGCGGAAGCCGCAGAAAGGCTTGCCGAGGTAAATGCTGCATATGAAAAAAATGCGGCGGTACTGAAAAATCTGAAGGCTTTCATTGCGGCAGACGAAAAGCAGATCGCAAAATGGATGCAGATTGAACGCAGGATCACGGCGATCCGTGAGCGTTACGTGGACGACGCATCCTTAAACAATGCGCTGTTATCGGAAGCGGACTGGTATAGCAGGCTGTTCGGAGAAGGGAATTTCTACATTGAGCTGCAGTATCACGGCTTAGAGATTGAAAAGGCTGCTTATCCGAAGCTTGCCTGGGTTGCCCAGATGACCGGGCTCCCGGTCGTTGCGGCCAATGACGCGCACATCCCGGATAACTCCGCGGATTCCGTGTTAGCCAGGGCGATCGCCCAGTCCACAAGATACCAGTACGAGCGCTGGTATACGCCGGACGCGGCGGATTACGAAGTCTACGTAAAGGATGATGCAGAGCTTTCCGAAGCACTGTTAAAGATCCTTCCGGAAGAAACCGTACAGGAAGCCATGGAAAACGTCGGAGAGATTGTTTCCAAGTGCGAATTCCATTTGAACACGGAAAAACATTATCCAAAATTCGTGGCGCCAAACGGGAAGACCCCGGAGGAATATCTGCGCGAGATGACCTACGCAGGCATCGCATGGAGATATCCGGACGGTGACTTTACAGATTATGACCGACTGGAATATGAATTAAACATCATCTGTTCCATGGGGTATGCGGATTACTTCTGTATCGTGGAAGATTTCCTGCGCTACGCAAGGGTAGCAGGAAAATTATATCTGGATGACCCGGAAGAGCAGAAACTGGCACTGACCTTCGATACGGAACGGATCGCGGCATACGTCAAGGACCGCCCCGGCGAGACCGTAGGCCCTGGCCGAGGTTCCGCAGCCGGCAGCCTGGTATGCTACATGACCGGTATCACAAACATCAACCCGCTGACCTACGGTCTGCTGTTTGAGCGTTTCCTAAACCCGGAACGTGTATCCATGCCGGATATCGACTGCGATATCGAGTCCAACGTCCGTCCGTACGCAATTGAATATGTCAAGCATAAATACGGAGAAGCCACCGTATGCAGGATCATGTCCAAGAGCGAACAGACCGGAAAAGCGGCGTTGCTGACAGCAGCGAAAACCTATGCGTTAAGCCGCGGCTATGACGCGCAGCACTACGTGGCACTCGAAAAACTGATTGCAAAAAAAGCCGAAGAGTTGACAGACGACCCTCTGCATTTAGACCTTCATAAGATCGCGGATGATTTCGTGCGTGAGGTAAAAAATACAGGAACAAAGGTGCCGGAGAAAATCTCCGTAACCGGGTTGAAAAATTCCTTTGCTGGAAACGACGCTGCACAGGGCATTATCCATTTCGCACTGTGTATCGAGGGAACCGTTCTCCACAACGGACAGCACGCCGCAGGCATCATCATTGCGGACGGTGCCCCGGTAGACGACTACATTCCGCTCATCATGTCCAATAAGTCCATGCTCATGACGTCCTGTGATATGATCCAGGCCGAGGAGATCGGACTTTTGAAGATGGACTTCCTCGGTTTAATCAACCTGACGGTCATCACCAACACGGTGCGCCAGATCTATAAGGACACTGGGAAACTGATCGATATGGACCGGATCCCGATGGATGACGCGGATGTATACCGGGAGATTTTTGCGAAAGCAAATACAAACTCCGTCTTCCAGTTCGAGTCTGACGGCATGAAAGGCATGTTAAAGGGTTTCCGCCCAGAAACGATCTTTGACCTGACGCTTCTTGTTGCCATGTTCCGTCCGGGCCCGATGCAGTTCTTATCGGATGTCATTGCCGTCAAGAACGGACAGCAGCCGGTAACGTATCTGACACCGGAGCTGGAGCCGATCTTAAAAAATACGTACGGTGCCATCGCCTACCAGGAGCAGGTACAGGAGATCTTTAAGAGCCTTGCCGGCTATTCCTTAGGACAGGCGGATATGGTACGAAGAGCAATGTCCAAAAAGAAAGAAAAGGTCTTAAAAGCGGAGCGCCAGGCATTTATCTACGGCGACCCGGAACGAAAGATCGAAGGATGCAAAAAGCGTGGAATCAGCGAGGAAACCGCAAATGACCTGTTTGACGAGGTTATGGATTTCGCGAGATATGCGTTCAACAAAAGTCACGCGGCCTGCTACGCCGTTGTTGCGTACCAGACTGCATGGTTAAAGCACCATTATCCGCTCCAGTATATGGCGGCAGTGTTAAACTCCTCTGATTTTGACGGAATCCAGAAACTCTGCGGGGACATGCGATATATGCAGATCCCGTTCGAGGCGCCGGATGTCAATGTTTCAGGAGCGGGCTTCACGATCTATGACAATGCGGTGTATTACGGGCTCAGTAAGATCAAGGGGCTCGGAGCCGCACAGGCACAGATTGAAGAAGAACGAAAAAAGAACGGCCCGTTCCGGAGCATAGCGGATTTTGTGATCCGTACCTGGCCGGACGCTAAGACCTTTGAGAAATTTGTCCGTGCAAACGCTTTCCGACATTTATGCGATAACCGCCAGGCACTTCTGATTGCCTGGGACACCGTGTATGCCAAGGCAATCAAGTCCCTGAAGGACTACAATAAGAAACTGGCCACTACTGCGGAGCCGGACAAACAGGCAAAGATCCGCAAGTCGATGGCAGATAAGGAAGACGTGATCTGTCAGACGCAGATTGATACTTCAGTCTGCAATGACGAATACCAGAACTTAAAGAACGAGCGCGAACTGCTCGGTGATTATTTCACCGGACATCCGATGGACCACTACGAAAGCCCCAAGGAATTAAAAACCGTCGCCATTTCCCAAGCATTAGGGCGCGGGAGAAAGAGCAGTGTCCGTGTAGCCGGTATCATTACGGAATACACGGTCAAAGCAAGACGCACGGACGGACGCCCGATGGCATTCTTCACCCTGTCAGACCAGACCGGGAGCATCCCGATCTGCTGTTTCACGGAACCGTACGCTTCCTACAGCGACCTGCTTGCGGAGGATACGGTCGTAAAGATCAGCGGGGAGATCATGGTGGATACGGATAATGACGCGGAAGAGCCGATCCGTAAGATCAGCGTAAAGACCGTGGAGCCGTTAAAACCGGTCAAGGACATGATCATGATCATGGACACGGACCCGTTCCACTGGATGGACGAGACCAAGGATAAGGTCGTGACTTACGCCAATCCGAACGGCAACCCGGCCTGCGTCTTCTTTGAGTCGCTTCAGGAGATCTGGAAAACGGACCTGGTGTTAAACCCGCTCATTGTAACGGAAGCACCGGTACGCTGCAGCGTGACCAAAACCAGATGACAAAAAAACCACAAATCCCGCAGTTTATGACTGCGGGATTTTTTTTTGCGGGCAAAACATTCAAAAAATCTACATACTGAAGCCGTAAGCAGTAATAAGGCACAGAGTACGCCAGAAAAAGAAAGGAGTTCCAATGATGGAAAAAGAAAAAGCAAAAGAAACGAAGGAGACCAGACAGGCACAGAACCCGACCATGGCGATTGAGGCAGGAGGCGCCATCTTCCATATCCAGTACGCGGACAAAGATGGGCACCGATACCTCAGCCATGACGGACTCGTAGAGTTAGCCCGTGACGCGTTCATGAGCTGTGAGTTTCCGCAGCAGACTTATGCGGATGGGAAGATCGTAACGATCTGTATCGTTACAAACGACCTCGGTTCCCGCTGCTACGGCGTTGGTACCGGAGCGGACGGACAGACAGCTGCAAACCAGGCGTTTGACCGCGCCATGATCAGTGTGTTAAAGACGAAGGATGAAAAAAATGCCGATATCAGTCTTTTGGCACTGAACATCAAGGGGCAGTACGAGTACGAAAGTAAAAAAGCATCCGCTGCTGATTCGGAAGCATTAAAGAAGGCAGAAGCGGAGAATAAGACCCTGCAGGATAAGGTCGCTTCCATGGAGCAGGCCAAAAAAGACAGTGATGCCCTGTTAAAGGATGCAGACGTAAAGGTGAAAGAAGCACAGGAAATGGCAAAAACCGCGCAAGCCAAGCAGGCAGAACTGTCCAAGCAGTGCGAGGAGCAGGGAGTCAAACTTGCGGAAGCGGTAAAAGCTGCGAAGGAAGCGGATGAGCGTGCAAATGCGGAAAAAACAAAGCAGGAGCAGACCATCCAGGCTGAGATCGAAGCAAAAACTGCCATGCAGGAGCGCCTGACTGAAGCGGAAAACAACTTAAAGGCTGCGGTAGAGCAGAAAGAGGAGGCAGACCGCAAGGCGCAGGAAGCTGCAGACGCCCGTAAAGAGGCAGAGGATGCGTTAGCTGCATACCAGGCAACTGCGGAGACCGACGGTAACGCAATCCGCCAGGAACGCGAAGCCAAGGACAAGGCAGAAGCTGAAAAGGCCGCACTGGAACAGATCTGTGAGGCAAACAAGGCAGAACTGGAGCAGGCAAAAACGCAGGCAGCCGAAACCGCGAAGCAGTTAGATCAGGCAACTGGCGAGATCGCAGCCTTAAAAGAGGCGAACGCAGCCAGTGAAGCAGCCTTAAAGGAAGCCGTGGAGGGAAAAACCCATGCGGAAGCCGCACTGGAAGCTTTAAAATCTGAGACATTTGAGGCAAAACGCAAAGCTGACATGGCGATGGCCGAGGAAGCAAAGCGCAGAGCCGAGGCGGAAGAAAAAGCTAAGGAAGAGGCCCTGATGGCGGAAACAGCCGCGCAGGAAGAGAATGTGTCCGAGCCGACAGTGGAAGACATTCCGGAAAGCCCGGCTGAAGAGCCGGCAATGGAGCCAGAAACTGGCGAGGAGACGGACAACAGCGAAGAGGAAACATCCGACGTTCCGTCCGTGACACCGGCGGAAGAGAAAGCTGAATCCGAGCCGCTTACAGACTCCGAAACTAACGCAGCAGAGGAAACGGTAACATCCGCAACTCCGGAAGCTGCCGCAGCTCCTGCTTATGCGCCTGCAACCCCTGCAAGACCGGAACCGGATCGCAGCAGCGTCTACTGGTTTGAACATGAACCGGACTGGGAGACCCCGCAGTCACTGACTCCGGAAAACCCGGATGACGTCCTGTTACAGGAAAGACCGTTTGACCCGAAGAGAAAAGCTACCGATCAGGAACCGGCCGAGACCCGCATGATGCGTCCGGGCCCGAAGTACATCAGCCAGGTACTGAAGTACAATCCGGTACACATCCGCAGCATCATCCGCTACGTGGAAGCAGGCCCGATGTCACATCTTGCTGGACTTTGCATCGCGTACTTAAAGTCACAGCATTATATGCTGGACTGCAGTGGTGACCCGGTTGCCGCAAGCGTGCTGGATTCCTACGGAGTGCCGCATAAGTAAGGAGGAGGTCTATGTACAAGACACCCACCGTCATCTACCAGTTCGCGGAATTCTTCGAATCGGCAGAGGACATTATCGTATACGACTGCGAAACGACCGGGTTAAACCCGGTCAGCAGTGGTAACAAACCACAGGCACACGTCATCGAGCTGTCCGCAAAGAAATTCATGTACATGCCGTTTGTCGGCTTCCTGCCGTTAGAAGAACGGCTCTGGTATATCCGTCCGGTCGAATCGCTCAACGAGAAAATCGTAGAACTTACCGGAATTACGGATGAATTCCTTGCGGACCAGCCGGCGGAAGAAGAAGTTTTCCCGCAGATCATGGAGTTTTTCGGAAACAGCATCGTCTGTGGATACAACAACCTGCGGTTCGATGACCTCTTCCTATTCGAGATGTATAAACGGTATCAGCAGGTATTTAACCCAATGATGTCGTTAGATGTGTACAGACTCGCCCAGGAAATGATCGCTCCGTCCGAAGTGGTCAATTACAAGCTCCAGACCATATCGACCTACTGCGGCGCGGAACAGGACATGTACCATGACGCCGCGTACGATGTTGACGCGACTGTCGATGTGGCGCAGTACCTGATGCGGCGCTTGGAAAATAATTACCGGGAGACCGGAATCCTGATCCCGCCGTATACCGGAGGGATCCGAGTGAAGGTATCCGGCATCTCACGGTATGAGAGAGGGAAGCTGCAGCGTATCTACGCAAACACGACGACTCCGGATGTAACCTTTTACATGGAGATTCCGTCATTGCAGTGGAACTGCAAGCAGAAAGACATCGATACGGACCGGTTTAACATGCCGGACGTGATCGCCCAGGTTTTAAAAATTGCCCGTGTTGGTTCCGAGCAGGAGCTGACAAAATACGGGAAATCCAAAAGCACCGTTTGATACGGTGCTTTTTTTCGTCTGGATCTGAAGCCGAAATGTTAAAATATCCTGTTCAAAAGCTGTATCTGAGGTTTGCGGAAAAAATCACTCTTTTTTTGTCGGAGAAAATTCGGAAAGCGTATACATACTGAACATGAACCAAATAATCATAAGGAATGAAAGGAGACGCAACAAAAATGACCAGAAACATGCTCACGTTAAGAGCGGCGCCGCTCATGTCCGCCATTTTTATGCGGAATGAAGTGACACGAGATGAAAAAGAGCAGATCCTGTCCTCCGTGGAATCGGAGCCGGGGTGCAAAACAGCGATCCGGATCCTGGCAGGCAAACTGCTCCATAACGGTGACCAGCCGGACATGGTGCAGCTTTATGACCTGTTAAAGGAAGGATGAGCAAGAAAGGAGAAATATGAGAGTAACAGACGAAAAAGACCTGCAGAGGGCATTGGATGGCTTTTTACTGGATACTTTCGAAGCATACGGGAATGATGCGGGACTGTTCATGAAGCTGCAACAGAAAGTTGCCTCAAAGACGGTCTCTGACCTTACAAATTTAACGAACATCTGCATCTACAGCGTGCTTCCGGAAGAATACCAGACGGAAAAGGATGCCTTGCTGGCCTACCGGCTTCCGCCGAATGATTTCGGGCGCTGGTATTACGCCATGTGCAGGGCAAATGACAAACTGAATTACCCCTCCAATGAGGGGGATGAAGTAACAGAACTCAATTGGACCAAAATGCAGTTAAAAACCGCAGTGATTGAACGCTTTCCGTATGAGAACTTCAAAACGACTTCCAATAAAAAGAAGACGATCAACAAGAAGCTGCTGGCAGAGCTGCAGTCCACAGGGCTGTTATTTGCAGACGTAACCAAAAACCGCCTGTACATCATGAGCCGTTACGCACTTCCGACGCTTGGACAGAGGGTCCGTGCATCCGGCGACTTTTTACTGGAAAGCACATTCGCAAGGGATATCCTTTTGATGTCCCTGTTCGCAAATTCCAAGATGGTAAAATTCATTGTCCGGGTACAGGACAAACTGTCCAAGATCTTCATGGTCACGACGACAACTTATAATGAGCTGCCGCTCACCATGATCGAGCAGTTATATTTCATGTTTGCCCAGGCGAGCGGGTTTACCGGAATGACCTGCGATGGATGGCTGTTGAACCACAGCATTTCCTGTATCCGGTTTTCCTTCGACAACAACACCGTGATCGACGAACTGCGGACTGCGTATGAAGAAGAACTGGAAACGTTTGATTATACGTACGGGCTGGATGTCCTGCCGAAACCAGGCATCGAGATTAAATCCTCAGATATCGGGGACTGTGCGTTCATCGTGCGCGGTTACTGGAAATTCCCGCATACCATCCTGTATACGGAAGAGGTTGCAAGGAAGCATTCCGGAAAATTCACGTCGGATGACCTGATCACGGAAGTCAAGAATACGATCTTCTCCCGCTATACGGAGCTGCCGAAGGCATTGATCAAGCTTTTGCGCGTCGAGATCACCCCAGAAAGCATTTCCGAGGTGTTCCGGAACCGAGAAAGGCTGGATGGACGCATCCGCACCCTGCAGATGACGGTCGAACGTCTGGAGCAGGCACCGGATACGGATAAGGAGCAGCTTAAGAGCTTCAAAAAGGAACTGGCAAACTGCACGAAGGAGTACACACGGATGGACAACGACATGGCTCTTGCGATCAAAAAACACAAGACCCTGTTAGAGAATATCGTGTTAACGACCCTGCATCGCGTCAAGTCCGGAACCTATGCCACGAAAAAAGCATGGCGTGACCGCATCATCGACAAGCTGGATCCGACCGGAATCTATACCGCATACGATTTGGTATGCGCGATCCTGGATACCCCGTTTGAAGGAAGCGCGGAGAGTGAGGAGAAAACGCAGAAAGCGATCTCCGGGCTGCCGTATCTGGATTACGAGGAAATTCTGTCCAAAGTCCTTTCCAAAAGAAGGGTACGGGCCGGAAAGAAAAACCGGAAGAAATCGGATGAAGCAGAAGATTTTACTGCGGAGGATCAGGATATGGATGATGATGGCGCAGCCACCGAGGAAGTGTCAGAGGATCCGGATTCCGAAGGTGCTGACCGGGAGGAAGATGGCAACGCCACGGATTAACGGACGGCAGCCGGGCTCTCCCGGCCGCCATACAAGAGAGGAGCGACCATGAGAAAAAATGGAGTTATATTGAACATCAACCGGACCGGTGGTCTGGTCATGCTGATCGGGACGGTCTTAAGCGTCACGAAAAAGGATGACAGACGGTGTACGATCCGTATCCAGCACGAAGTGGACGGGGAATGGAAACGCACGGATGTGACATTCTGGAATGACCTGGATGCTGAGGAAGACTGGAGACGGCATACTGCTGACCGCGTCCTGAATATGAAACCGAGAAAAGGCAGCGTTGTAATGATGCGCTGCAAATTCCAGAATGAGACCATGCAGAATGCGACTGGATACTCCATGTACTATAACGGCCTGGTAAAAATAAAGCCGGACGGGGAACATGATGAGGAAAACCGGAACGTGGTATTCGGTACGGTCTCAAGCTTGAAGGATGTTACCGTATGCGGAAGTGACGCGGTACGTGCCAATGTTTACGTCGGAAAACGCAATGTTAACGGGGTACCGTCCTTCCATTACGTGACCGTCACGCTGATGAATGACCTTGCGATCATGGCAAGGACGGACTTAGCACCGGTCGCCAACGCGGACGATACCATCACAAGGAAAAAAGCAGCGTTTTGCTGCGGAAAGATCGCGGTCTATTATCATTCAGTACCGTGTCCGATCTGCGGGGAACCGATGGCATATGACCCGACGGATAACTGCATGTGCTGTGCGGACTGTGGCATCACGCAGGAACCGGAGCCTGGCAAAAAGCAGGAAAGTGCTTTCGCGACCGACTATATCGTAACCGGTGAGATCACGACACTCCGCGCGTAACCAGGCAGGCGCATCATAAGAAAGACAATCCACAGGCCCGCCATAGCGGGCCTGCGTCAGATTGCGGAAACGGACGAACACCAGAGGAGAGACATCCCCGCAGCATTTGCGGTAAGGGATGCAGAAAGGAAAAAACATGAAATTAAAGAAGGTCCAGATCCATAACTGGAACGGTAAGAAATTTGAATTTGCCCCCAAAAAGCTTGTTTACGTATTCCATGAAAACGGCTACGGCAAGAGCAGCCTGTTAAACGCGCTGCGCTACGGCATTTCCGGCAGCCTCCCAAAAGGCGCGGAGATCCGCGACTGTGCCGTGGAACTCACGGAGGCGGAAACGGGACTGGATATTTACCGGGAGCGCGTGGCCGGAAGCACGACCTGTAAGATCGGCGGGCCGGACGGGAACCGCATGGCAGAGAAACAGTTAAACGCCAAGGTCTCCGAAATCACCGGAGTATCCCCGTCAAACCTGCAGGTGATCAGCTCCAGCGATATCTTCGCACACATGAAGCCGGATGAATTCCTGGCACTCCTTTTGGAGTACCTCCCGGAGGAATTCACCTTCCAGGATATCTTATCCTACATGCCGGCACTTACGGAGGAGCAGAGCACCATCTTAGAGCAGTACCTCTGCCCGGACGGTTTCCCGTTTGGGATCTATGCGCTGGATGTATGCAGGGACGCACTTACCGATACCAGAAAGGCAAAGAAAGCGACAGTCAAGCAGAATGAGGTGCAGATCGCAGCCATGAAATGCGAGCCGGCTGCCAGGACTTTAGAGGAAGTGGAAGCTGACCGGTATGACTTGGAGGCGCAGGACCGGATGTACGCGGATAACAGTGCAAGGCTGAAGGAATATGAGATCGCGAAAAAGAAACGCGATGACCAGGAAGCGCTGATCAAAAAGTGTGAGGACTGGCTGCTGATCCATTCCGTAGCGGAACCTGATCCGGAGACTTTAAAGGCGTGCCGTACAGAGCTTGCGAAACTGGATCAGTCCAAATCCGCAGCGCTGACTACCAGGGCCACCGCGGAGACAACCTTAAAGAGCCTGCGCGCAACCTTGACCAACCTGGAATCCACCGTATGCCCGATTTCAAAGCAGCTTACCTGTACCACGGACAAAACAACCGTGAAAGATGAGATCTCCAAGGCAGTGGCTACCCAGGAAGCAGCCCTTAAAAAAGCGGAGGAAGAGATTGTGGCGGCAACCGCGCGGATCAAGGAGTTAAACGACCAGATCCTTGCAGAGGAAAAGCAGGCGAAAGCCTATAATAATGTCCGTCTGACACAGGAAAAGGTCAAGACCTTAAAGGATACACTCCCGGTCCTCCCGGTAAAACCGATCGCAGCCGGCAAAACGGACATCGCAGAACGCAGAAAGGCACTGGAAGCCGAAAAGCAGAATATTCTAAACGGCGTCATGAAGAGCCGGATGGAAGCGATGAACCGGAAGCTGACGGACGAGATTGCCCAGTATACCGTCCTCATTGACGCACTCGCGGAAAAAGGACCGGTTAAACAGGGTATCGTTAAGCACTATGTGGAAGACTTTGAATCCGTATGCAATGCCCACGCGGAGCATTCCAACGGCTACCAGATCAGCTTTAAGCTGGATAATGGTATCAAAGTCTATGCATCCACCCCGGCAAGCAAGGAACCGGTCTACTACATGGGATTGTCAAGCGGTGAGAAGATTATCGTGACATTCTTGGTGATCGATATGTTAAACAGCCTGACCGGCATGCGGATGGCATTCATCGATAACCTGGAGCAGCTGGACCGGCAGACGCTTGAGTACGTACATAAGACGATCACTTCCAAGGAATTCCTGGAAGGATATGACCACGTTTTTGTGTGCGGCGTCAATAACCATGATGTCATGGAAGTTTTCAATGACAAGACAGGCGTGACAAGAGTTTAGCATTCCATACAAAGGAGCCTTCCCGGAAAACGGGCAGGCTCTTTTTTTGCCATCGTGCCAGTAAAAACGGATATCTGAAAATACCCGCCAGCAAAACCGGAACAGTCGACATACTGATATCAGACAGCCACCTGCCACGGCGGTCGGACGAAAAGATGAATAAAAAAACAAGCAGAAGAAAAAAAGAAGGAAGACGGTCCGTCAATTCCCGGAGCGGACTGAAAGCGCAAACAAGAACAATCAGGCAAAAAAGAATGAAAGGACGAGAAGAAACTTATGGCAAAGAAAAACACAAACACAACACCGAGACTGAATGAAGTTTTTTTAAGGGGAAGAATTTCCCACGTGTACGGAAGTGAACGCGGTGGATCCTTAACGGTCCCGTATTCCGTACCGGCCCGCAAACCTGTCCGTGACGAGGAAGGCAATGTGACTTTCGTGGATTCCGCGAATACGTTTTTCCCGGAAGCTCTGTACAACCAGTATACCGTGACCAAGGAGATCATCCAGGATTTCAGCAAAAACGACAACGTGATCATCAAGGGGTACTTAGGCTCCTATGCCACCCCGAGCGGTACCGGCTATGACGAACATACCGTGCTCTTCATCGACACAGTGGAGCATGACCATACCCAGATGGAACAGCTGCTCGGCGTTCCCGGATTTGGAAGCCGCTATGCGACACCGACCTGTGAAGTCCGCGTTGAGGCCAAGATCATCGGTATCACAAAGCGCTACGATACGATCTACGAACTCCGTTTAGAATGCGAGAAGGACGGGCGTACCTACCCGGTAACGGCCATGTATTACCGTTCCCCGCGTAACTTGGAGAATGATTTCCATATGAATGACATCGTTTACGTGATCGGTACCATGGAGTCCGCGAGAAATGAGTTCCGCGGTAAGATCTATTTCCTCCAGACCTTTGTCATCCATGAGATGGTAAAACAGAGCGATGTTTTAGCCGCCTATAACCGGATGCGCAAGGAACAGGAAAAGGCGCAGTCCGCACAGAGGGAACGTGATGCCGCTGAGCGCGCAAAAGCTGCTGCTTATGAGGAGCCGGTAACCCCGGACGAGGCGGAAGCAACCGCCGAAGAGGAAGCGGTCGCATCCGAAACAGAGGCTTATGAGACCTCCGATTCCTACGAGGAGACGGAAGATATCCAGGAGGCGGATGCTGAAAGAACGGAAACGGAAGGAAGCAGCGCAAACGAATAACCAGATGACCATTTCGGGGCAGGATCGTATCCTGCCCTTATTTTTTGCCGGACATCCGGATTACGCGCTGATACAGGCCGAAAACGGGAAGAAAAAGCCTGAACACGTGATACATACTGATGATATATAAGTGATGAGGCATTGAGTACAACATGCTGAAATCATTGAGAGCATCCGGTCTCTGATAAATAATTTGCTTTTGCAGACCCGGTAAGAAAACGAAAAAATATTAAAAAAGGACGGAAGCTGTAATTTACTCAGCTTCCGCCCCAAGGAGGTTATATGAAAAATATTAAAACCATGATCATGGTACTGTTGGTAGCCATCATGCAATCTCTGGTACTATGATCGTAAAGAAAAACCTGCGCCTGAAACAGGAGGCGCAGGACTTTGCGGCGATCCAGGCTGCGATGTCTGAGACAGAAATTGTCCCGGAGACGCAGCCGGAACCCGCAACAGAAGAAGAGGGTGGGGACGAGCCGACAGAGCCGGCTTACGAACCATCTGAAACATTAAGGGCCCTCATGGAGCAGTATCCGGACTGCATCGGATACATTACCATTGAGGGGACGAAGGTTTCTTACCCGATCATGCAGAATGAAGATAATGAATATTACCTTCATCGCGACATGGAGGGTAAGAAATCAGTCGGTGGCTGCATCTACATGGACTCTAATCATGATATTCATGAGAAGGGGCTGCATGTAATTTATGGCCACCACATGAGAAATGGCTCGATGTTCCGTGATGTAGCGCGTTTCACAGACGCGTCTTACCTTGCGGAACATCAGAGCATTACGATCCAGGCTTCCGATCGGGAAGTCCGCTTAAAACCTGTATATTGTTATGCAGGTAGAGCGGACGGCTCTTATCGAAATGTACTGGAAAACCATGGCCAGGTCATCGACTTTATTAAGTCCCATACGGGGCTTGATATCGATGCCGATGACCTGTACGTTCTGGTGACCTGTTCTTATGGTAGCCAGGATGAACGCACGTATTTATACTGCGTGCCGGAACAATGATTCAGCATGAGCCCCGGGAATTTTTCCCGGGGCTTTTTGTATGACAAAAATGACCAAAAAGTGTTATCCGCAAAAATACGCCCTATTTTTATATCACATACTGAAAGAGATCATGTTAAAACCGCTCCGGCAGGTGGTGTTCCCGGGGAACACCATGAGAATCCGTACGGACGGTGAACACAGTCTTGCGGACGGCCAGACGCATCAGGATGATTTCTTGACACAATGTCAGAAACACCAAGAAACCTGTCTGTCAATTGATAACACCAGGCATTAAAAATACCAGCACCCCGTTGTGCGGGGATTAAGGCGCGGACATCCAAAACGGAAAATGACCAAAAAGTGTTATCCGCAAAAAAATGACTGATATCCGTAAGACATACTGAAGATAAGTTTGTTACGCAAAGGAGGAACCATCATTGGAAACATTGGATTTCAGAACAAAAACAGAATTTAAAAGCGTCAAGCACGCATCCTGCCGCACCTACTGGCCGGTTGCCATCGATATCGGATACTCCGCAGTAAAAACCTATTCCCCGAATGCCTGCAGCTGCTTCCCTTCCTATGCGAAGAAGCTGGGACTGCGTGAAACGATCGTGGATCCCCGGTAAAGGATGAAATCTGGTATATCGACGATACTACAAATGAGGTATGGAGGGTCGGAGAATCCGCCATGCGCTCCGTCAGCGCGAACGACACGAACGAAACGGATGAGAAATTATTCAGCAGACACCGTTACCTTTCTGAAATGTTCCGCATCATCGCCCGTACCGGTATTGGCTTCGGCATGATGAACACGGGAGCGGGTGCTTATAATGCAGGTCTCGCGCCGTATGTACAGACCGGACTTCCGCCAGCTTATTTAAAAGGAACGGACCGCCAGGAACTCACCCAGGCACTGACCGGACACCATAAATTTACCCTCCGCTTCAGAGACCGGACCCAGTCCTTTGACTTTACACTGGAAGAAAAGGATATCGGTATCATGGCGCAGCCGGAAGGTACGCTCATGAGCATCAGCATGAACGATGACACGAGAAGCACCAAATCCGCAAGAAATTATTTTTCTTCCAACGTACTGATTGCAGACGCCGGATTTGAGACCGTAGACCTTTATGAGCTCTACAACCGCCAGATCCGCGGACGTGCGACGTTCACAAGCGTCGGCATGCACGCGATTTTGGATAAGACTATCAAAAAAATGCAGGAAAAATGCGGTGGTGTGCAGGTGGACCAGCTGACGATCCAGGCAGCTTTAGAAGCAGGAAAAGTCTCCATGGTGGAGTGGAACCCGGGCAACGGGCGTCCGCGCCGTGTTTACCATGAGATCGCGCCATTCTTGGAAGAGGCGGTCAATGAGGTATTCGATGATCTCTGCAGCCAAATCGGGGAAAATATCAAGGACAGCATCAGCGAATACCGCTACCTGGTACTCACCGGCGGAACCTTCGCCCCGTGGGAGCAGGCCATGAAGGAGTATTTCGGCGCACTCTGCGAGATCGGCGGCAACGGGTTAACCATTTTAATGGGTAATGAGAACTGCAAGGATACGACGGATTTGATCTATACCAACGTCCGCGGATATTATCTGTATGCAGTCAGCGGCCTGCGCCGGAAAGAACGCGACGCAGCCAAGGCAGACGGGGAATAAGGAGGGATAGCAAGTGGCATACATGGAGATCAGGCTGTATAATTACCATGATGACGACCTGCTGCAGATCCGCTTAAACGGGCTTGACCTGGGTTTTATTTTCACAAGGGCTTTACGAGCTTGCTTCTTACAGGAAGAGATCTGCTTTACATTCCCGAAACCGCTGACACTGAATAAGACCAGGAAAAAGAACAGCAGGGTTAAGATCTGGCTGGATGACCGGACGCAGAGCGAACTCTGCACGTGGTTAGAGGGGTTCGAGCCATATTACCGCAACCAGGCGATCAAAAACATCGCCCGCATGTATCTGTATGCGGGCGGGATCAGCCCGTTCAATGCCTTTTACCGGTCCGGGAAATGGGCGCCGGCCAGTCCGGAACACGTAAAGGAAATTGAAGTCCCACTCCTTCAGCGGACCAGAAAGAAGGAAGACCCGGATGAATGGCTGGACCGTATCAGTACCGGGAAGACCAGGCACGGGCTTACTGGAGCAGCAAAAGAGAAAGCCGTGGAAGAAATCCGGGAAGCCCCATTGCAGGAGTTATTAACCCCGCAGCGGCCAAAGTGGGAAAAACGGCAGGATGAAGATATGACAGCAGAGGATCTGTTCCCACAGGAATCGGTGATCCGTAAAAAAGATGCGCCAGATGGACAGGAATATGGTATCATACAAGAAGAACCAGCCACACCAGAAGAACTGGACGGGTCCGTATTAAAGAAAGAAAAACTGGAAACCATACCGGATACCAGGGAAAATATGAGAGCACAGGAGCCTGTGCTTCAAGAGAAACCAGAAAAGACGCCCGCACCTGCTGCCACAACGCAGGAACCGGACGATAACCTGACGAACGATGAAGACGCAGATGACGATTACGATGTGTACCAGATGTTCCAGAGTATAAAAAACAACTGATCAAAAACCGTTATCCGCAAAAACGGACAAATCACACGAAAGAAAAAAGTACAGAAGAAAAAGCCAAATTCATCTGAAAGGAGTATAAAACATGGGCTTTGACAAAAAGAAAGAATGTGACGAACTTTATAAGGGATTAAAAAAGGATTACCTGGAGAAAATGATAATCAAAAGGATCCCATTCGTGTTCATCTGTGCGGCTGCGGATGACGGTAAAAAAACAGAATACAATATGAAGATTTTTAGCCCGGGACCATTAGGACTGACATTATCACAGGATTATTTCAGGGAGGCATTAAACCTGTTCAACGGTTTTGAAACCAACGGCGTTGAAACCGTATATTCAAAAGACCGTTCCCTGGCAACCATCCAGGCGGATGAAGAGCTCGCGAAGCAGACGCCGGACGTCCATTCCATATATAGTAAAGAGCAGATTGAATCCATCATCGGGGAAGATGCATTGGAACCGATCACGGACGACACAGATGAAGCGGATGAAGCTGCTGTTGACCAGAGCATCCGCCAGATGCTCCAGGATACCGTACGGAAGTCCAAGGAACCGGAAAAGGTGCTTCCAGATGCGGAAGCGGACAACGCACAGAAAGTACCAGCCGATGCGCCGCATTTCATGCCGCCGATCGTCAATGAGGAAGCTTTAAAAACCATGGTCAAGGATACAAACCAGAACTTCTCAGCCTGCCAGTTCACCTGGGAAGGAAACGAACCGCTCATCAAGCAGGATAACCGCGCACAGGAGCAGAAAGCATACCGTGCAATCAACCTTCTCTGCCAGAACATTAAATGCGGGGACGATTCCTTTGGCCGCGCGATCGAAGAAAAACTTCGCAGGGAACAGGAACGCAAGGACAAAAAACTGGAAGCGGAACAGGCAGAAGAAATGTAACCCGTCAGTATATACGCAGTGGGCCGGCACACGGTCTGCTGCACCCAGAAAGAAACAGCCATCCGGCTGTTTTTTTTGTGACCAAAAAGTGTTATCCGCAAAAATCACAAATGCCGTATCCGCAAAACCAGAATTTTGAAGCCGCCATTTCGCATCCATCCTCCATACTGAAACTGTGAAAAAATCTGTCGGACACCGGTTCTGTTTTCCGGGGTCAAAAAACAGAGAAAAGACACAGAAAGGAGAATGTCATTATGAAAAGGAAGAGGATCACAAAAGCGATCGCCTGCTCCTTATGCGGCGTGATGGCACTCACGACTCCGATCCAGTCCATGGCATCCGGAGCGTCAGTAAAGATCACGCATAGCGCAGATGGCATCGATTATTCGGATTATTCGCCGAGTGATACGACCCTGCCATCCGGATACGCAGTGGAGAATGCTTCTGCTGCGGCCATCCAAAGCGGAACGCTGACGATCCCAGACGAAGCAAATGGCAAGCCAGTATACGCTTTGAATCGGCGTTTCATGGCAAATTCTGGCGCTGAAACAGTCACGATTGGAAAAAACATCCGCGCCTTTAACTCGGATGCGTTTTTGGAGGCGTTATCCGTCAAAGGATATCAGGTAAACGCAGAAAGCAGAATTCTGAAAGTAGAAACGGGAGAGAATCCGGTCCTATACCGATACGATGGTACTGTCCTCATGGATTACCCATCTGCAGCAGAAAAAACCGACTTTAAGGTGCCAGACGCGACCGCGGTAATCTATTCCATGGATAATGCCAAATTCGGTTCTCTGGATTTAAACCAGGTAAACCTTGTAGCGTACGATTCCTTTGCAGGTACGTACGTCGATACGCTGACTCTGCGTAATAACTTAAAGACCAAAAGCGGGAGCAATAACGTCCATTTTTCAGGCCATGGCTCCATGCCAAACAGTTTGTCGTAGCAGAAACAACGAAAAATGATTCCGGCGCTTACCTGAAAACAAACGGCGACTGTCTGTACACGGATGACGGAGAATTGTTAAAATTATCCTCCGACGCAGAAATCTCAAATGTTGACTGGACAAAGATCACATCCGTATCCAAGGACGCATTTGACAGCTTGCAGCAGTATCAAAAGCTGTACCCGGAAATCCCGGACAACGTCAAGGCATCCATGAAAAACACCGTATTCCAGTTCTATAACCAGAACAACAGCGTATTCATGGTAAACGGCGATGTGGGCTTTTGCTTCAATTACGATAAGGCAGTCCCGGACAGCGTTGTCAACCTGGATCTGCAGGACGGAAAGCACGGCAACTTCTCCGAACTTATCGGAAAAGACAAATATCAGAAGGTGAACGCAATCATGTTCGCAGGCGTCCCGTACGACGGAGCAGGACTCTTTAAAAAGAACTTTGGCTGCTCTTACGACGAGGCGTTGGCGAGACTGGCCGCATCCGATAAAAAGGATAATGCAGCCTTAAACGCCGTGGCATCCGCGATCCACAAAACGGTATCCGGTAAATCCATCGAGACGATCCAGGGAATCGGCTCCATTGACTGCTTCACGAAAGAGAATGTCGATTCCTACTTAAGTGACCTTGAAACAGCAGCAAATGAAAGCGAGAAATACACATTTACCCCTGTATTTGAGCTTGGTGGAGAGAGCAACGCCCTTACCTTCCGGGAACAGGAGGATGGCAGCTACTTAAGCGATGAATTTTCTGTTTATGCATATAACGGTGACGGTCAGAAAACAGATGCTTATCAGATCGAAATGACCATGACAGGCAGTGGCTTTACCGTTGTAAACCATGCAGGAAACGTATTCCATACAGGAGAGACGATCCGTCTGAGCGCCGCTGCAAAACCGGATACATCCGCAGACGCAAAGCCGGTTACCTTCTCCTATAAGCAGGCAGCACTCGATTACTACGACCCGGCGCAGGGCAGTGATTACCAGCATGTCCTGGTATCCGCAACCAACACGGAAACAGCGTCCGTCCCATATACGATCGTTGTCCGCCCGCAGGTTGAAACACTCACCCTCTCTAAAAAAGCAGTATCCGGAACAGAGGAACTGCCGGGTGCAGAGCTGACGTTGACCAATACGGCAACCAACGAGGTGACCGCACAGTGGACCTCCGGCTCCACCCCGAAGACCATCGAGATGCCGGCAGACGGCACTTACCGTTTCACGGAAGTGACGGCACCGGATGGCTACCAGAAAGCTGAAAGCATTGATTTTGCGATCGAAGGCGGCAAAGTAATCGGAGTCTGGACGGACAACACGGTTATCATGTATGACGCACCAGTGCCGAAGACGGTTACCATTTCCAAAAAAGATGCTGCAACCTCCGACGAACTTCCAGGTGCAGAGCTTACGATCACAAAGGACGGCACGACCGTGGAAACATGGACGTCAACCACAACCCCGCATGTGATCGAAAACATGTCGGATGGCACGTATACCTTAACAGAGGTGACATCCCCGGATGGTTTGATTATGTGTGATAAAGAAGTAATAGAAGTGTAAAAAATTTTGCCTTTCCTATCCGATACTTGTCTTTGGTATCGGATTGGGCAGGCGGTCATTCGGGCAAGTCCACCTTGCCGACGAAAGAATAGTAAATCTCAATATCCTGTCTGCGTGTGCCGTTTTCATCGTAGCTGCACTCATGCACAACGATTTTCTCTACAAACTCACGTAAGAGGGTGTGGGTCAGTTCTTCAAAGTTCATGTGCTTGCGGACAATGTTCATAAACTTTTCTGCGTTTACGGTAGCTTCCTGTGCTTTGGAAAGCTCCGCCTGTATTCTGGCAACACGCTCTTTCAATTCCTGCTGTTCGGCTTCATAGTCTGCCGAAAGCTCCGTGAAACGCTCGTCAGAAATGCGACCGCTTACGCTGTCCTCATACAGCCGCTTGAAAATAGCGGAAAGTTCACCGATACGCTTTTCGGCAGCTTCCAGTTCCTTTTTCTTGGCGGCGTTCCGGCGTTTGCCGCCGTCCTCGTTCTGCTCAATCAGCAGCTTCATAAACCGGGCTTCATGCTTTGCCGCATAGCTCGTCACTTTCCGTAGATTGGAGAGAACGCCCGCAGTCAAAAGGTCGGTGCGGATAAAATGTGCGGTGCAGTCATGGGTGCGCTTTTTGTAGTTCCCGCAGATATAGCAGTCCTGTTTCCGCTTATCGGTCTGGTAACGCTGCTGATACATGACGCTGCCGCAGTCCGCGCAAAAGAGCATACCAGAGAACAAGCCCACTTCATCATAGCGGTTCGGACGCTTGCGCTGTTTGCGTAATTCCTGCACACGCTCCCATGTCTGGGTGTCGATGATAGGCTCATGGTGGTTCTCGAAAATTGCCTGTTTCTCAATGGGATTTTCTATGCTGTGCTTGGTCTTGTAGGACGGTTTCTCCGTCTTGAAGTTCACCAAACAGCCCATGTACTCCCGGTTTTCAAGGATATGCACCACGGTATTTGTCGCCCATTTGCACTCATAGCCGGGGTGATAGCGGCGTGTGCTGCCCGTCCTGCGGTATTCCAGCGTTCCCGGCGTTGGGATTTCCTGCTCGGTCAGCATACGGGCTATCTTGGTCGGACCGTTCCCGGCAAGGCACAGACGGTATATCTGCTTGACCACGGGTGCGGCTTCCTCGTCAATGATGAAGTTTTCGTCCTCGTCCATGAGGTAGCCGTACACGGGTTTGCTCGTAACAGGCTTGCCGCTCATGCCTTTTGACCGTTTTACAGCTTTGATTTTCTTACTCGTATCTCTCACCAGCCATTCGTTGAAAATGTTCCGCAGAGGGGCAAAATCATTGTCGCCCTGTGCGCTGTCTACTCCATCGTTGATGGCGATAAAGCGGACGCCTTTTTGTGGGAAAATCATCTCGGTATACATTCCCACCTGCAGGTAGTTTCGCCCTAACCGTGACATATCCTTTACGATAACGGTAGCCACTTTCCCGGCTTCAATGTCCGCAAGCATGGATTGAAAGCCCGGTCTTTGGAAGTTCGCACCAGAATAGCCATCGTCCGTGTACCAGCGCAGATTGGAAAAGCCGTTCTGCTTTGCGTAGGTTTCAAGGATACGCTTCTGGTTGGAAATGGAATTACTTTCGCCTTGCAGCTCGTCCTCATGGGATAGTCTTGGATAAAGGGCAGTGATTTTCTGGGTGGCCTGTCTTAACATAAAATTCTCCGTTTCCGACAGCCAGCCCCACTATTCCGTATTTCGATTATACCACATGGGGCGGCTGTCTGTATAGCGGCTTCTGCTTCTTTACCGCCCGGTAAAATGGTGATTTTTCTGTGCGGCTTGTAGCGTTAGGGCGAAAGCTGGGCTTTGTGTCCTGCGGCGGCTTCCGCCTCCAGCACTTTCATCATCTTATCGGCTGCTGTGTCGGTGGTATCTTTTTTGAAAAAGCCGGAAACGACAAGGACGGTGTTGCCCATGCGGATCTCTGTCACGCAGTCCGGGCGGCGTTCCGGGGTGGTGTTCTGCTTGTTCTCTGCCATAGGCAACTCCTTTCATTTCATTAATTCTTTTAGTCTGTTCAGCTTGGCTTGCGCCGTTTCACGGCGGAAGTTCTCTCCCGTAAAGAGGATAGGGGCGCACATTTCCAAAAGGCGGTCATAAATCCGGGCATGGGCGGTGTCCAGCGGATTTTGCAGGCTGTCCAATGTCAGATTGGTGGTAACGATTAAGGCTTGCGGCTGCGGTAGCGGCTGTCAATCACATTGTAGACCTGTTCTAAACCGTACTCTGTGCCGCGCTCCATTCCAAAATCATCAATGATAAGCAGAGGAAAACGGCAAAGACGCTCGATATACTCGTTGCGCCCCTCAAAGCTGGCGGTCAGGTCATTCAAAATCGCGGAGAAGTTCGTCATGCGGACAGCGACTTCCTGCTCCATGAGGGCATTAGCGATACACCCGGCAAAATAGCTTTTTCCTGTGCCGACCTTGCCCCATAGCAGATAGCCGATATTTTCCTCGCGCATGATTTCCCAATGCTCCACATAGAAGTGTGCAATCTCCATTTGCGGGCATTTCCCGTTGTCGTTGGCGAAAGTCCATTCCTGCATGGTAGGATTGGTAAATCCCCGGCGTTTCAAGTCCTCCACGGTGTCAAGGTGCTTTCTGCGCTGTTCGGCGGCTTCACGCTTCAAACGCTGGGCTTTCTGGCAGTCACATTCTGCCGGGTGGCGGTCACGCCCAAACAGGGCGGCTTGCTTTTCCGGGAAGTAGGCTTCTTTCGGAGTGTGACACTTGCCGCAGTAAAGCAGTCCGTCCTCGCCCGTGTAGTCCTCCGGCTGTGGGGTAACAGCCGCCATATTCAAAACTCGTTCTGTAAACAGATTACTCATAAGCTCTCGCCCTCCTTGCAGGTGTATTCGGGTATGCCCTGTCTCGGGGCAGCCTTTGCGGTATCGTCTGCCGCCCATCTGCGGATAGTGGCGGCGTGGTTTTTATATTTCTTGCCCGTGGACGCGATATAGCCGGAAAGCCGCTCAATGTAGTACGCCCATTTTTCGGGCAGCTCCGCTTGCAGTTCGGAAAGCT
This sequence comes from Clostridium sp. AF50-3, assembly GCF_003477445.1. Taxonomy (NCBI): domain Bacteria; kingdom Bacillati; phylum Bacillota; class Clostridia; order Eubacteriales; family Clostridiaceae; genus Clostridium; species Clostridium sp. AF50-3. The sequence goes on along the minus strand of NZ_QUDH01000012.1, from coordinate 191 downwards.
CCGTATCAGTCAGAAATACATTCTCATATCTGCCATAGCTGCGGGCGAGGGCTTGTCCCTTTAACTCTCCCTCTTTTTCTAACTCTATATCTATCTCTTTCTTTATCTCTATCTCTGGTGGACGAATGTCGGACAAATGTCCGCCATTTGTCCGCGGCGGCAAAAGTGCCTTATTTTCAAGCCTTGCGGCG
>NZ_QUDH01000011.1:0-115159 GCF_003477445.1 Clostridium sp. AF50-3 | reverse complement strand
TCAATATATTATATATCACTATAAACTGCATAAAAACACAAATAAAAAATAAACAAGAAATATATTATATATCACTATAAACTGCATAAAAACACAAATAAAAAATAAACAAGAAACCACACGGTACTAAATATTTCTTTATATTTTTCTTTGTCTTTTTTTATAGTAGCTAAATCAAATCGATTTATATAGTATTTATGAGTTTGAATCTTAAAAGCTTTTATGATAACAATTAATAAAACTAATAAGCCCGCATATAAAACTAAAATGTTTGAATACGATAGTCGGCTTATGTTTTCAATTAGACTGGCAGTATTTATAATTATATGCAACATTATTGAACTCTTCAAGTTATTCGTAACAACATAAATAATACCTAAAAACACACCTGCAAATATAACATATAGACTACCTTTAAAGTGACCTATTGCAAAAACAACCGCAGAAACAATAATTGCAAATTCGTCTCCATCCTTTCTTAATTGTTCTAATAAAATTCCCCGATATATTATTTCCTCAACAATTGGTCCTAATATTGCATACGAGAATGCATCTAACGTTGTAAGCTTGATATTAGGATTATTAATTAAAAAACTTTTCAACAATGGTATCTGCACCGCAACATAACCGATTAACCTATATAATACCCCAAAATATACAATTAATAGAACTATACTTACACGTAATATGTTTGTTTTTCTTTTAGTAGTATCAAATTTTAGAATCATATTTTTACATATAAAAATAATTGGTAGTAAATTCATTATAATCATCCAGAGCACTGAAATCAGAATCTGACTGTCTATTCTCAAATATTGAAATAATTTTATTGGTATAAAAGCTGTTAAATGAAATAACAAACAAAAAACACAAACCATGTTCACAATTCTTTTTTCTTGATTACCCATATCCGTCTTGCGTGATAATTATAGATGTAAATTACCACTCTTCCCTTTCTTTTATATTATAACACTTTGGACTTTTTAATTTTATATAGATTGTGACTGCTTTATAAAAATATATTGTTGTTGACTTTATATAAATTATTTATCACTTTATTATCAAAGCCTTTTGGGAAACATTCCCCCCTATGTTTACCTTATATTTCCTGAAAAAGAACTGTGACGGCGATGAATAATCCGGTGTTCCTACCAGACTTACAATGTTACCTCACAAGAATATTCATTCGGTACATTTCCTGATGATCAAAATTCTTTAGCTTATATACTGATAATTATAGCACAATAGAGCCACCAATCCAGTTAATGCAGAGCCGAAGTTCCAAGCCCTTTCAGCCTGGAATGGTGGCTTTCAAAATCTGGACAATAGGCTCAACTAGAACCTGTAGAATCATATGCGGAAGACTACGTCATGCAGTAACTTGTTTTTTTGTCAAGTACTTTTCCCTGAAAAAAGCGTCGAAATTCCCTGTTTTCATCAAGGAATTTCCTTACTTTTGGTGGGTACTGATTATGCATCCCGGCGCATGAGGGCGTGTTCCATGCGGTAGCTTTTGCCCTCAAAGCTCAGCAGGTGTCCATGATGAGCGCGATCATGGCTATCGCCATCTGGTCATCCGTGAATATACCATCCAATTTAGAAATTCCAGGTTTGTAGTCAATATCAGACTTTTACTCTCATAGCTGTCAGATATGACTCGGAACAGGCGCTGCGATCCATCCTTGTCCACAGGAACATATCCCCATTCATCCAGAATGAGCAGATCAAGACTGCGCAGATCCCTGAGAAGCCGTTCCGGTGTCTCATTTTTTCGGGCTTCTGCCAGCTTCAGAACAAGCTCCGTGACGGTATAAAATTTTGTCTTGTAGCCGAGATTTCACTATAAAATAGGATTATCGACCAGCGTATTTGTAAATGCGACAGCCCCCCTATTTGTGTATAAAAACAGATGACAGCATTATTTACCTATCCCCTTTACCATACACCGTTTCTTGAAGAAAGAAATTCCATAACAGAAAATTTCATCATAATTTCCCTCAAATTCTTTTGCATACATGCGTTCATCGATCTGGCGCAGGGCATTGTCACAGTCATCGCTGAGTTTTTTCAATGTTTTCGAATATTTCGCCTCAAAAATCGCCATTCGTCCACCGTGCAGATCATATACAATCACATCGCTTCGTCCTTCACCGTGTTCACGGTTTGATTCTACGACATATCCGGCTCCGGCAAAAATTCCGGCTAAAAAGGCGTGATAAAAATCTTCTTTATAATCATGGTAGCTGATTGTCATACGCAGCAGGGCATTCATCTCCTGTGTGAGCAGGTCGGTGTTGCCGTGCCATACAGCACAAAATAATTGTTCCCGATTCCAGGTTTGGGCGCTGTCGTTAAACCATTTTAGAATGGTACTTTCGAAGATTTCCCGGATTTCGGCATTCGGAATCATCAGGCAGTTAAACCATCAGGAAGATTATCGATGCGAGCCTGTGTCAGGTAGCCGGTGAGATACAGGATACTCCACAGATTATCTTCGGAGGAATGGAGGTAATCATATGTCAGATTTTCCTCCACATGCTGGAGAATATAACCGCCAGACAAAAGAGTCTCCAGTTTCATTGTGATATTGCTTCCGGCATAGTCGATGAAAGAACGGATGATTGCATTATCACTGGTATTCTTCCAGTAGCCGATGGGTTTAGCCTGTGGCTTTTTCTGGCAGTCGAGGAGGTAATTCATCACATCCCATGGACAATAGACATCCGAAGCACCGAAGTGATAACCGTCGTACCAGTCTTTGATTTGAGATGCTCGTTCAATCATGCCGGCATCTGAAAGAAGTTTCTTCATATCGACCTGGGTAAATCCAAAATATTCATCCAGTGACGAAGATGAGATTGTATCAGAAACAAAGTTGTTGGTTCCTGTAAAGATACTTTCCTTTGCGATTTTCAGACAGCCGGTAATGGTGGCAAAACGCAGGGTGCTGTTATCTTTCAGTGCTGTACTCATGAGAGATTTCATCAGTTCCAGCATCTGTGGATAATAACCATTTGCGCTGGCTTTGGCAAGCGGTACATCATATTCATCCAGAAGCAGAATGACGGGCTTCTGGAAATGTGCCTGCATCATACGCATCAAGAGCAGAATGCTGGTTTTTAACATAGTATCCGTCGGTTTCCCATCGACAATATCGGCAAGCTGTATAAACTCTTTCCGATCATTTTCATTAACCGAAGGGCTGTCTGCCAGATAGCTGTGTTCATTGCAGAGACGGGCAATCTGGGAGCGGAGCATATCCCTGGCAGAAGCATAATCCAGTCCGTCTACATCCTTAAAGGTCAGAAAGAGCGTCGGAAATTGATTCATCCATGCCTGGCATAGATCTGGACGAGATTCGATTTGAAGTCCGGTAAAAAGATTCGGGCTTTTTTTTCGAATATCAAAAAAATTGGCAAGCATACTCATCGCCAGTGTTTTTCCAAAACGACGCGGGCGGGTAATCAGGGTAACTTCCGAGTTATTCGTCAGAAGATCAGCGATCAGCCCGCTTTTATCAATATAATAATAGCCGTCTTCGCGCAGCTTTTTAAAATCAGAAATACCAACAGGGATTTTTAGGGGTGCCATCGATGATGCTCCTTTCTGAAGATACGGAATTGTTACGAATAACTTTATCATATCATGGGGGGAGGGGGTTGGCAAGATTTTAAAAGAAAGCGGGATGCGCCCATATCCGGAAGAGGTGTATAGGTTTGGAAAATAACTACTGACCCATCTGCTTCTCCCGTTACTGTTCACACACGTGTGCCCAGCAACGGGATTTTGCCGATGCTGCGCATTCCAAATCGGCAAAATCTGCTGTCGGAACTGTATCGTACGGAATTTTCAGTTCAGAAAATTCCTACCTGTGAACTGTTACCTTCTCCCCCAGCTCCTCCGGCAGTGCCTCAAAGAAAATATCCTTCCAGGCACGTTTCAGCTGTTTTTCATGAACCACATAGGGCTGCACGCCGATATATTTGGGGACGTTATTGCTGACAAGGGATTTGGCGACTGCAAGAGCAGCCGCTTTTCCCTGGTCATATGGTCTCTGGGTGCTGAGTCCTTTTACAAATCCTTGATTCATTTCTTCTGCAATCTCAAAATCCAGATCTGTGGTAAAGACAGCAATATCTGTCCGGTTCAAAGCTTTCAGGGCCTTGATGGCGAGCAGGGCGGGGCGGTCCCAGCTCACATAGAGCGCCTGGATATCCGGGTGCTCGTTTATCATCTCATAGCATACCTTGTAGGCATTTTCAATTTGAATAAATCCCTTTCTGGCAGTGATTTCAATGTCGGGATAGGATTCCCTTAATATTTTTTCGGCACAGTTATCACGCTCGGTAGTGCCGTAAAACATGGCGCCGTGGATGATGAAGCCGACTTTGGCGTGCGGTTTTTCTTTCAGGTATTCGCCGATCATGCGCCCTGTATTGGTGCCATTTTCCCGCTCATTGACGGAGATACAGGAGACGTAATTGTTCCGGCTGAAATTCTGCGGGACATTGCTTAAAAAGACCAGCCGCGTTATTTTGGACAATTCCTGAAATGCCGGACCCGTCTGGACATCGTCGGTGGGGATGGCGATGACGGCGTCCGGGTGTTGCATTTTGATGCTTTCGAGCTGCATATTCTGGAGGGCAGGATCAAAATGGGCGTCCATGGTGGAAATAATATCGATTCCGTACTGTTCCAGTTCATCCCGGATGCCTTTCTGATGCAGGGCAGCCCAGGCGGTTCCAGTGTAGTGGAAGGAGATGGCGACGCGGTAATTTCCAGTTCGCAAAAGCTGTTTTTCCTCCTTGGAGAGGCGGATGCTGTCCGGGGAGACGGCGTGTTCACCGAGCGGACCGTTGTCGATGATCCGGGTGGAATCACGCAAAATCAGCTCTACATCTGCATAGCGGGTCAAAGGCGCGCCGGAGAGGTGGTTGATCTCGTCAAAGAGTGCCTGCGAGGCGAGTTCTGCCATCTGGTCGATGTCCCGGTGGATGCAGGATAGCGGTGGGGCGGTCAGCTCGCACCAGAGCATATCGTCAAATCCGATGATGGAAATATCGCGCGGACAGTCTTTTCCCAGCTCACGCAGCGCCTTGAGAAGAAACATAGTCAGCCGGTTTCCTCCGGCGATGATAGCGGTGGGGAGATACCGGGTGATGCTTTTCTGAATATTCAGGCTGATGGTATCAATGGACTGATACAGATTGATCTCCGCGATGCAGGAACTGCTCAGGGTATGGTTGGCGGAGAGAAGCGCCCGCTCATATCCGGCAATCTTGTCCTGTTTGGCGAGGCTGTCTGTTTTTTCGACCAGAAACAGCACATTTTCGTGTCCGCTCTCAAAAAAATAGGAAGTAGCGGAGTGAAATGCTTTGGTGTAATCAAAAAGAATCCGCGGTGTGACATCGTCATCGATGAATCGTTCAACACAGACAAACGGGATACCGGATTCATAGAGAAATGAATAGGCAGCCGGATTGCTGCTTGCCGGGGAGAGAAAGATGCCGATGGTCTTGGCACTGGAGATTAAGTTTTGCAGGATGCTTTTCTCCTCTTCCAGGCTGTCGTTGGTGACGGCGGTGTAAAACTGATAGCCCTGGCTGGTCGCGTAGGACTGCAGCTGATTGCACAGATCGCAGTAGAGCGCGCTCTTAATATTTGGAAAGACAGCGACAATCTGTGAACTGCGTCCGCTGCGGATTTTACGCACCTTTTTTTTGATTTTTTCAGAATATCCACTTTCTTCAATAATAGCTTCGATTTTATCTACCAGTTCCGGGCTGACATAGCGCGTATGGTTGATAACATGGGAAACGGTGGCGATGGAGACGCCTGCCTTTGCGGCGATTTCTTTGATGGTCATAAAACTCCCCCTTGCTGGTACGGATTTAGTCCGGCGGTTCCTGCGCGGCTGGATTTGGATTTGCCGCAATTTTATATTTCTGTTTTTGATTATAGCACAAAAATTGGGGTAAAACGATACGATGAATGAAATTTACGTAAAAAATTAAAAGGAACGGTAGAAATGCATAAATATCAATAAAACAGGATGAATATATCGCTGAAATTAGTGCAATATGCCACAAGAGTATTGACGAAAGGGCATGGAATAGAGTAATATCTAGATATCAGACAGGGAGACTCCTTCCAGAGAGAAAAATTTTTACGTAAAAAAGAAAACTATAACAATCCGTTTGAAATGCACTAAACAGTGATGAAGTAAGAGGAGGATCAGATTTATGAAAAAAAGTCTTAGATTTACAGCAGCAGGTCTTTCAGTTTGCATGATGGCAGCAATGCTGGCAGGATGCGGCTCTTCCAGCAGTACCGATACAACAGCGGCAGCTGATGCTTCTGAGGCAGCGGCAGATACGCAGGAAGCTGAGGCAAAGACCAGCGATTTATCGTTTGCATTCTGTACGAATACTTTAAACAATACTTTCCAGAGTTCCATTGATGCAAAGCTCAGCGAGCTGTGCAAGGAAAACGGCATTTCCTACACCTGCCTGGATCCAGATTATGATTTAAACAAGCAGCTCAGCCAGTTATCTGACTGTGCAAACAGCGGTTACGATGCAGTGTTTGTTATCCCGGTTGACTCCGCAGGTATTACCTCCGGACTGGCTGAGATTGCAGACGCAGGCATTCCGATTTTCAACGTAGATACCGCGGTCATCGATGATGATATCGAACAGTTCGTGACACAGTTCGTTGGAACCAACGCATACATGGCAGGTCAGTTAGTGGGCGAGCAGATGACGAAAGATTATCCGGATGGCGCAAAGATTGCAGTTCTGGATTTCCCGTCCAATGAAAGCTGCGTGGATCGTGTCAATGGTTTCCTTGAGGGTCTTGGCGATCAGAAAGATAAATTTGAGATTGTAGCACAGCAGGATGGCGGTGCAGCGCTCGATCAGTCCATGGGACTGGCTGAGGATATCATCACAGCAAACCCGGATCTGGAAGCATTCTTCTGTATCAATGACCCGTCTGCCCTGGGTGCGGCAGCAGCTATCAAGGCAGCAAACAAGACCGGCGAGATCGGTGTATATAGCATCGATGCATCCCCGGATGGAAAACAGGCACTCTTAGACGGCGAGTTCACCGCAGTTGCATGCCAGGTTCCGCTTCAGATTGCAGAATATGCATTTGACGCAGCCGAGAAATATGTAGGCGGCGACACCACAATCGATGAGAAGAAAGTATATCTGGATTCCCATCTGGTAGAGAAAGAAGAGGCAGAGAAGACTCTGAACGATTGGCAGTAATGGACTGCGAGGAAGTTTAACAGTTACGTGAAATAAAATAAAACATGGAAAATGCGGCGATGGGGTTCATTGCCGCATTTCTAAAAAGTGGAGGGTTCTATGGGAAAAACAATTCTGGAAATGATAGATATCAAGAAAAGTTTTTCCGGGATCTATGCATTGTCAGGGATCAATTTTTCCCTGGAAATGGGCGAGGTTCATGCGCTTCTGGGAGAAAATGGAGCGGGTAAATCAACGCTTATCAAGGTCCTTGGAGGAATTTATAAACCGGACAGCGGAACAATCAAGATTAATGGTCAGGAAGTTGAGATAAATGGTGTTTCGGACGCCCAGGAGAAGGGAATCGGAATCATACATCAGGAGATCGTCCTGGTTCCGTATCTGACGGTCGCGCAAAACCTGTTCCTGGGACGGGAGATCAAGACGAAATTCGGCACTGTGGACATGCGGGAGACGAACCGCCGGGCAGGCGAGATGCTGGCAAACCTCGGGGTCAATATCCACCCGGATACGCTGGTAGAATCTTTGACGATCGCTCAGCAGCAGATGGTTGAGATTGTAAAGGCGGTATCCTTCGACGGACGGATCATCGTCATGGACGAGCCGACGTCATCCCTTTCCAATGACGAGGTAGAACAGTTATTTGGAATCATTGAGAGATTAAAAGCAAAACAGGTAAGCATTATATATATTTCCCACCGTATGGAAGAACTGTTCCGGATCTCGGATCGGGTTACCATCATCCGCGATGGCGCCTATGTGGGAACGAAAAGAACATCGGAGACGAATGCGAACGAGCTGGTAGCCATGATGGTAGGACGGGAGTTAGAGAGCTTCTATGCCAGAGATTACAACGATCTGGAACATGCAGAAACGGCATTGGAAGTGAAGAATTTAACCTGTGAGGGTGTGTTCTCAGATATCAGCTTCCGGGTAAGAAAGGGAGAGATCCTGGGATTTGCAGGTCTGGTCGGAGCCGGACGAAGCGAGATCATGGAATGTATCTTTGGAGCCAGAAAATACCAGAGCGGAACCATTCTTTTAAATGGAAAGGAAGTTCGCTTCACGACACCGATTCAGGCAATCAAGGCGGGCATCGGCCTGGTGCCGGAGGATCGGAAAAAACAGGGACTTGTCCTTGGTAATACGGTCGGTTTTAACCTCACGCTGGCGTCGATTGACTCTTATATTAACGGAATTGCCATCAGCGACCGGAAATGTCAGGAAGTGATTGATTATTATAAAGAAAAGCTTCATATCAAAGCAGTGGCAGACCGGGTGGAACTGGTGGAAGCGGGAAGCCTTTCCGGCGGAAACCAGCAGAAGATTGTCCTTGGAAAATGGCTGGCAATCAAGCCGGATGTCCTGATTCTGGACGAGCCGACGAGAGGCGTCGATGTCAATGCGAAGTTTGAGATTTATTCTGTTATTAATGAGCTGGCGAAGGCGGGTATCGCCGTTATCATGGTATCCAGCGAGCTGCCGGAGATCATCAATATGTGCGATAACGTATGTGTCATCAAGGCGGGAAAAATGACGGGAATGCTCGGAAGAGAAGAACTGGATCAGGAGAGAATCATGCAGTATGCAGCAGGAGGCGAAGAGTGATGAACGGAAAGAAAAGTACAGCAGGCAATTCGGTACTCTCGGTATTTACCGGAAATACAGGAATTATTGGAGTGCTGGTTATCTTATGTGTGGTAGTCGCACTGGCAACCGATAAATTTTTGACACCGAGCAATATCATTTCAGTGCTCAGACAGATTTCCATTAATACATACATTGCACTGGGAATGACGTTGATTATTATTCTCGGACACATCGATCTGGCAGTTGGCGCGATCGTAGCGATGAGCGGAACTCTGACCGTAGGATTTGTAGTTAATCAGGGACTTCCGATTGGCGTGGCGATTGCGGCTGGCATCATCATCGGTGTTGTGGCTGGTCTGATTGATGGTATGGTTGTATCGAAATTCCGTGTTCCGGCATTTATCATTACGATGGCAATGATGAATGTCTGCAACGGTATCGCGTATGTATATTCGGGCGGACAGTCCACCCGTATTACGGATAAGTTTTTCATTGCAATCGGAACGGGTTATCTGTTTAACATTATTCCGCTGCCGGTTGTCTATATGGTTATTTTAATTATCGTATTTAGTTTTCTGCTTTCTAAAACAAAATTTGGTACCTATGTGTATGCAATCGGCGGAAACCGTGAGGCGGCGCGTCTCTCAGGTGTTCCGATCAAGAAAGTCGAGATCATCGTGTTTACATTGTCGGGCGCCCTGGCGGCGTTTGCAGGTCTGGTTCTGGCATCGAGAATGTATTCCGGACAGCCGTCCGTCGGAAGTGGCTATGAGATGGATGCGATCGCAGCCTGCGTCCTCGGCGGAACCTCGATGGCAGGCGGACGCGGACGTATCAGCGGCACAGTATTCGGCGCATGGTAATCGGTATTATTTCCAATGGTCTGAATCTGATCGGTGTCAGCTCCTACTGGCAGCTGATTGTAAAAGGTCTGATCATTGCCTGCGCGGTTGTACTGGATTCCCAGAAGGGCAATCTGGCACTCCTCAGAAAAAAGAAATGATTCCAAGAGCACATTTAGAAAGGCAAGGAGAGAAGAATGGACTTTTTCAGAAAAATGTCATTTGCGGATTCGACCGGTGACGCGATTCCGTTTTATCACGAAGGTAAATATCATATTTTTTCACTGACATCCCCGCCAGGAACCACGGTATATCCGGCGAGACTGCGTACTACATGGAGCCACTCTGTTTCGGAGGATCTGGTGCACTGGGAGGAGCTGCCGACAGCACTGTATCCGGGCGAGGGCGATGAGCCGGATGCGTCCGGCGTGTGGACGGGATCGGTTATCTACGGCGAAGGAAAATATCACGCATTCTATACGGGTTACTGCCTGACGGCAGAATATCAGCAGACGATCTGCCATGCGACGAGCGAGGATGGTATCACCTGGACGAAGGACGCGGCAAACCCGGTTATCACGCCGATGATAGAGTTATATGAAAAGCTGGACTGGCGTGATCCGTATGTATTTTATAATGAGGAAGATAAATGTTACTGGATTCTGATCTCGGCGAGACGGCTGGATATGCCGGTGACAAGACGCGGCTGTATCGTCCTGTATCGCTCGAAAGATCTGGTAAACTGGGAGTATTATGGTCCGTTGTATTCGGCAGGCAATACGAATTGTCCGGAATGCAGCGAGATGTACAAGATAGGCGATACCTGGTATCTTTCCTATTCCCGCTTTTCCGAGTTTGTCAACACGATTTACCGCACTTCCAAATCTCCGTTTGGACCGTGGAAAAAGCCGAAGAAAGACGGCATCGGCGGACGCCGCTTCTATGCAGCTAAATCCATGCAGGATGACAACGGGCGCCGTTTCTACTTTGCCTGGGCGCATGACCGTGCAGAAAACAGCGACCGCGGCGAGTGGTACTGGGGTGGCACGTTCTGTATTCCGCATGAGGTCGTTGCAACGTCAGACGGACAGCTGGATGTGAAGCTTCCGGAAGAGTATGTAAACTGCTTTAAAGAGAAAGTTGACTGGAAATACCTTCCGGTCATGGGAGAATATAAGCTGTATGGAGATACAACGGTTGAGCTGGATGGATGCGGGACAACCTCGTATGGTTTCCTGGAGCAGCCGGAAGAAAAATTCCTGTTTACCGGCACGGTGATCCCGAAAGAAGCGAATGATTCCTTCGGAATCCTGTTGAAATCCGACTGGGAGGCAAGCGGCTGCCTGTTCTTAGAGTTTGATGTGGCGATGCAGCGAGTATCCCTTCTGTCCCTGCCGATGGGAGTTGACCCGTTCTGGGAGCAGTCCTGTCAGGCAGTTCCGAAGGCAACCGAACCGGGACCGGATGGCGTTCGGGTGGCTGAGAAGACCTTTGAGATTAAAGATGGACAGGCAATTGATGTAAAGATTTCGGTCGATCATGATATGGTTGAGGTGTTCGTGGGCGAGCAGGTGGCGTTTACCTATCGTATTTTCCGGAAACCGGAGTACGAGCTCGGTCTGCTGGCGCAGGACGCGAAAGTAGAATTTGCAAATATCGCGATTCGGAAGTAAAATTCCTTGTGAGAGACGAACGGATGTGGCTGTCCGCCTGTGAGAGGGCTGGATGGCGGCGCCATTGATATAACTTGTAATACGGAGGATGATTCGTATGAGAATAAAAACAGACATCACAGCGCTGGGAGAGCTTCTGATTGATTTTACTCCAGCAGGCGTTTCACAGCAGGGAATGCGTCTGTTTGAGCAGAATCCGGGAGGTGCGCCGGCCAATCTGCTGGCGGCGGCTGCGAAATTTGGAAGGAAGACAGCATTTATTGGCAAGGTGGGTAAGGATATGCACGGCGATTTCCTGAAGGAAACCCTGATCCGGGCAGGTATCAATACGGACAACCTGATTCAGGATGAAAAGTATTTTACCACGCTTGCATTTGTAAGCCTGAAAGAAAACGGAGAGCGCGAATTTGCCTTTGCGAGGAAGCCGGGGGCAGATACGAATCTGTGCATGAAAGAGATCGATCCGGAGATCCTGGAAAATACGAGAGTATTTCATGTCGGTTCCCTGTCGCTGACCGATGATCCATCCCGGACGGCAACCTATGAGGCGATCAATATTGCTAGAAACAGCGGTGCGGTGATTTCCTACGATCCGAACTACCGGGCGGCGCTCTGGAGTGATCCGGAGACTGCACAGCTTCGGATGCAGTCGCTGATTCCCTATGTAGATATGATGAAGATTTCGGATGAAGAAACCTCGCTTCTGACCCCGTATCAGGACCCGGAGGAAGCGATTCAGTATCTGCTCCGTCAGGGGGTGCACCTGGTGGCAGTGACGCTCGGAAGAGATGGCGCCCTGATCGGCAATGAAAATGGAATCGTAAAAGCGGAGGGCTTTTCCTCCCATGCGGTCGATACAACCGGCGCTGGTGATTCCTTCTGGGGAGGTTTTCTCGCTTCCTATCTGCAGGAAGAAACCTCGCCGGAACACCTGACCCGGGCGCAGATGATTCAGTTCGGCAGGGTCGGTAACGCAGTGGCAAGCCTGTGCGTCGAACGCCGCGGCGGAATCTCGGCAATTCCAGAGATGGAGGAGATTGAGGAGAGCTGAGAGGGTAAAAGAAAAGATAGAGTAAGTAGTCGGCAACTAGCTTGGATTGGTCAAATGTAAATAACACAAAACCCCAGAGAGCGGCAACTCTCTGGGTTTTGTTGTGTAACCGTTTGGACACATTAATACTCCTCCACATGCAGTAAATGATGCGCACGATCGGACAGTGGAGCTTTTAAATATTCGTCATACAGTGTCTGAACAGCCTGGTTTTCATGGCTGAAGCGGATTGCACTGTTTGTATCGTAAGCGCGCAGGCAGTGATCCCGGTCTGCACAATCCTTCGGCTTATTCTGGAAGGATGGACGTAAAGGCTGGCCGCCGCCGTTGATACATCCGCCCGGGCAGGCCATGACTTCCACAAAATCATAGTGGCATTCGCCGCGTTTCATCGCCTGAATGAGGCGTCTGGCCTCTCCGAGGCTGCTGAGTGCTGCACAGTGCAGTTTCACGCCCTTGATATCGATCTCCAGTTCCTTAAAGGAACCGATCTGGCGCAGAACCTTCAGTGGACTCTGTTCGCCGATCTCCGGATTTTCACCGGTTACGGTGTGGTAAGCGGTACGAAGAGCTGCTTCCAGTACGCCGCCGCTGGCACCGAAGATAACACCGGCTCCGGTTGCTTCGCCGAGAGGATCGTCAAAATCGCACTCCGGAAGTCTGGATACATCGATATGATCGGCCTTGATGAGACGGCATATCTCGCGGGTAGTCAGAACATAATCAATATCCTGTCCGGTTCCGGCACTGTCCATGCCCGGAAGTGTCAGCTCGCGCTTCTTGGACATACAGGGCATGATGGATACACAGGTGATATTTTCCGGTGCAATGCCTTTTTTCTGAGCAAAATAAGTTTTGATGACAGCGCCGAACATCTGCTGCGGGGACTTGGCAGTGGAAAGCTGCGGCAGAAGCTCCGGATACTGACTCTTTGCAAAACTGACCCAGCCGGGGCAGCAGGAGGTGAACATAGGCCAGCTGTATTTATCCGGCTGCTGTAAGCGGGCTAAAAGTTCGTTGCTTTCCTCCATAATGGTCAGGTCGGCTGCAAAGTCAACATCGAATACATAGTCAAATCCAACGGATTTTAAGGTGGATACGAAACGTCTGTCAGTAGCAAATTCCGGCGAAAGACCAAATTCTTCACCCCATGCGGCCCGGACAGCCGGAGCGACAACCGCTACGGTTACCTTGTCATCATTTGCCAGTTCACCGTGGATACCATTGATGGCTTCCACATCATCTCTCTCCTGCAGAGCGGCAGTCGGGCAGTGGGTAACGCACTGTCCGCAGAGAGAACAGTCGGATTCTTTGATTTCCAGATTGTGGGAAACATCGACGGTTGTATGGGAACCGGTTCCGGACACATCCCAGATATTTAAGGTCTGGATCTTGTCGCAGATCTGGACGCAGCGCATGCATTTGATACATTTTCCTGCATCACGGATCAGTGGGAAAGTAGAAGTCCAGATCATTTCCGGATATTCGTTTTTATAACGGTCAACGGTCAGGTTCAGATCACTTGCCACCTGTTTTAATTCACAGTTGGAACTGCGCACACAGGTGGGACAGTTAGTGTGATGCTGGGAAAGAAGCAGTTCCACGTTGATCTTGCGGGCTTCGCGGACTCTGGGGGAGTTTGTGAGAATCTCCATGCCTTCCTGAACCTGGTTGTTGCAGGAGGTAACGAGATGGTGGATTCCCTTCACTTCTACAACGCAGACACGGCAGGCACCGATCTCATTGATATCTTTCAGATAGCAAAGATAAGGAACGTGAAAACCGTTGTCGCGACAGGCGTCCAGAATCCGGGTTCCTTCTGGAACCTGCAGTGGTATATTATTAATTTTGATGGATACAAGATTCGTATTTACCATGATGTGGTCCGCCCTCCTTTGAAGTTTCCATAACCGAAGTGATCACAGCGCAGGCAGCGTCTGGCTTCCTGGCCAGCCTCCTTGAGGCTCATGCCGCATTCGGTAAGTGTAAAGTCACATTTGCGTTCTCCGGCGGGACGCTCTGTCAGGTTGACACGTCCGCAAGGAGTACGGTCGGAGAGATCCGGTTCCGGAATCTTCACATCGCAGGTAATCTCGTGGTTGTAGCCGAGATACTGGTCGATGTTGGCTGCGGCTACCTTGCCGGCAGCGATTGCACGGATCACGGTTGCCGGTCCGGTTGCACAGTCGCCTCCGGCGAAGATACCCGGCATATTCTGAATGGAGGTCCATCCGGTTGCCTGGATGATGCCCCATTTTGCGTCGATACCCTGTTCTACGAAGTAACGGCTTTCGATGCCCTGCCCCACAGCTGCGATGACGATATCACATTCAACCGGGATAGAGTCGGTGCCGATAGCCTTCGGTGAAGGACGTCCGCCGCGGATTTCTCCCGGCATCTGCTGGCTTACCCAGAGAGCTTTTACCTGGCCGTCCTCGTCTGCTTCAATCCGTTCCGGTGCGTAAAGTTCCATGATCTCTACGCCTTCAGCCATGGCACTTTCAACCTCTTCCGGAAGAGCTGTCATATCAGCTTTGCGGCGTCTGTAGGCAACTGCCACCTTGTCTGCACCCAGGCGGACAGAAGAACGGGCTACGTCCATGGCTACGTTGCCGCCGCCGATGACACAGACCTTCTTTCCGGTAAGATCCGGATATTTGCCGTCGCCGATAGCACGGAGGAATTCGACAGCGGAGATAACACCGCCGGCATCTTCTCCCTCAATACCAATCTTTTTATCACTATGAGCGCCGATGGCGATGTAGATAGCATCATATTCTTTGCGGAGTTCATCCAGAGACAGCTGTCCTGGATCGTTTCCGACCGAAGTTTCAAGACGGACTTCCACACCGGTTTCCAGAATGACATTGATATCATCCTGCAGGCGCGCTCGTGGCAGGCGGTAGCTTGGAATTCCGTACAGCAGCATGCCGCCGAGTTTCTTGCGTTTTTCAAATACAGTGGTCTGATGTCCCATCAGCTGCAGATAATAAGCAGCGCTCAGGCCGCTGGGGCCGCCGCCGATGATCGCGATGCGCTTACCGGTGGAGGTTGGACAGACCGGTGCCGGTACATATCCTGCCATATCCACAGCTACACGTTTGATACCGCGGATATTGATAGAATTATCCAGCATGTTGCGGCGGCAGCGGGACTCACATGGATGTTCGCATACCAGCGCACAGGCGGTTGGGAATGGGTTATCCTTGCGGATCAGGCGGACTGCATCGGCATAGCGTCCTTCACCGGTCAGGGCGATGTAACCCGGAATATCAACTCCGGCCGGGCACAGAGCTACACAGGGAACCGGCTGATCAAGATTACTGCGGCAGCGGCTGTGTAAGATATGTTCCATAAAATCCTCTTTGAAACCGTCCAGTCCTTTTAAAACCATCTGGGCAGCGGTATAGCCGATGGCACAGTCAGCCGTGCTTTCGATGACACGGGCTGTTTCCTCCAGCATGGTTAAATGCTTCATGGTTCCTTTTCCGTTCAGGATGTCTTCCAGAAGATTGGAGAGCTGCGCGAGACCGATTCGGCAGGGAACGCATTTGCCGCAGGTCTGTGCATGGCACATTTTTAAAAATGCAGCGGTCAGGTCGACAGGACAAAGACCTGGCGGGCTGGCGATGATGCGCCGTTCCAGATCCTTGTAAAGCCCTTCTACGACATTCTGAGCCTCGCTGTTAGTAGGTATAACGAGTCTGCTCATAAGGTGTAAACTCCTTTCATAAATGTGAAATAAAATGCGTTATATTTTTCGATGCAATTATGTGTTTACTATAACATAAAACGAGCGAAAAATACAAGATATTTATTGCAAAATATCTAAAAAGAAATGAAAGTGAGGTAAAAACAGATAAAATAGATAAGAAAGATAGGTATAAAGTGTGAAAAAATGTTGAATATATAGCTGCGGTAATTTCATGACAATTAAAAAGTGATGAAATTGTGGATTGCTCGCAATTAAAATATCATATTTATGAAAATCACAACCATATATATGAAAATAATAGGGCGAAAATTCTATGATATTTTTGGCTTTACAGACGTTCAGTAAAAAACGGCAGGAGCCGTCAAGCTGCGCTCCTGCCGTTGGGTCCGCCCTGACTGTTTTTGTTCAGTCCGCAGGCGTGTTCAAATTCGCGAAGTTTCTGTTCTGCCTCGGGGGTCAGATGGTTCGGGACATCGATCTGAACCGTCACGTACTGATTGCCATGGATGGACGGATTCTTCATGGAAACAATGCCTTTTCCCTTTAATTTAATCTTGGTTCCCGACTGCGTCCCGGCTGCGATCTTGCACAGGACATTGCCGTACAGGGTGGAAACCAGCGCCTCACCGCCGAAGACTGCGGTGGTAAACGGAATGCGGACGGTCGAGTAAACATCCATCTCGTTGCGCTCCCATCCCGGTTTCGCGGTGACGGTAATATTTAAAAGAAGATCGCCCGCCTCGCCGCCGCCCGTTCCCGGCATGCCTTTTCCTTTCAGACGGATAGATTTACCGGTATCGATGCCCGCTGGGATGTGAACCTGTAAAGACTGGCGCTTGCCGGTCTGTGGGTTCTGCAGAGTGATGAGCTTCTCGCAGCCGGATACGGCTTCATCAAAGCTTATGGTTACATCGGACGTGAGGTCAGAACCTTTCTCACGGAAATCGGCGCTGTGAAAGCCCTGACTGCCGCCGAAGCCGCCAAAGCCAGACCCGCCGCCAAAATGAGCGCTAGAACCGCCAAAACTGGAACCACCGGTAAAATGTCGGCTGCGGGAACTGCCGCCCGAACTCTTGCCGTGGAACATGCCGCCAAACATATCTCCAAAAATGTCACCCATATCGTCCATGTCATCCCCGGTAAAATGGTATTCTGCATAACCGCCCGGACGCTCTGATAGTGCCAGGCACCGCCCTGACCGGTACCGCCAAAGCCGGAGCCAAATGGACCATTTCCAGAAGCGCCGGCACCGCCAGCTCCGCCGTATGCGGCGCTGTTCGGGTCAAATGCGGCGTGACCGAAGCGATCGTAGAGTTTCTTTTTTTCTGGATCACTTAAGATCGAATAGGCTTCGTTGACATCCTTAAACATCTGCTCTGCCTGGGGATTACCGGCATTGGAATCCGGGTGATACTTTTTGGCAAGTTTCCGGAATGCCTTTTTGATCGTCTCCGCACTGGCGTCCCGCTTTATCCCCAGTATGTCATAATAGTCTCTTTTCTCTGCCATCGATTATCACCTCCGTAGATGCAGTGATTTAAGTTTCAATTATTTAGGTTATGATCAAAGATTGGGTATGATAGAAGCTGCCGCATCCCTGCGACAGCTCCTGAAGCTATCTGGCTGCTGGCAACACAATGTGTGAGCCGCAGCTGCCTATCTGATTATTAACCTTCGATGGAAACGAAATGCTTCTCTTCAACCGCTTTCTTTTCCAGCTCTTTCGGGAAGGTCAGGGTCAGAGTGCCATTTTCAAATTTGGCATGGATATCCTTTTCTTCCAAGTTCTCGCCGACGTAGAAGCTTCTGCTTACATTGCCGCTGTAGCGTTCCTGGCGGATATATTTAACGGTTTTCTGCTCGGCTTTAGCGTTCTTCTTGGAAGCATCTGCTTCTGCGGTCGTTGCATCTTTCTGATTCTCCTCCGGCATATCTTTCGATGTGACTTCTTTCGAACCGCTGACGGTCAGATAGCCATCTTTCAGCTCAATCTGAAGTTCGTCTTTCTTAAATCCCGGTAGGTCGATGGAAACTTCATAATCCTTATCGGTTTCCTTGACATCCGTCTTCATCAGCTGGGAAGAGGAAGCGCCATACAGTCTCTGGTTAAAGCTCGGGAAGGAAAAATCCATCCAGTTATCAAAGTTATCAAATACACTATTATTAAAAATACTCGGCATATACATAAGTCATCTCTCCTTTTAGTTATCTGTAAATGTCTTTGTAGTTATCATCTATGTAAAAACATTGGGAGGAAAAGGGGAACTCATTCATTTCCTTGTCCTTTCCTTTGTTCTAGCTGTAATATAACACACATAATTAGCACTGTCAAGAGGTGAGTGCTAATTTTTTGTGAAGTTTTTGTGAACAACGCAATTATTCACGGGTAGGCACTTTTGGAACCGAAAGTGCCGTAACGATAACAGGCAGACACCTTCGCTCTGAAAGTGCCTGCCTGTTACGGAGCAGTTCCTATGTTTTTATATGATTTCTTCCACTGGCGGGTGCTGCTGTTTCCGGGTCCAGTAGATATAATATCCGATATTTAGTACAATGCCGACGATCGTAGAAACGGGGGCTGCGAGACCGATCTTGGTCAGGCTGGCGTCCGGCTGGATACTCATGAAATACGCTAGCGGGAGACGCACCAGAAGCGTCTGGATGAGTCCCTGTGTCATAACCCAGAGTGTCTGGTTATTTCCGTTGAAATATCCGATCATGCTGAACAGAACCGCGGTCACGATGGACTCAAGTGCGAATCCTTTCAGGTAATCATAGCTGTTCTGGATGACCGCCGCATCCGTCGAGAAGAAGCCGGACAGGATATCGCCCTTTAGGAGAACCAGGGTAAAGACGATACAGCCGACGCACAGACCGACGCCGATTCCCGTAAAAAGGGTGTGCTTGGCACGCTTGACTTTCCCTGCCCCTACGTTTTGGGAGACGAAGGAAGCCATCGACTGCATCAGGGCGCTCGGGACGAGCATGGCGAAATTGACGATCTTGCAGGCTACACCGTAACCGGAGGATGCCTCCAGTCCCAGGCGGTTGACGAACGCGCACAGGGCTAAGAAGGAAAGCTGGGTTAAAAATTCCTGGAGCGCGAGCGGCAGCCCGATGGAAAGAAATTTCGGGCACTGGGTGTTGAACCGGAAATCATGCCGGGTGATCGTAAATGGCAGTTTTTTCTTAATTAAAAGAAGAATAGCAAATACGACGCTGAGCGCCTGCGCGGAGACGGTCGCGATGGCGGCGCCGGCGGCGTCCATATGAAGACCAGCTACCAGTGCGAGGTCGCCGATCACATTGACGATGCAGGCAACCAGGACAAAGAGAAGCGGCGACTGGCTGTCACCGAGCCCGCGGAAGATGGCGGACAGCAGGTTGTAGGCGACGATGAAGAAAATGCCGCCTCCGCAGATGCGGATGTAGCTGGCGGTCAGATCCACCGCCTCCTCGGGCGCCTGCATGAGAATGGCGATCGGGCGGGCAAAAAAGACCATGACGACGAATAAAACGGCGGAAATGAGCGTAAACACGATCGAAGCTCCGCCGACAACCGCGCCGATCTGCTGCGGTTTCTTTTCACCGAGATAGCGGGCGATCAAAACCGTGATACCCATAGCGAACTGGATTACGACGAAGGTGACGAGGTTTAAGACCTGGCTGCCGGTGGAGACAGCGGAAAGGCCGGAAGTCGAACCGAACCGTCCAACCACCAGCAGATCGACCGCGCCGTATGCCGCCTGCAGAATCAGTGCGCCGAGTACCGGAATCATAAAGGCAATCAGTTTTTTCAGAATACTGCCTTGTGTAAAATCAGCTTTATCATTGTTCATGGGAATCCCTCCGTTTGCACATAATCTGATAAAATGTCTCCATCGTCTGAACCATCTGGCGGGCATCTTCCTCAGAGATGGTATCTAAAGAGGGGGCGAGCGCGCTGAAGTATTCGGCGTCATACGTCTGTGAGAGTGCCCTGCCCGCTTCGGTGATGGAAATGTAGGTGATGCGTCTGTCGTCCGGCGAGGTTTTCTTTTGCAGATAACCACCCGTCTCCATCTCCTTGACGGTCCGGGTCACGCCGGGGCGTGGCAGGTTCAGCGCATCGCTGATGTCCGATATTTTCACGTGGATGCCGTTTCGTTCCAGCGACTGGATGACATCCAGATATTGAATATAGGAGGAAGTGACTCCCTTCGGCAGCGGCGGAAGCATATCCCGGATCCGCTTGCCTGATAACAGGCGTCCAACATCCGCTTGATTGTTTCGATGGTCATATAGAAAGTCTCCTTATCAAATAGTTGCTTGTGATAATTATCATAGATAATTATATGGGAAAATGAGAAGTTGTCAAGAAAAAAATACCGCCAGCTCCCGGGATGGGCGCTGACGGCGCGTGTTGTTATAATGTAAGGGCAGTTGTGTTGCTGTTTGTATGTAGGTGGGCAGCAACACAGAATGCAGCGGCGTGGCATTTTATGAAGTATGAAAAATTTCCATAGCCGCAATGTGTTTGGATAGTACGTTCACTTTCCATGGTATTTACCATAAATAATAGTAATTACTTTACTTCAACTAATTCGATCTTGAAGTTCAGCTCCTTACCAGCCATCTCATGATTGGCGTCAAACGTGATATTTACCTCATCCTTTGCGATAACCTTTACCGGGAACGGCTGTCCCATCTGGTTGGTTAAGTAAACCTGCTGACCTACCTGCAGTTCCTCGGAACCCGGCAGTTTGGCAATCTCAAGCTCCAGAATTGCGTTCGGATCCGGCATGCCGTAAGCTTCCTCCGGCATCAGGTGGATCTCCTTTACCTCGCCGACTTCCATATCAGCGACAGCGGCATCGAAGCCCT
Organism: Clostridium sp. AF50-3; assembly: GCF_003477445.1. Taxonomy (NCBI): domain Bacteria; kingdom Bacillati; phylum Bacillota; class Clostridia; order Eubacteriales; family Clostridiaceae; genus Clostridium; species Clostridium sp. AF50-3. The sequence goes on along the minus strand of NZ_QUDH01000011.1, from coordinate 94,154 downwards.
TGATCATCTGACCGGCGCCGCAGACGAACTCCAGCGGTTCGCCGCGATCGTAGGAAGAATCGAACTGTGTGCCATCGTTAAAAGTACCTCTGTAATGTGTGCGGCAGGTTTTGCCGACGTTGCGTCCTGTGATTTCGGACATTTTAAAATCCTCCAAATGATATTGATATGCGGTAATGGACAATTTTCCTCAAACGGACAATTTCCAGTGATTTCAGATGCATATTTATCAGTATACTAGAAAACAAGGCGAATGGGAAGAGAAATGTTGTCTCTCCGGTACCGATATTGTCAGTTTTTGCAACGAGGATGGGGCAAGCTGGAAGCAGAGAAGATCAGTTCTCCCATCGAATCTGCTCCCCCTGCACCAGCGGAAACCGCGAAAGCGTCTCCCCGTCCAGGTTCTCCCGGTTCATATCCACTGCCGTGATCTGATGGTTTTCATATGTCGTGTAGTAGTAAATCCCCTTATCCGCATTGCAGCAGGAGGTGTAGAGTGTGATTTCATATTTTCCATCGGAGACCTCGCAGCATCCGCGCTGCTGGTCAACCGAACCTAGGATATGGAAAAACTGGCTGACACTTTCTAGTTCGGATGCGCCGGAGCGGGCATTTGATTTTGTAAAAGCGACCCGTGCAAACCGGGAAGCGGAGGAGAGGTCTCCCGGAAGTCCGAGAGCGCCCATGCCGCGGCTGTAAGTTGTAAGCGGCAGATCGGTAGAAAATGTATTCTGCGGCTGCTTCGGGGACAGGTTCATGTAATTGTTGAGGGAAAACAGCTGCTGCGGGAACGGCGGATTGTTTGTCAGGACACCCACCAGATTGTCGTAGATATGCAGTCCGTCCGCCATCGGCTCGATGACGATGCATTCATTTTTATCGGCAAGAATCCAGTGAAGCTGCGCCGGGGCAAACTGCTCGTTGAATGGGGTGTCGGTCAGTACCATCTGGGCGAGGTGGACGCGAGCCTCTTTCACGGACGCGCACTGGCTGAGAATCCAGGGGATGAACTCAAACTGTGCGATGTTGTCATGATCCTCCTGCGGCTTCTGGTAGGAGGCATTGCCGACGAAATTCAGTCCCGCCATGCAAAGCCCTTTCTCATTAAAAGCATCATAATAAAGCGGATAATCCCCCGCCACATGTGCCATGCCGATGATGGCATAGTGGGTCGAAACCGCGCTTGCGTGGCGGAAAGTAAGTGGATAGTTGCGAGGTGTGACGGTTACTTCGTCCCCGTAAGAAAATTCATAATCTAAGGTTCTGCCGAAGTAGAAATCGGCGGTTTTGTAGGTTGCGGCTGTACACATGGTCATTTCTCCTTTTTCTGTTTCAAAGTGTGTGGGTCAGATGGTGTTTATCAATGTTCTATTTATTTGTTGTATGCTTTATACTCAACTGCATCATTGTAAAAGTGGAAATGAATCTTGTTGTTTTTAGTATATTTAGTATATCAAATTTTTGAGAAAAATATAGAGGAAAAGCGGATATGGAAATAGAAAGAGATTGGTCAGGTCATTTTAGAATTTATTTGAAAGGTAAAATCAATCTGCTTCACAAATGTATTGTCTGGGTATATAATAAGGGGCATAAACAAATAGAAATGATAGGCAAATAAATTTTTTTACAGGAGGACTCACCTATGGCTGATCCAGATAGAATCCAGATAAACGAAGCCCGCATCCGCGCTGAATTTGATGAGCTGGCGCGGATCGACTCAAAAAGTTTCGGGGAACGCGAGATGGCGGATCGCTTGAAGGAAAAGCTCGCAGAGCTGGGAATCCAGGCAAAGGAAGATGACACAGCCGAGAAAATAGGAGGCAATGCGGGAAATCTGTTTGGAACGTTAAAGGGAGGGATGTCTGGCACGCCGATCCTGCTGTCCGGGCATATGGACACGGTCGCGCCGGGAATCGGAAAGAAGCCGGTTTTTCATGAGGACGGAACCATCACTTCGGATGGAACCACCGTGCTTGGCGCGGACGATCTGACCGGGGTAATCGCCATCTTAGAAGGCATCCGTGCCGTGCAGGAGGCAGAAATCCCGCACCGGGATATCGAGATCCTCTTTGCGGCGGCGGAAGAGCCGTTTACAAGAGGAAGCTCGGAGTTCGATTTCAGCCAGATGAAAGCGAAGGAATCTTACGTTTTGGATGTAACTGGACCAGTCGGGACAGCGATCCTGCAGGCACCGACGATCCTTTCCTTTGAGGCGGCAGTCAAGGGGCGCGCAGCGCACGCTGGATTTGAGCCGGAGAAAGGCATCCACGCGATTCAGACGGCGGCCCGCGCGATTGCCGCATTAAAGCTGGGGCACGTGGATGAGGAAACAACCCTGAATGTGGGCTTGATTTCGGGCGGTTCGGTTGTGAATGCCGTGCCGGAACTCTGCACCTGCCGGGGCGAGATCCGCAGCTACAGCCATGAAAAGGCAATGGAGACCCTGGAAGATGTCCGTGCGGTGTTTGAAACCGCTGTCAAAGAGGCGGGGGCAGAGCTTTCTTTCACACACCGCCTCCATGTCAAAGCCTTTCATCTGGAACCGGACGCGCCGGTGGCAGTTCATTTTGCCGGGGCCTGCCGCACCCTGGGAATCGAGCCGAAATTCGGCAGCACCTTCGGCGGCAGCGACGGAAACACGATGATGCAGCACGGAATCCCATGCGCGGTGCTTTCCTGCGGTATGTACGATGTTCATTCCGTGCGGGAGTATGCGAGGTGGGGGATATTGTGAATGGGGCGAGATTGATCGCGGAACTGATTACGCAGGGGCAAGAAGCGAGTATAGAGTAAAACTGAAAAATGTTGACATAGCCGAACGGCTTTATTATTTCACCAAAACAATTATATAGCCGTTCAAACAAAAAATAGGGTGATTTGGAATGAAAATAACATCGACAAGCGCTGAATGAAATGTCCATCCAGCTTATGGAAGAAGGATATCCAAAGGCAAGGGATATTCGAGAGCAGATATTAAAAGAGGGCGGATATTCTCATTTATAAAAGTACCTTTGCAACGGTGTACAAAGGGAACATAATAAAAAACTTAATAATGGACTGCCAATCTTACACAAAGTACCGCCCAAACGAGACTACGGGCGGTATTTTTGTATCATGGCGGAGAAAGGAGGAACTTCCCACGGGGGCTTGACTGAAAAGTTGAGCCCCTTTTTTCATGCCAAAAAACAGGAGGTAAATGCTTATGGCAGATGATAAAACCACAAAAACGCCGGAACAGCCGGTAACGGATAGCGGGCCGGGCAAGGAAACACCGCCTAATCCCCCAAAAGAGTCGGAGAAGGTTTCCGTTTCCCCGGAGCCGGAAAAAAAGACGGAACCAGAGGTAAAGACCCCACAGGTTTCTGTCTATAACTTCGCTGAAATTATGAAGGAAAAGAAAGCCGAGGAACGAGCGGCAGCTCCCGGCGTGGAAAAGCCTGACCCGGCAAAAGCGGAGAAACCGGAAAAGCAGCCGGAGGCTCCGAAAAAAGCAGAGGAAAAACCCAAAGAGCCGGAACAGCCGAAGCGCCGGGGCCGTCCCCCGAAAGCAGATAAGGACAAGGACGCAGCCTCGAAATCCAAAGCTCCCGCACAGAAAACGGAAAAGGCGGTCAAAAAGGAACCGGAGAAAAAAACGGCTCCAACGGTACAGGCCGCTCCCGCTCCGAAGGAACCCGAAAAACCGAAGGATGCTCCACGCCGGGGCAAGGAGCAGATCGTCTATATCAAGCTGAACGAACTCCACGCCTTCAAGAACCATCCCTTTGAAGTCCGGGACGATGAAGAAATGCGGGCTATGGTGTCCAGCGTTAAGGACAAGGGCGTGACCCAGCCCGCTATCGTCCGTCCCCGTGAGGATGGCGGCTATGAGATCGTGTCCGGCCACCGCCGCCAGAAAGCCAGCGAGCTTGCCGGATATGCGGATATGCCCTGTATCGTCCGAAACCTGACAGACGATGAAGCCATCACGCAGATGGTCGAGGATAATCTCAACCAGCGTGAAGAAATCCTCCCCAGTGAGCGGGCCAAAGCCTTGAAAATGCAGCTTGAGGCTATCAAGCACCAGGCTCCCGCACTTCGGGCCAGATTGACCCGAAGGACGCAGGAAAACGCTCCAACGAAATTGTGGCCGAGCGTAATAAGATGGCGGTCAAACAGGTGCAGCGGTATATCCGGCTCAATGAGCTGGTTCCCGACTTGATGAAGCTGATGGATGAAAAAAAACTGGGCTTTACTACGGCGGTGGAGCTTTCCTATATCGGCAAGAAGAACCAGAACTATATCGCCGTTGCCATTGACAGCCAGCAGTCCTCGCCTTCACAGGCGCAGGCAAAGCGTATGCGGGAACTGGACGAAAAGAAGCTGCTCAACGGGGATGTGATCGACGGCATTATGATGGAGGACAAAAAGGAGGTAGACAAAGTGATTTTGACAGGTGCGGAACTGAGCAAGTATTTCGGCAAGGAAACTACGCCGAGGGAAATGAAGGACCAGATCATCAAGCTGCTGGACGACTGGAAGGGTCAGCAGAAGGAACACGAAAAACCGGAGAAGAAAACCGAACAGGAAAAGTAAGCTAAAACTTCGGGTCAGCATGGCCCGAGGATTGCGCTCTGCCCCGCGCCCCGAAGCTCTGGAGATATAAATGATTCCCCGTCGCCAGTTATTCCGTAGCATAGCCGGGAAAATCAGTCAAGGGCAGCGCCGCCGCAGGCGGTGCCAGAGGCACCCTTGACGGATTTCTCCCGGTTATGCTTTTTCCCGGTCAAGCGACGGGGATATAAATTCTCCAGAGCCGTTCCCCTTCCCGGGGGAAGGGGCGGAGGGATTGGGCGAACTCTTGCTTTTCCCTAAACCAAAACAGAAATGGAGGCTCAACCAATGAAACGACCTTTAGCGTACCTGACCGCCGCATGGAGCGGCGAGCCGGATGTTGATATGGAGCTGGCGGCTCACTACTGCCGCCTTGCTTATGAGGCGGGCTTTTCCCCGATCTGCCCGCTCTTGTACCTGCCGCTGTTTTTGAATGACAGCGTTCCCGAGGAACATAAGGCCGGGATTGATATGCGCCGGGATATGCTGCGGCGTTCTCATACCCTGATCGTCTGCGGCAGCGTTGTGGACGAGGATGTGAAAAACGATATTGCGGTTGCCGGACGGCTGGGCATTGCGGCGACAACGCTGGAAGGGGTGCTTGCCGTGAAGGGACACGGCACCCCGGGCCATGCCGGACATTAAGCTGGGGAGCCTTTTCGACGGGATCGGCGTGTTCCCTCTGGCTGCTTCCCGGTGCGGTATCCGTCCGGTCTGGGCCAGCGAGATTGAAAAAGCGCCCATCTCCATAACCAAAAGGCACTTTCCCGATATGGCGCATTTGGGAGATATTACGAAGGTGGACGGCGGGAAAATCCCGCCGGTCCATGTGATAACCTTCGGTTCCCCCTGTCAGAACCTTTCTCTGATCGGCAACCGCTCCGGCCTTGCCGGGGCAAAATCAAGCCTGTTCTATCAGGCGTTTCGTATCATACAGGAAATGAGGGATGCTACTGATAACCTATATCCAGCTATCGCTGTTTGGGAAAACGTCATGGGAGCGTTTTCTACAAATGACCGGATGGACTTTAGAGCCGTCCTATCCGCCTTCTCGGACACCGAAGTTCCAATGCCTCCTTCGGGAAGATGGGGAAATGCCGGAATGGTGCGAGGGGGAACGCCTGATGTGTGCTGGCGGCTCATGGACGCCCAGTATTGGGCAGGCACCCGAAGGCTGGCACGAAGGCAGCGGATTTTCGTCGTGGCGGATTTTGGAGGCAGACGTGCCGCAGACATACTATTTAAGCCCCGTCCAATGCTCCCACTTCCTCCGCCTTGCGGAGAGGGCGGGCGGGCCGCCGCCGAAGGAGATCGAACAGCTTCTTTTGAAACAGGGCGGCAGATACCAGTCATCCACCCCTTTCAGTGCTTCCGTATGCGGGGAGCGGCAAAAAGGCAGGAAGAAACGGCCTTCCGAAACAGCTTCGGATTACCAACTGACCCTTTTCCCACTCTTTTAGCCAGTGACGTGACGCCCTTCGCCTTCTGGTATGAGGGCGACCCGGAGGGCGGCTGTATCCGTTTTCTGACGGAAACGGAAAGCGAACGGCTGATGGGGCTGCCAGAGGGCTGGACAAAGTACGGGGCGGACGGCGTGGAGATCCGGCCTCTGCAACGCTACAAGGCGCTGGGGAACGCGATTGCCCTCCCTTGCGCCGATTACATTATGGCCGGGATCTATGAGGTGCTGGCTGACCGGGCCGGAAAGGAGGAATGAGCCCATGTTTGAAGCCTATATAACCAACACCGCCCTGTACCCCTTGATGGGGATTGAGGTAGGGACAACGGTACATTTCCCCACGACGACACAGGAGTTGCAGGCCGCCCTTGCCAAAATCGGGATAGACGGGAAACGGTACAGCGAAGTGTTCTTTACCAGCTTTGACAGCGATGTGCTGGGGCTCTACGATCATCTCTACGAATGTGAGAACATCGACGAGCTGAACGAGCTGGGCCACGCCCTGCTGGAAGTACGGGATAAGGGCGGACTGGAAACCTTTGAAGCCGCTCTTGTCTTGGGAAACCACACACGGAGCGTGAAGGATTTGATAAACCTGACGCAGAACCTTGACCTTTACCGCTTTTACCCGGATATTTCCGATGATGAAGGGCTGGGCCGCCTTTACGCCGACGAGCTTGGGACCATCGACATACCGGAGCACATTCAGAACTACTTCGATTATGAAGCATACGGGCGGGATGTGCGTATCAACGAGGGCGGCGTATTCGCTCCCGGTGGATATGTGTCGGCAGTCCCGGAGGGCTTCAAGGAGTATTACCACGGGCCGCAGGACATTCCGCCGGAACACCGGATATTTGCCTATCCTGAAAAGGCCGAACCTGTCCACTCCATTCTCGTTGCACTCAAACGGTTTCAAGAAGCCCCGCCCGCTCCGAAAAAGGACAAGGCGGGGCCTTCCCATGAAGAACGGTAGGACTTCGGGCCAGCATGGCCCGAAGCATGAAGGAGGTGCATACCATCAACTATTACCCTATCAATGAAGGAGCCGCCCGCCGGGCAAAGGAAATGAACAGCTTTTCCGACTACAAGGAAGGGAGCGCAACGGCGGAATACCGGGCAATGGTGGACAAGGCCGCCGCCATAGCGGAAAAGCAGAAATCCCGGGTGGCCCCCATGTACCATGAGAAGATCGACCATTTGTTAGACACCTATGCCCGAAAGCTGGCTGAAAACATGAACCAGGGCTTTGCCATTGACGCAAGGGTTCCCTCTGTGATGATCGCCGGACCTGCCAATTTCCCGGTGGGGAAGAAGGAAAAACAGAACCGGGCCCGGGACAGCAACATGGAGGAATGGCAGTATATTCAAGGGCTGCTGGATAAGATACGCAGTACCGGCATGGGCGGGATCAGCGCCGATGACCCGGCAGCGATTGAAAAGCTCCAGAAGAAGCTGGACGGGCTGGAACGCTCCCAGCTCATTATGAAGGAGGTCAACGCCTATTACCGCAAGCATGGCAAACTGGATGGCTGTGCGCTGCTGTCGCCGGACCAGATCGAAAAGCTGAAAGCAAGCATGGCGTCAAGCTGGCGGAGCGACCCGAGGCCCTTTGAAAGCTACCAGCTTACCAACAACAACGCGGAGATCCGCCGGGTAAAGGCCCGTATCGAACAGCTTTCCAAACAGGCACAGCAGGAATTTTCCGGCTGGGAGTTCGATGGGGGTCGTGTGGAAATGAACCGGGAGGACAACCGCTTGCAGGTGTTCTTTGACGGAAAGCCTGACGCGGACACCCGGGCCGAGCTGAAAAGCAGCGGCTTTCGTTGGGCTCCCAGCGTGGGTGCATGGCAGAGGCAGCTCACGGACAACGCCATCCGGGCGGCTGACCGGCTGGAATGTATCAAGCCGCTGTCCGGCGAAAAGCCTCCCAGCTTCAAAAGAAGCCCTCTATCTTGCAGACCATGCGGGAACAGGGCGAAAAAGTCCAGACGGAGCCGGAAAAGAAAGCTCCGTCCGGCAGGGATGCCGAGCGGTAAGCCTCGGGCCACATTGGCCCGAGGCTTTCTGTTCGCCGAGATTGTACGGGGGCCTCCCGGATAGCGGGAACCCCGACGGAAAGGAGGTTTTATGCAGGAAGAAGTAAACCAAAAAACGGTTGCCCTTTCGATCAGGACAACGAAGCTCACGGGAAAAGTGCTGGCTGCCGCTCTTGGGAAGGTGGTGCGGACGCTGCAAAAGCACCACCGGAAGGCGCTGACCCCACAGGGACGCCAGAGTGTGAAAAAGCTGATGAACCACTATGGCGGCAAAAGCGCCATGCCCTATGTGGGAGCCCCGAAGGATTTTGACCGGATCGCGAAGGAGTTCCATGTGGACTACGCTTTCCATAAAGTGAGCCCCGGCCATTACCTGCTGTTTTTCAAAGCCAATCAGGCGGACGCTATCACGGCGGCCTTCCAGAAGTACAGTGCAAAGGTGCTGGACAAAGAGCAGGACAAGCCTTCTATCCTCGGCCAGCTTCGGAAATTCACGGAGCAGATCAGGACGCAGGCAAAGGAGAAGCAGCGGACCAGAGAGGCGGTGAAGGACGGACGTTGAGTGACAAGATCAGAAAATATGTGCTCCCCAACCTGCCGTACCTCTTTGTGTTCTGGTTTTTTTCCAAAATCGGGACGGCCTACCGGACTGCACCCGGCACAGACTTCGGGACAAAGCTCATGGGGATGCTCGACACCTTCCCGAAAGCCTTTGAAACCTACTGGCCGGGGCTGGGCGGTATTGACCTGCTGGTGGGCCTTGCCGGTGCGGCTGGGATGTATCTGCTGATACAGTCAAAGATCAGGAAGGCAAAAAAATTCCGGCGGGATGCGGAGTACGGCACCGCCCGCTTTGGAACAAAGGAGGATATAAAGCCGTTTGTAGACCCTAAATTTCAGAACAATGTCATTTTAACCGGGACGGAGTTCCTTACCATGAACACCCGTCCGAAGGTACCTGCCAATGCCCGGAACCTAAACGCCTGTGTCATCGGCTCGTCCGGCTCGGGAAAGACAAGGTTCTGGCTGACCCCGCAGCTCCTTCAAGCCCATTCCTCGTATGTGGTGGTAGACCCGAAGGGCGGCACCCTCGACCAGTGCGGGCGGTTCCTGCAAAGGGAAAAATACAGGGTGCGGGTGTTCAACAGTATCGACTTCTCCAAATCCATGCACTACAATCCGCTGGCCTATATCAAGACGGAAAGCGATGTTTTGAAATTCGTTACCGCCCTGATTGCCAATACCAAAGGCGATGGCAAGGAGGGCGACGAGTTCTGGACAAAAGCCGAAACCCTTTTGTACTGCGCCCTTGTGGCCTATATCGTCTTTGAGGGGCCGGAGGAAGAACGCAACATGAATACGCTGGTGGAAATGATAAACAGCATGGAAGTCCGGGAAGATGACGAACCTTCAAAAATGCGGTTGACTATATGTTCGATGGGCTGGAACGCCGCAGTCCCCAGCACTTCGCTGTGAGACAGTATAAGAAATACAAGCTGGCCAGCGGCAAGACAGCTAAAAGCATACTGATTAGCTGCGGAGCCAGACTTGCCCCCTTTGACATTCCCCAGCTTCGGGAGATCATGTCCTATGACGAACTGGAGCTTGATAAGCTGGGGGATGAAAAATCAGCGCTGTTCTTCCTTATCAGCGACACGGACACCACCTACAACTTTTTGGTTGCCCTCGCTTTTTCGCAGATGTTCAACCTTCTGTGTGAACGGGCTGACAATACCTATGGCGGGCGTCTGCCCTACCATGTGCGGGTGCTGTGGGACGAGGCTGCCAACACCGGGCAGGTGCCGGGGCTGGAGAAAATTGTGGCTGTCATCCGTTCCCGTGAGATCAGCCTGACACTCTTTTATCAGGCTATGAGCCAGTGCAAGGCATTGTACAAGGACCATTCTGAAACCATCATGGGCAACATGGACAGTATCGTGTTCCTCGGAGGCCGGGAGGCTTCCACCCTAAAGGATATTTCGGAAAACTGGCTGGGCAAGGCCACCATCTCCATGCAGACCGAAGGCCGGAGCCGGGGGCAGTCTGAAAGTTACAGCCAGAATATGCAGCGGCTTGGCCGGGAGCTGATGACTACCAGCGAGATCACCACCATGCCCGGGGATAAATGTATCTTGCAGCTTCGGGGGCTCCCGCCCTTCCTGTCCCCGAAGTATGACTTGAAAAAGCACCCGAATTACAAGTACACAGCCGAATTTGATAAAAAGAAAAACGCCTTCCGCTTGGAAAGCCTGTTCCGCCACCGGCCATTGAGACTAAAGCCGGAGGACGAATACACGGTGTACGAAGTGGACGGCTCCGACACGGACGAAGAAGCTGACCTGTTGAACTTCGATGATCTGGACAGCGACGAGTTCGTGTAACTTCGGGCCATGATGACCCGAAGCGCCGCCGATGTGGGCGGCTTTTTTTGTACCCAAAACCATCAAACAAACAAAATGGAGGAACGTATATGGAATTTTTCAATCAGGCAATCGACATTCTTAAAATTCTGGTCATGGCTCTTGGCGCCGGTCTGGCGGTGTGGGGTGTCATCAACCTTCTGGAAGGTTACGGGTCGGACAACCCTGCGGCAAAATCACAGGGCATTAAGCAGCTCATGGCTGGCGGCGGTGTCGTTCTGATCGGCCTTCAGCTTATCCCTCTGCTGTCCGGTCTGTTCAGCTAAGTGTCACCCGTTGTCCCTTTTTCCAGAAGGAGCTGATGTATGGACTTTATCATCGACGCAATCGTTGAATGGCTGAAAGGTCTGCTCGTCGATGGTATCATGGGAAATCTGGACGGCCTTTTCGATAACGTCAATCAGAGCGTTGGCGAGATCGCCACACAGGTCGGCACGACCCCGGCGGACTGGAACGCCGGGGTCTTTTCCATGATACGACAGATCTCTGAAACTGCCATCCTGCCAATCGCCGGGGTCATCCTCACTTTTGTAATGACCTATGAGCTGATACAGATGCTCATAGAACGCAACAACCTCCATGAAGTTGACACATGGATGTTTTTTAAGTGGGTGTTCAAAACCTTTGTGGCTGTGATGATCCTGACGAATACCTTCAATATCGTGCTGGCGGTCTTTGATGTGAGCCAGCATGTGATACAGCAGTCAGCGGGCATTATCCAGAACGGGACAGAGATCACGCCGGATGTGCTGGACAGTCTACGGACAGAACTTGAAGCGATGGAGTTGGGTCCTCTGTTCGGACTCTGGCTACAATCCTTCCTGATCCAGCTTACCATGATTGCCTTAAATATCGTGATCTTCGTCATCGTATATGGCCGTATGACTGAAATCTATTTACTCACAAGTTTAGCGCCTATCCCGTTTGCCACAGTCCCCAACAGGGAAACCGGACACATGGGGCAGAACTATTTCCGCTCCCTCTTTGCGGTGGGCTTTCAAGGTCTGTTGATCTTAGTCTGTGTCGCAATCTATGCGGTGCTGATCCAGAGTATCGCCACCGACGGCGACCCCATCGGGGCGATCTGGGGCTGCGTGGGATATACGGTGCTGCTGTGTTTTACCTTATTCAAAACAGGCAGTCTTGCAAAATCCATCTTCGGCTGCCATTAAGAGACTTCGGGCCATGCTGACCCGAAGCGGAAAGGAGGATCATGCCGAAAGAAAAATTTTCGATAATCTATGCAGATCCACCGTGGCGGTATGAGCAGAAAAACAGGCAGGGATCAGCAGAGCTTCATTATCCCACTATGAGTATTGAAGAAATTTGTTCCCTTCCAGTGGCCGACTTGGCTGCAAAAGACAGCGTTTTGTTTCTGTGGGCAACATTCCCACAACTGCCGGAAGCCTTAAAGGTCATTAAAGCATGGGGCTTTTCTTATCGTTCTGTGGCTTTTGTATGGATAAAGAGGAACCGGCGCTCCTACTCATGGTTTTACGGTCTGGGGTATTGGACCAGAGGCAATGCAGAAATTTGTCTTTTAGCAGTAAAAGGACATCCGAAGCGTAAGTCTACCGGTGTTCACCAGCTTATTGTTTCCCCGATAGAGCGCCACAGTAAAAAGCCGGACGAGGCCAGGCGGAAAATTGTAGAACTGATGGGCGATATACCACGAGTGGAATTGTTCGCCAGAGAAAAAAAGCCCGGATGGGACGTGTGGGGAAACGAAGTTGAAAGCACTGTAAACTTGTAACAGCTTCGGGTCATGCTGACCCGAAGCGGAAAGGAGAAATCCATGCAGGAAAAAAATGCGGGCGGAACACCAGCTGCCCCTATAAAGCTGGATGTAAGCGTGCGGGTCATCGAACCTGTGAAAAACCTCATGGGCTTTGCCAGCGTGAAATTCAATGACTGCTTTGTGGTGGAAAATCTGAAAATCGTACAGGGCAGCAAGGGGCTCTTTCTTGGGATGCCCAGCCAGCCAGACGGCAAAGGCGGCTACCGGGATATGGCCTACCCTGTCACAAAGGAGTTCCGGGAACAGCTCAACACCGCTGTTCTGCAAGCCTATGAGGCAAAGCTGGAACAGATGGCGGAGCGTGGCTCTGTGGGGCGTGCATCCATCAGCGACCAGCTCAAAGCCGGAAAAGCGGCTGCCGAACAGGCAAAGGCAGAACGGCCTCCGAAGGAAAAGCCCAGCCGCAGCGCAGAGCGTTGACCTCGGGCCATGCTGGCCCGAAGCAGAAAGGAGGCGGGAACCATGCCACGCAAACGGACGGGCTATGACGCGGCCTGCTATTACGACGGAAAACTGCTGGGCCGCTGTACCAAAGCGGACAGCGATGCCTATACCCTGTTGATGAACGCCTGCGGCGGGGAGGCCGCCCGTGTCCTGCGGGAATACGCCTACTTTTCCCCGGAACTTCGCGCCATATTGGAAAAGGCGGCGCTCATGCAGGCGGACCGGAGCCGGACGGGCGGAATGTTCCATGCGCCGAAAAGTTCCCCGTGGGGTGATGTGCAGAGCTGTGAAACCCTCTGTCCAGGGGTGTTTCTGGTATCTACCGCCAGCCACGGCGGAACGATGGTGGCAAACGAGGTAGCCGCCGTCCTCTCCCCAGCAGCGAAAAAGTGCGGCTTCAAGGATAAGGGCTATATCTGCTATGAGGAGGACGCGCAGGAAAGTGTGGTGCTCCGGGAACTGTTGGACAAAAAGCTGTGGAACATACCTGACCGCATTAAGGACAAAGGGCAGTTTGAAGAAAACCTCAACCAGTCCATCCGGCAGTATAATCCCGAATACTGGCGGGCAAGGCAGAGCGGACGTAAGGCCGCCGAAGCCGCCCGCAGTACAGCCCCGGCCAAAGAGGCCGCAAGATGACCTCGGGCCATGCTGGCCCGAAGCAGTAAAGGAGGTGTACCCAAATGGCCTATGTGCCAGTACCAAAAGACCTTTCCAAAATTAAGACAAAGCTGGCCTTCAATCTGACGAAGCGCCAGCTTGTTTGTTTTTCCGGCGCAGCGGCGGTGGGGCTCCCGGCCTACCTGCTTTCCCGTGACAGTATCGGGAACAGCGCCGCCATGTTCCTAATGATCGGCCTCATGCTCCCGTTCTTCTTTCTGGCTATGTATGAGCGGGACGGCCTGCCATTGGAAAAAGTGCTGAAAAACATCATCCGCACCCGGTTCCTCTATCCCCGGGTGCGGCCTTACAAAACCGAAAACTTCTATGCGCTGCTTAGCGCCAGAAAGGAGGCGCAGCCGATTGCAAAACAGCAGAAGGGCCGGAAAGCCCGCAGGCAGAAAGCCTGAAAAGCAGGGCCTTACCGGCCTGTTCACAAAGGGAAAGAACATTCCCACCACCGCCCAGCAGACCCTCCCTTACCGGGAAATGTACCGGGATGGGGTGTGCCGGGTAACGGACCGCTATTACACCAAAACCATTGAATACGAGGACATCAACTACCAGCTCGCACAGTCCGAAGATCAGGCGGCCATCTTTGACGGGTGGAGCGCCTGCCTCAACTACTTTGACAGCAGCCTTCCGTTCCAGCTTTCCTTCCTCAACCACCGAAGCCGCCCGGGCAGCCGGTACAGCGTGAACATCCCCATGCAGGATGACGATTACAACAGCGTCCGGTGTGAGTATGTGGAAATGCTGGAAAACCAGATCGCCAAAAGCAACAACGGCATTGTCCGCACAAAGCTCCTGACCTTCGGCGTGAACGTGGACGACCTTTCCACCGCCAGGGCAAGGCTGGAACGTGTAGAGGCGGACATTTGCGGGAACTTCAAAAAGCTGGGCGTCAAGTGCCGCTCCCTTTCAGGGCTGGAACGGCTGGAGCTTCTTCACGGGCAGCTCCACCCCGGCAGCGGCTCCCCCTTCCGGTTTTCATGGGATATGATCCCCAAAACCGGGCTTTCCACCAAAGACTTTATCGCCCCGGACAGTTTCGATTTTCGTTTCAGCCGACTGTTCCGGGTGGGGACGACTTGGGGCGCTGCCTCCTACTTGCAGATTTTGGCCTCGGAGCTCTCGGACAAGCTGCTGGCGGAGCTTTTGGAAATGGATGCGGAAATGACCATCACCCTCCATATCCAGACCGTTGATCAGGCCGCCGCCGTAAAATCCATCAAGGCCAAAGTCTCCGACATTGACAAGATGAAGGTGGAGGAACAAAAGAAGGCAGCCCGGTCAGGGTACGACATGGACATACTTCCGCCCGACCTCGTAACATACAGCAACGACGCAAAGACCCTTCTGGAAGATTTACAGAGCCGGAATGAAAGAATGTTCCTGCTGACCTTCCTTGTGGTAAACATGGCTCCGACCCGCCGGGAGCTGGACAATGACCTGTTCACGGTGTCCGGTATCGTCCAGAAATACAACTGCACCTTGAAGCGGCTGGACTTCCAGCAGGAGGACGGTTTTCTTTCCAGCCTTCCGCTGGGCCATAACGGCATTGAGATCAAGCGCGGCATGACGACCAGCTCCACGGCCATTTTCGTTCCCTTTATGACGCAGGAGCTCCGCATGGATGGCGAAGCGTCTATTACGGGCTCAACGCACTTTCCCATAACGTCATCATGGCGAACCGGAAAAAGCTCAAAAACCCCAACGGCCTGTTCCTCGGCGTGCCTGGCTCCGGCAAATCCTTTGCCGCAAAGCGGGAGCTTGTGAATGTGTTCCTTGCCACAAAAGACCGCATTATCGTGGTGGACCCGATGGGCGAATATTCGCCCCTTATCAGGCGGCTGGGCGGACAGGTCATCGAGATCGCCCCGGACAGCCCCCACCACATCAATCCGATGGACATTGATTTGAGCTTCGACGAGGAAAACCCGATGGCGCTGAAAGCCGACTTTATCCTGTCGCTGATGGAGCTGATCGTTGGCGGCAAGGACGGCTTGCAGCCGGTGGAGCGTACCGTCATTGACCGCTGTGTGCGCCAGATGTACCGGGAACACTTGCAGGACCCGGAAACAAGCAAAATGCCGACCCTCCAAACCCTGTATGACCTGCTCTGTTCCCAGCCGGAGGGCGAGGCGGTGCGGCTGGCGACGGCTCTTGAAATCTATGTGTCCGGTTCCCTTAACGTGTTCAACCATGAAACCAACGTGGACTTAAACCGCCGTCTGGTATGCCTTGACTTAAAAAAGCTGGGAGCCGGGCTTCGGACGATTGCCATGCTCATTATGCAGGACTTGGTAAACTCGCAGGTGTCCATGAATTTCCTCCGCGGTATCGCTACATGGTGCTACTTTGACGAATTTCATGTGCTGCTCCGTGACCGTCTGACGGCAAGCTATTGTGTAGCGATCTGGAAAATGCTGCGGAAAAAAGGGTGCGTTCCGAGTGCTTTAACGCAGAACGTAAAGGATTTTCTGGCAAGCCCGGAGATCGAGAACATCTTTGAAAACTCGGACTTCCTTGTGCTGCTCTCGCAGGCACAGGGGGACCGGCAGATTTTAGCCAAACAGCTTGGGATCAGCCCCCACCAGCTTTCCTATGTGACCCATACCAATTCCGGCGAAGGGCTGCTGTTCTTCGGGAACACCACCATCCCGTTTGTTGACCGCTTCCCGCAGAACACCGAGCTGTACGCCATTATGACCACCCGCCCGGAGGACAAAAAACAGGAAATGAACCGGGCATAACACACTTCGGGCCATGCTGGCCCGAGGTTTGGAAAGGAGGGATACATCATCGGAAAGAAACCGGACAAACGGAGTTTCAAAGGCCGGGGCCGACGGAGGATACCGGGGGCAATCGCCCCGGACCGGCGGAACGGGAAGGGCCTTCCCCTGCACCATCCCGACGCCTGCGGTTTGAGGACGAGGATACCGGGCAGGACAGCCCTTCGGGCCACGATGGCCCGAAGTCCAAAAGCGGCAAGTTTCAAGAGGACAGCCGCAAAAGCCGTCCCTCTGACCGCATGAGGCAGGAGGATGAAGCGGGCGGGCCGCAGGATACCAGCAAGGCACAGGAGCCGGAGGCTCCGCAGAGAATGCCGGGAGCAAAAAGGACAAGTACCAGAAAGCACAGGCAAAAGCGGAACACGCCGGGAAAAAGCTGGGAAAGGCTCGGGAGAAACTGGACAAGACCGAGGCAAAACGGGCAGCGAAGAAACCGCCGGGGCTTGCAAAAAAGGCAGTCCGGGGAGCCCGTACAGAAGCATGGTTCTATGTCCACAACAAGATCCACGAAGTCGAGCATGAAAATGTGGGTGTGGAAGGAGCCCATAAGTCGGAACTTGTGGCCGAGGCCGGAGCCCGGAAACTGACCCGGTATGCCAAACGCCGCTGGCAGGAACACCCGGCCCGGAAGGTGGCAAAGTGGGAACGGAAGGACATAAAAGCCCGGGCCAATATGGATTTTCAGAAGATGGCCTCCGAGCACCCGGAGCTTGCCAGCAATCCGCTTTCCCGTGTGCAGCAGAAATGGAAACTGAAACGCCGGTATTCCAAAGAAGCAAAGGCGGCTGCAAAACAGGGCGCAAAGGCCGCAAAGAAAACCGCTGCCGCTTCGGGAACTGCGACCCGGCGGGCGGCGCAGTTTGTGACCCGTCATCCCGTGGCGGTGCTGGTCCTGCTCCTGCTGTTGCTGCTCTGTTTTCTTGTGTCGGCGGTAAGCTCCATCTTCCCCACGCTTGGCAGCGGCCTTGCCAATGCGTTATCCGGCACCTCCTACGCCTCGGAGGATACGGACCTGCTGGGCGTAGACGAGGACTACACGGCGCTGGAAAACGAGCTGGCGCAGACGGTGGCAAACATCGAAAGCACCCATCCCGGCTATGACGAGTACCGCTATTCCGTGGACGAGATCGGCCATAACCCCTATGAGCTGGCGTCCTATCTCTCGGCAAAGTACCATGTGTATTTCCGGGAACAGGTGCAGGACGAGCTGCGGGAGATCTTTGAGGCACAGTATGAACTGACCTTGACGGAGGAAGTCGAGATACGCTACCGCACCGAAACCAGCACCGACCCGGAGACAGGGGAAACCACCACCGAGGAAGTCCCCTATGAGTATTACATCTTAAATGTGACCCTCACAAACAAGACGCTGCCTGCCGTGATCCTGCCGAGGCTTAACGAACAGCAGCGGGAAATCTACACCGTTATGCAGCAGCTCAAAGGCAACAAGCCCTATCTGTGGGAAGGGATTTACAACGGCGGCGAAGATACCGGCCCCAGCTATGAGATACCCGGCGAGGCGCTGGATGACCCGGCTTTTGCGGCGCTCATGGAAGAAGCCACAAAGTATATCGGCTGGCCCTATGTGTGGGGCGGCTCCAGCCCGTCCACCTCCTTTGACTGTTCGGGCTTTGTCTGCTGGGTGTACACGGCCAGCGGCGTCCACAACCTGCCCCGTACCACGGCGCAGGGCATTTACAACCAGTGCGCTATCATTTCTCCCTCCGAGGCAAAGCCCGGCGACATTATCTTTTTCACGGGAACCTATGACAGCCCCGGCCCTGTGTCCCATGTGGGGATTTATGTGGGCGACGGGATGATGCTTCATTGTGGTTCGCCCATCCAATACGCAAACATCAATTCAAGCTACTGGCAGACACATTTCTATGCCTTCGGGCGTTTGTGAGCCAGAGGAAAGGAGTCCTTGCATGAACAAGATCGACAAGCTCGATAAGGAACTGGAAAAAGCCCGGGAGAAGGCAGCCGAGTGGCAGGCCAAAATCCGGGAGCTGGAAAAGCAGAAACAGGAGGAAGAAAACAGCCAGATCGTGCAGGCGGTGCGCTCGCTCAAACTGACCCCCGCCCAGCTTATGGCTTTTTTGAATGACCCCAAAAACAGCCTTACCGCTTCGGGCCATACTGACCCGAAGCCGGAGGCACCCGAAAAGGAGGACACAGCCCATGAAGAAAACTAAATACCGCAGGCTGGCGGCGATGGCTGCCAGCCTTTTGTGTTGCCTGATCTTTACGGTCCCGGCCTACGCCCAGAGCAGCGAGCCGCAGCCGGAGACAGCTCCCGCCCCGGTGGAAACCGAAGCGGAGCCGGAAACCCAGAACCCCTTTACCCCGGACGGGACGGGAACCGTGGTGGACAACGCCACCGACGAGGACGGTAAAGAGTTCTACACCATCACCACCGCAGACGAGAGCGTGTTTTATCTGGTGATCGACAAACAGAAAACCAGCGAGAACGTCTATTTCCTCAATACCGTTACCACAGACGACCTTCTGCCTCTTGCCGAACAGGGTAAGGAACCGCCCCAAGAAGTGACCCCGGAGCCAGAGCCAAAGCCCACCGAACCTGTGGAGGAAGTACCGGAACCCGAGCCGGAGAAAAAGGACAGCCCCCTTCTCTCTCTGCTCCTGATCGGTGCGGTGGTGCTGGCCGGCGGTGGGATTGGTTACTATTTCAAGATTTACAAGCCGAAGCATGAGGCCCCGGATTTGGAGGATGATTACTGCGAATATGAGGACGGGGAGCTGGAGGAGATCGCAGAGGAACCCGAGGACGAAGATACCCCGCCGTGGGAGGAAGATACGGAGGAATGAGAATGAATTTTACAAGCAGCCCTTTTGAACGAATGATGAAGGAAGTACCGCACCCCGGCTGGGACAATGACGATCCTTGTAAGGGATGCCGTTACTACAAGGAGTGCAAAGGAAAGAAAAAACAGTGCCGGAAGAAGTTCCGGGCGCTGATCGTGGAGCCCCGCCCTTCGGGCCATCGTGGCCCGAAGTCATAAATGGACGCCCGGGAGCTGACCCGTGACGAGAAGAAGAAAATCCGCACTCTGGTCACGGGGATGTGCGCCAACTATGACCGGGAAAGCGGCCTGTGCCTTCCTCTTGACTGTGCCTGCTATATGCTGCACAAGTGCTGGACAGGGGCGTACTGCCGTTATTTCCGTGAGGCTGTCCTGCCTCTTAACCCGGAGCTTCAAGCGTCGCTGACAACGGAAGGCATCTCCCCGGAGCTGCGGGCCTGTGCGGTCTGCGGAAAGGCGTTTTTGCCCGAGGGGCGTCAAGCCTACTGTTCCGACGCCTGCAAGGCCGAAGGGAACCGCCGGAAAAGCCGGGAACGCATGAGGAAAATGCGGGAGAAAAGGCCGGGCGGCTGTTACGATTTGCCGCCTCCAAAGGCTTGACATTCCGGGCTTTTTTGAGGGTGTTTCCGGGGTGGGAATATCTTATTACATTCCTCCCCGGTCTGCCCTCTTATTTCGTAACATCCAGCACTTCGGGTCATGTTGGCCCGAGGCACAGAAAGGAGGGATCTCTTGGAGACAGTACAAGGATATGTGATTTTGAAAGCTGCCACCTTTGAAACTGGACACGGCTTTGCGCTTGGGCATAATCCGGGAGCGCCGAGCCCCTTTGTGACCTGGCAGTTTACCGAGGGGGAAAACGGCCATCGGGATTACTACTGGGGCCGCTATGGAAACAGCCAGGCATGGGCGCAGCGGGATTTTGACCGCCGGGTGGACGATTATCAGCAGCTTTACCATGCGGCGGTCAAGCATACCGAGCTGGGACCGGAAGGCGTTTACCGCTATTATTCCACCCAGCGGCCCGTGGACATAGGAACTTACCCGAAGCCGCCGGATAACCAGCCTCTTTCCATTGTCAACTACGACGATGACAGGCGGCGTCCTGTGGCAGACGGCAGGCTGATGGCATGGGGCGAACTGACCTACACAAAGCCGCTGACCGAAAAGCAAATGGAGGATTATGAACTGAAACCAGCACCGGGCAATCCTGACCGGGTGCGCTCATCCATTACCGCCCGGCTCAAAGAAGGAACCAGAGGGCAGGAACCCCCGAAGGAGCCCGGCCAGAAGCGGAGCCATAAAAACCATGAGGAACGATAAAGGAGGATCGCCATGCACGAAAAAGACAACTATCTGAAAACCGCCGAGCTCTCCACGGAGCAGAACTGCAACATGATTGACGGCGTACCCAACAACACGCCCATCCAACCCACGCCCCCGGAGCTGGACGCAAAACCGCTGGATAAGGTAAAGGAACCCAAAAAGCGCCGGAAAGGCCGGGAGCTGGAACGATGATGGAGAACCGCAAGCGGAATGTCCATCTGCACGTCATGGTAACGCCGGACGAGCTGGCAGCCATCCATGAACGGATGGCCGAGGCGGGCATTTCCAACGCCGGGGCCTATGTACGGAAAATGGCTCTGAACGGGTATATCCTGCACATCGACCTTGCGCCCGTAAAAGAATTGATCTCTCTGCAACGGCGCTGTTCCAACAATCTCAATCAGGTCGCCGTACACGCACACACCTATGGCGTGTACCCGGAGGAAATCGACGGATTGAAGCGGGACTATGAAAAGCTGTGGGGCGAGGTGTCAAAAGTGCTGCGGGAGCTTTCCGAGCTGGTGGCAAAGTAAGACGAGGGCGGCAGGCTTCCGTTGTGGGGCTTGCCGCCCTGCTCTTTTTTTACCACTTCGGGCCAGCATGACCCGAAGCCCGTCATAAAAAATTCAGATTTTCAAGATTGTAGAACCAGCTCTATAATGATATAATAATTCAAGAAGGGAGGCTGATACCATGCTGAAAATGGTTATTCGCATGAATGATGATAAAATCACAGCCGAAAATAAGTACCGGCTGGATGGCATTTACAACACAATCAATCATACATTCCAAACCGTGGGCCTTCCCCGTATGGAGGATGGTTCCGGCGCTTTGGTATTCCGTGACTGCGGCAGAGCGAGGGATTTTAGTCTGTTCGGCCGGATCGTCAATACCTTGAAGCGGCAGACATGGTTCATGGATAATGTTTCTGTGTGGCGTCTTTGTGACAGTGACGATTCTGACAGTCCAGATGATTTCAATGAAGAAGATCTGTTGACCCACTATCAGGAAAAAACAGCAATGAGGGCTTGAGTTTTGGAGAGAAAATATTTCAAAGCCTTAAATTTTGATCTGGACACCCATCAATTAAAAGAGCATTACCCCGGAGCCAATTACCGGCAGGCGTATGACGACTTGCGCCGGTTCTTCAAACGGCATCGTTTTTCTCACCGTCAAGGCTCCGGCTACATATCGGATGATAAGCTGGCAACTGCTGATATATACGACTTGATGGATGAATTAAGCAGACAGTTTCCGTGGATTGGAATATGCGTGAATAAAATTGATGTGACCAACGTGGGACGGCAGCACGATTTGACAGAGCTCTTGAAACCAGCAGAGGATATTGTTATCGACACTTCGCTGCTGACAGTTCCCGATTGCCCGCAGCAGGAAACAGAATAGCAGAAATTTGGCAGGACATGAATGTGTCCTGCTTTTTCTGTTTTCGGGCCATCATGGCCCGAAGGTTTGGGACAGGATTCACTAATCTTTCGCAACATTTATGTCCCCGGGCAGGCATGATAAAATAGAGGTAGGAAGGATAGATAAAGGAGGTTTTGGAGATGAAGATACTGCTGAAAATATTGGTTGCTCCCTTTGCTTTAGCGTTGTCCCTTCTGGCGGCTCTGCTGGTATTCCTGTTTGATATTTGTGCCGTCCTGCTGACGATTGCCTCTGTGATTCTGGTGGTGCTGGGTGTCGCTCTCTTTTTCACGCCGACGCCCATAGGCGGGATTGTATTTCTGTTTCTCGCTTTCCTTCTTTCGCCGTATGGACTGCAAGCGGCGGCGGGCTCCCTTCTTTGGGCGCTGGACGGAGGCAAATCCGCTCTGTACCGGTTTCTGGCAAGTTAAACAGCCTCGGGCCATGTTGGCCCGAAGTCGGGGCGGTCTGGATGGGCCGCCCTTTTCTCATGGAAAGGAGGGATGATTTCTGGCTACCACAACTTTGTTGCAGCGCCATGCGGGCGAAGGCGAAACGATTGCCGAGGCAATCCGGGATTGTCTGGACTATGGCAAGGACCCGGAGAAAACAGAAAGAGGAAAGTATATCTCCGCTTATGAATGTGATCCGGCCACCGTGGCGGACGAGTTCCTTTTGGCAAAAGCCAGCTATGCCGCTATGACGGGCCGGGAACAGAAAAAAGAAAATGATGTGCTGTGCTATCAGATACGACAATCCTTCTATCCGGGCGAGATCACCCCGAAGGAGGCGAACCGTATCGGCTATGAGCTGGCTATGCGCTGGACAAAGGGGCGGCACGCTTTTATCGTTACCACGCACACCGATAAGCAGCACATCCATTGTCACATTTATTACAACTCCACCACCCTTGACTGCACCCGGAAATTCCGAAACTTTTGGGGCTCCAGCTTCGCCCTCCGGCGGCTCTCTGACAGGCTGTGCCTTGAAAACGGGCTGTCCATTGTAGAGAACCCGAAGCCCCGGAGCAAGGGCAAGTATCGGAATTATGGAGAATGGCAGAAAGAACGAAAAGGGCCGCTTTCCTATCAGGACAGACTGCGCCTTGCCATTGATACTGCGCTGGCGGAACGCCCCGCTGATCTGGACGAATTTCTCAATCTGATGAAGCGGGCCGGATATGAGGTCAAGACGGTTCGGGGCGGCGGTATCAGTTTCCGGCTGACCGGGCAGGGACAGGAACGCTTTACCCGTCTGCGGGCTTCCACGCTGGGAGACGGCTACGACTTGCAAGATGTTCTGTCTGCCATTGAGGGCAAAGAAAAACGCCCCGGGCGCTCGGAACGGAAAATCAGTCTGGCGGTGGATATTCAAGCAAAGCTGGCTGCCGGTAAGGGGCCTGGATATGAACGCTGGGCGAAGGTATTTAACATTAAGCAGATGGCCGCCGCTCTTGCCTATATACAGGACAATAACCTGACCGATTATGAGCAGTTGGCGCAGAAAGCCACCGAGGCGGCAGACCGTTTCCATGCTATTTCCGAGCAGGTCAAGCAGACGGAACAGGCTATGAAAACCAATGCCGGGCTAAAGGCTGCAACGGTTCAGTATGCCAAAACCCGCCCAGTCTTTGAGCAGTATAAGGCGACGAAGTACAGCAGGAAATTCCTTGCGGAGCATGAGGCCGACCTTGAACTGTACCGGGTTGCACAAGCGGAAATGCGCTCTCTGCTGGGCGGGGCAAAGCTCCCCAAAATGGATGTGCTGAAGGAAGAAGGCCGTAAGCTCACAGCAAAGAAAAAACAGCTCTATGGAGAATACCAGAAGGCACGACGGGATATGCAGGAGATCGTCACAATCAAGGCGAACATTGACACTCTGATGGGCTACACCGAGCCGGGAAGAAAGCAGGAAAAGGAGCGTTAAGGTTATGAAAATAAGGAGCAAAGCGACGCTGACACTTCGGGCCATGTTGGCCCGAAGATATGGGTTTGGGGCGAGCCCCAACAAGCAGCCTTTGTGCCACTTGTGGCCACAGAGGCATTGCTTGCCATTTAGCTATTTAGCAATATACTGCAAAAAAGATTATTGAGTTTATACAACATCTATTGTTTTACGCAATACCTCCTTAAAATATCTATATTAAGAAAATTCGCCACAAATTTTCGGTGATTTATCAATCGCTTTTCGAGTTTTTATATGTTTATGCAAAAAGAATGATATTTTTTTTATATCAACAAGTTCTCTTTCTTTTTATCGTTTTAACTCAAACATCAAAACACAAAACTTGAATACCCGGTTTTTATATCAGAAAAATATACGATATATGTTGATAATTAACAATTTATTAAGTTTTATTTACCATTTTTAGATTATATTGCATATATAGGGATTCTGTGGTATACTACAGTTAGTTATAAAAAGCTCATAACCGATTAGTAAAGGGAGGGATACCATTGGGGCTATAGAGGAGGAGAATTTGAGAGAATAGTGCCTTACATAATGGTGGGCGCTAAAAAATCTGAGTTTGTTACTATGGTAAAGTCTCAAGGAGGTCATTTATGAAGAAAGGTTTGAAAAAGGCATTGGGTCTGTTGGTAGCGCTGAGTCTCATGGTAGTTGGTAGCGCATTTAGTGCTCTTGCTGCTGATTCTCCAGAACAGAGACAAACATTCAGTGTCGATCTGAATAATTTTGACGAAAGCCAGCCCTATTCGGAAACATTACATTTCGAGAAGGACGGTCAGCCGGTAACAGTGACACTTAGCTATACGCCTCCTTTAACTCGTGATCCTGCTACTGAAGGAACGTGGAAATCGGATGCATTTTGGGGTGTCGCAGGTATGGATTACAGATTTGACTTATCAAAGAGTGGTAGCCAGTGGAAAATTTCTAATGCACGTGATTTAAATACCTACTGTGTTGGCGGAACGGTTGAAGATGAAAGTTTAGCCATTGGCCGTGCAACATCTACCTCAAGCAAAGCGGCCGAAGTGACTGGCTCTATGAGAGCAAATGTAGTCGGCGGAGTAGGAACACTTTCTTTCGCTTTAAGAACGGAAGTTTTTAATGGAGAAGTTTCTACCGTATTAAATTAAGAATAATATAAGTAGAGTCCTATTCAAAAAGGTGTTGATGTAAATATGTCGGCAATGTCTATATTTTTTCTAGTTGTATGCTCCGTCCTTGGACTTGGTGTTTTATACTGTATAGCTCGAATTATAGGATGGCTATTCAATCAGATAAAAAATAATGCTGATTAAGTGAAAGCAATTATACAATTTAAAAGGGTTGTTGCAAAGAGAAAAGTAATGTTCTGTATATGGTAGATTTAATAATTGACATATACTATATATAGTAAATTGAGTCTGTTTTGTAACAACCTTTTTAAAAGAAAATTTTTAGTAACAATTAGATAGAGTAGAGGTACGTTAACCATTAACATATCCTCTACTCTATTTTTTTATTTTTGCCTCCTATCTACGACAAATTTTGCAAAAAATACATTATATGATAATAAAAGAACTACGAGATTTTTACGCGGAGGTTGCTAATAACATGAGTTAGATTATTGAGAAAAAATAGATGAAGCAACGCCCCTTTTGCTTTACCTCCTCCTAGATGGGAGGAGTTTTATTCCAATTTAAACTTTTTTAAGGCTCAAACAAGCTGTTATTTGTTTGAGCTTTTTTTATGTTCGACACCTTATTTCAGGATTTGCTATCGAAACAGAGCCAGTCTTGAGATAAGCTGTCGAGGCTTTTTTAGAACGAGTAGCCATCTTTACTATTTTATAGATTTTTCACTGTTATTTTTTGAAAATTTCAGAAATTTCAGCCTACATATACGCTCCCCGCCGCTTCTGTTTTGTTGTCCATCCATCACAAAACAAAGCGGAGGTTCAATATGGCTATTATAAATTTACGGGACTATTACCCTTTTTATACGTCAGACTACTTTATGGAAGTACCAGAAGATGTTGTTGAAATGTTCAAGGAGTTTGACCGGAAGGAAGCCGCTTACCGTCTGCGTACATACCGGCACAAAGCCTATTACTCCCTGGATCGGAATGATGGAATTGAGCATGAGGCGCTTTTCGTTGCGTTCTCTCCCTATGAACTGTATGAGCGTAAAGTGACGATACAAGAACTCTATACCGCCATCTCACGACTGCCCGACAAACAGGCAAAGCGCATTTACGCTCATTTCATTCTCGGCTTGACGAAACAAGACATTGCCCGGGCCGAGGGTGTGGATGAAAAGGTCGTGCGGCTCGCCATTGAGCGCGGCCTTCGGAACTTGGAAAAAATTTTAAAAAAATTTTTATAAGGTGTACCGATTTCGCCTCAAAAATGAAATGGCTTATGAGAGGCAGTCAAAGCCTCGGGCCACATTGGCCCGAAGCGGGACACGCCTCACGCAGATTGAAAACTGAATAAAAGATAGACGGATACGAAGGGTGCTTGTGTCCAGTGACAGGCCCGCCATGACCTCTATTTTTACACTAGAGAGAGCGACCAGGCCCATGCCGTAGGCAGACTGTGCAGGTCTGCCGGACAAAACACAAAACCCGGATACTTGCGATTAGTCACAATCCGAGCGTGCAGCGGTGTTGCGAACCGTGAGCCGTCGCAGGTAATGAGATCGCCTTGCCATCAGAATGGGGAGAGCTGAAATGCTATGGGACAAAAAGCCAACTGTCCGTCCGGTCTATCTGAAAAAACTTTCTAACCTGTGGGGCCCTTCCTCTATTACTGTCTGATGATAGGGCAACCGTTCTGGCTGGGCCCATATTTTTCTATGAACAGGAGAATTTTATGAAGGAAAATATATCTAGTCCAGAATTAACGCTGAATATATGGAGTAATGACGCCTGCCGGGGCTATGTGATTATGGCCATGCAGGACTGTGGATTCACCCATAAAGATATTAGCCGTGTAGTAAATCAGCTTTATGGAGTGTTTGACTTATACACACTCAACGAGGCTGAACAGAAATATTATAACGGCGATTATTAGCTTCGGGCCAACGTGGCCCGAGGCTGGGGAAAGCTCAAAGGGCAGTTCCTTCCAGGGAGCCGCTTTTTTAGGTTTCCCCAGCAGACAAGAGGGAAGCTGGCCGCTGTTCATCCGTACTGAAAAGTGGAGGTTTTCGATGGTTCAATCTGTTACATACCAAAGCGAAAAACAATCCGTATATTTTCAAGGGAAACTTATCGTATTGGAAAATCTAATTCCGGTACTATCCCCGGATGAAAAGAACAAGCGAAAAAGAGAAATCGAAAATCACTTATATGATGTGTTCAGTAAATACACGGACAGATTTTACTAATCAACCGCAACATTGTTGTCCGGGGCTGCCTATGGTATAATATAATTGTAAGGTTGGTAGCTCCATTCCATACGGAAGGAGCCCAATATGGACATTATCAGAGAAGATTGTATATACGCGAGACAGTCGGTAGACCGTAAGGACAGTATCAGCATTGAAAGCCAGATTGATTTTTGTAAGTATGAGCTGAAAGGCGGAAGCTGTAAAGTATTCAAGGATAAAGGCTATTCCGGGAAGAATACGGACAGGCCGGAGTTTCAAAAGCTGTTAGGAGAAATCCGAAAGGGCCGGGTGCGGCGGGTAATCGTT
The DNA here is from genome assembly GCF_003477445.1 of Clostridium sp. AF50-3. Taxonomy (NCBI): domain Bacteria; kingdom Bacillati; phylum Bacillota; class Clostridia; order Eubacteriales; family Clostridiaceae; genus Clostridium; species Clostridium sp. AF50-3. Next base: position 66,730 of record NZ_QUDH01000011.1, on the reverse strand, counting down.
TATAAGCTGGACAGAATCAGCCGTTCCATTCTGGACTTTGCAAACATGATGGAGCTGTTCCAGGAATATGACGTGGAGTTTGTTTCGTCCACAGAAAAGTTCGACACCTCAACCCCAATGGGGCGGGCCATGCTGAATATTTGTATCGTATTCGCACAGCTTGAACGTGAGACAATCCAGAAACGCGTCACGGACGCTTACTACTCCCGGTGCCTGAAAGGTTTTCACATGAGCGGACAGGCCCCCTATGGTTATCAGTTGGAGCCGACAGTGGTTGAAGGTATCCGCACAAAAAAGATGGTGGCAGACCCCGAAACTTCCCAATATGTAAAGCTCATGTTTGAAATGTATTCCGAGCCGGAAACGTCTTTTGGTGACATTACACGGTACTTTGAGGAACAGAACATCAAAGTTTACGGTAAATCGCTATTCCGTACCTTTATTTCACAGCTTTTAAGAAATCCTGTTTACGCACAAGCAGATTTAGAACTCTACGAATTTTTTAAAAGCCAGGGGGCGGCTATTGTCAATGACGCTTCCGATTTTGCCGGAACCAATGGCTGTTATCTCTATCAGGGCCGGGACGTGAAGGAGGATAAAGACAGGAGCCTGAAAGACCAGATACTTGTAATCGCTCCACATGAAGCGCTCATACCGTCTGATGTATGGCTGAAATGCAGGAAGAAGCTAATGACAAATAAGAGTTTTCAACAAGGACGTAAGCCGAAAAATACATGGCTTGCCGGAAAAGTTAAATGCGGGTGTTGCGGATATGCCTTAAAGGCAACACACGTTCCGAACAGCGAAGGCTATTTTCGCTGTAGTAAACGGACTGAAAATAAAGGCTGCCCGGGCTGTGGTAAAATCCGTAAATCTGAATTTGAGGAATTTATTTTCAGTGCTATGCGGGCGAGATTTAAAAATTTTCAAGTCCGCCATAGCCGGGAGGAAAAAGTCAATCCCAAACTGACCGCCCATCAAATTGAACTGGCGCAAGTTGAAGCCGAGATTGAAAAACTACTTGATACGCTAACCGGAGCCAACGCAACACTTCTTGCCTATGCTAACAAAAAAATTGAAGAACTGGACACTCGCCGCCAGACCATTTCAAAGGAGATTGCGGAAATGTCCATTGAAACAATGTCACCCCAAAAGGAGCAGGAACTCTCTTATTACCTCGACCATTGGGACAGCATTGAATTTGACGACAAAAGGAAAGCCGTTGACGGCCTGATTATTTCAATCAGCGCAACTAGCGACCACGTTCAAGTAGAGTGGAAAATCTAAGCTCTAACTTCTGGATTATCCCACTCTACTTACTTTCAAATCTATCTTTTCTTTTTAATCTTGTTTGTACCCCTTGTACACCGTTGCTTCCATTTTGGTAGAGTTATTTTTGTAACTATTTTGTAAGAAAATGTCTATATATTTTGGAACATAAATCTGATATTATTAGAATAAATAAGAGACATGTCTGGTTTTGCAAAAATAAAGAGAGGTTGCTGTTTTGTGAGATTTCAGCCCTGTCAGGATAGTGAATCGAGAGGTGATCGATATGAAGAAAAAATTCTGGCTGATATTATACCATTTAGGCGGTTCGGTGGTACTTTTATTGTTACTGTACACGTCTCTTCAAGGCTTGACAACGGTGACCTTATGTTTAGCGATACCGGTATTGGCAGCAAGTATTATAGAGGCAAAATTTGAATGGAAATTTTTACGAGAGAATCCGGAAATCAAAAAGGATAAAACCTATCGGATCGCAAAAACACTCGGATATCTTTGTGGTCTTATTTTGGTGGTAGGAGTATGGCCTCGTCATTAGAACATTTTTGCTTAATAAAAGACTCTGTTACACTTGGATTGAATCGAGAGGTGATCGATATGAAGAAAAAATTCTGGCTGACATTATACAATTTAGGCGTCTCTATTTTATTCTTATTGTCATTGTACAGTTATGCAAAAGGCATGGCAGGCTTTTCTTTATTTTTAGCGCTGGCAGTTTTTGGAGAAATTGCGGCAAGGGCTTTTATTGAATGCAAATACTTGCAGGAGAGTCCAGAGATAAAAGAGGATACGGCTTATCGAATCACGAAAGTATTGCGATTGCTTTGTGAAATTATCTTGATCATAGGAGTATGGCGGATTCGTTTTAAATAGCCACATTCTAAAAATAATGCTTATGATATATTCCATATTCAATGAAAGAGGAGGCATCCGTCCATCAACCTCGGTTGCTTCCTCTTTCTCTATCTATTTCAATCAAAATTTATTTCATCATATCGCGTAAAACCGTCAATATTTCCATCGCCGCCGCTTCCTTACTCATCTGCTCCAGATGGCGGGTCTGCTGCTTATCGATCAGCGTGATGACGTTTGTATCGGTGCCGAATCCGGCGCCGGCTACCTTTAAGTTGTTGGCAGCGATCAGATCCAGATTTTTGCGTTCCAGCTTGCCGCGTGCGCGTTCCTCGAGCTGGGAGGTCTCCATCGCGAAGCCGCAGAGCAGCTGTCCCGGACGTTTGTGTGCGCCGAGGTAGCTTAAAGTGTCCTCAGTGCGCTCCAGCGCCAGGCTCAGATCGCCGTCGGATTTCTTGACCTTTTCATCAGAAACGACTGCCGGACGGTAGTCAGCGACGGCTGCCGCCTTGATGATAATGTCCTGTTCCTCACTCCGGGAGGTGACTGCCTCAAAGAGGTCGTGTGCGCTTTTGATGTGGACAGTATTGACAAATGGAGGCGGAGTCAGTGAAGTTTCGCCGGTGACGAGTGTCACATCGGCGCCGCGCAGCATCGCCATCCGTGCCAGCGCATAGCCCATTTTTCCGGTCGAATGGTTCGTGAGGTAGCGCACCGGATCGACCGCTTCCTGGGTCGGACCGGCGGTCACAAGGATCTTCTTTCCAGCGAGATCCTTCGGGTAGGCGATCGCGCGGAGAATATATTCCAGGATCAGCCCCTCATCCGGGAATTTGCCCTTTCCGGAATCGCCGCAGGCGAGCAGACCGCTTGCCGGTTCGATGATGGTAAAGCCGTAATGTTCTAACAGGCGGAGATTATCTTGGGTAATAGGATTCTCATACATCCGTGTGTTCATTGCCGGTGCATGATGCGCGGGCACTGGCAGGCTAAGAGTGTGGTCGTCAGCATATCGTCGGCAAGTCCGTGTGCCAGCTTGGCGCAGACATTGGCGGTCGCCGGGGCGATGATCGCGAGATCGGCTTTTTTCGCCAGCTCGATGTGTCCCACTTCAAATTTAAAATTCCGGTCAAAGGTGTCGGTCAGGCACTTATTGACGGTCAGGGTCTCAAAGGTAAGCGGTGTGATAAATTCCATCGCATTTTTAGTCATAATCACGTGTACATCCGCGTGCTGTTTCTTTAAAAGGCTGGCAAGGTTCGCCGCCTTGTATGCGGCGATTCCGCCGGTTACTCCCAAAATAATCGTTTTTCCAGTTAACATAATATATATCCTTTCGGTTTGTACTCTGGTTTTCTGGGTCATTTTCGAACAGCATAGCATCTGGAGGAAAAATTGTAAACCCTTTTTGGCTTCCGTTCTCTGCCAGATTTTTTGGTAAGCACACATAACAGGAGAGGAAAGAAACCTGTATTTTGTGAAAAGACAATAAAAAACAGTACATATTCTGGTAGAATTGTTGGTTGTATGTTGAAAAGTGATGTGATATAGTGTGAAAGTGTCTGCTGACTGGCCTGGTTTTCACTGGATGTGAACAGGGGCAGGCGGCAGCAGTTGTATTGTATCCCATAGAAAACAGGCACCGAACGTGCTGGCAGCAAATCCGCGGAAAGGGTAGAAGAAAGAAACTTCTGCCGGAATGTGCGTATCTGCATACGGATCTGTATCTGAGATGGAGAATCATACCGGAAGAGACGGGGAATTAAAATGCCCTGGCTCGCGGCTTTTCTGGATGGTATCGCCGGAAAGAACGGAATTTGTAAGGATTTTATGCACATGATATTGGCGCAGGTAAGCGGCAGTCTGGTGAACAGAAGGTGCAGCAGGTTTTTCGAGCGGGAATAATAACAAGGAGGAAAATTTCATGAACACAACAAACAACACATCTAAACTTGTCATCTTAGGTCTTATGACCGGCATTCTTCTGCTGATGGCGTACACCCCCCTCGGATATCTGAATATTGGACCGCTGGCGATTACATTTAATGTGATCCCGGTTGCGATCGCGGCGATCACGCTGGGACCGGCAGGCGGCGCAGCGATCGGTGCAGTCTTCGGCATGACCAGCTTTTTACAGTGCATCGGCATCGGCGGCAGCAGTGCGATGGGTGCGATGCTTTTCAGCATTAACCCGTTTCTGGCATTTGTACAGAGATTCGTTCCGCGTATGCTGGATGGTCTTCTGTTAGGCTACATTTTCCAGTTTGTACGCCGCAGAACCGATGCCTACATGGCAAGTCTGGTAACCGGATTCTGTTCCGCGTTTTTAAATACAGTTTTCTTTATGACGGCTTTAGTCGTCCTGTTTGGCAATACCGAATATATGCAGGGGCTGATCGGCGGAAAAAATATCATCCTGTTCGTATGCGGTTTCGTAGGAATCAATGCAGTATGCGAGATGGTATCGTCCACAATCATCACCGGTGCAGTCGGTGCAGCGCTTTATCGGGCAAAATTTGTACCGGCTCTGGAAAAAAGCAGGGGGTAAGACAGTATGATTTTGGCATTGGATATCGGAAATACGAATGTGGTTCTCGGTTGTATTGCGGATGGGGAAATCCTCTTTACCGAGCGGATGGCGACAGACAGTGGGAAAACAGAGCTTGACTATGCGATTTCCCTGAAAATGGTGCTGGAGCTGCGGGAAATCAAGGTAAGTGAGATCACCGGCGCGATCATCGGTTCGGTAGTACCGCCGGTTACATCCCTGATGCGGGAGGCGATCCGCAAGGTGACGGGGCAGGAAGCGCTGGTCGTCAATGTGGATATGAATATCGGTCTGGAAGTGCTGATGGACAATCCGTCCTCCGTCGGTACCGATCTGATCGTCGGTGCCGTCGCGGGAATCAACCGGTATCCGGTGCCGCTCATTCTGATCGATATGGGAACGGCAACCACCATCTGTGTGGTGAATGAGAATAAGCAGTACATCGGCGGCATGATTCTGCCGGGAATAGGTGTATCGATGAATTCCCTGACCAGCCGGACCGCCCAGCTTCCGCGCATCAGCCTTGATCCGCCCAAGCGCCTGATCGGCAAGAATACGGTTGAATGTATGCAGAGCGGCGCTCTCTATGGCAATGCGTCCTGCATCGACGGCATGGTAGACCGGATTGAAGAGGAACTCGGCCAGAAAGCCACCGTTGTAGCCACCGGCGGTCTTGCCAGAAAAATCATTCCGCTGTGTCGGCATCAGATAGAATTAGATGATGAATTGTTATTGCGGGGGTTGTGGATTATCTATAAGAAGAATAAATAAGATAAAAGCGGCTGGAAAAAATCAAGCCGCTTTTAAAATGCAATTAGAAAAGATGCAGAAGCACAAATATAGTGCGAGTGATTAATTTCTGTGTTATACTGATACAGCTACCACCCCTAGACAGGTGCGGAAAGGGGGTGTACTGTGTGGGAGGAATACTGTCATTCGTGCTCTCTGTGATAGCCAGCATTGTGGCTTACTATATTTGTAAGTGGCTGGATGGAGATGAGTAGGTAGCAAAGGTTTAAGCCTCCTTTTTCAAAAAAGGCGAGCCCCCGGTGTCAGCACACACTGGGGGCTTTTTGTGTACTCTGTGAGTACTGTCATTCGTTTGCCTATTGGCATTATAGCATATGGAAAAATTGATTTCAATATGCATATAATATAATTTTAATAGGTAATCTCCCGCCCTTCTTTTCTCCACTCCCGGAACTGGGCTGCCGCTGAGAGCAGCAGGTCGCAGGAGGAGTTGAGGGCGGTCTCGACGGAATCCTGCACCACGCCGATGATAAATCCGACACCGATGACCTGCATGGCGACATCGCTGGAGATGCCAAACAAGGAGCAGGCAAGCGGAATTAAGAGCAGGGAACCACCGGCAACACCGGATGCGCCGCAGGCGGAAAGTGCCGACAGGACGCTTAAAATGATGGCGGTCGGAATATCCACCGGAATTCCCAGCGTATTGGCTGCGGCCAGCGTCATGACGGTGATGGTAACAGCCGCACCGTTCATATTGATGGTCGCACCGAGCGGGATGGTAACAGAGTAGGTATTTTTGTCCAGTCCCATTTCCTCGCAGACTTCCATGTTGATCGGGATATTTGCCGCTGAGCTCCGGGTAAAGAAGGCGGTGACCGCGCTTCGTTTCAGACACTTGAAAATCAGCGGGAACGGGTTTTGGCGGATGCACCAGTATACGAGAATCGGGTTGGTTACGAAGTAGATAAACAGCATCGAGCCAACCAGCACGGCGAGAAGCCGTCCATATTCGGTAAATACCTGTAAACCGTTGGTGGATACAGTGTCAAACACAAGTCCGAGAATACCGAACGGGGCAAAGTTGATGATCCAGGTAACAACCTTGGACAGTGCCGCCGCAAAATTGTCCATAATTTCTTTCGTGCGTTCGCTGGCGCCGCGCATCGCCACGCCGAAGAGAACCGCCCACGCCAGGATACCGATGTAGTTTGCCTCTGCGATGGAGGTGATCGGATTTCTTACGACATTTAATAAAAGTGTCTGCATAACTTCTGCGATTCCCTGCGGGGCAGAGGTTTCTTCTGCAGCCTGTGCAAGTGTCAGGGTGATCGGGAACAGTTTACTTGCGACGACCGCGATCACAGCGCCGAGCAGTGTGTTGAACAGGTAAAGGCAGACAACGGTGCGGATGATGCCGCCGTGGCTCTGCTTTGCCTGGCAGAGGGAACTGATAACAAGGAAAAATACGAGCAGGGGCGCGATGCCCTTTAATGCGTTGACAAATAGATTTCCAAGGATTGAGAGTCCGACTGCCTGCGGAATCATCATTCCCAGGACAGCGCCGAGAATCATGCCGCCCAGAATTCGTTTAGGCAGGCTGATGGCTGTCCAGCGTTCATAGAGTGCTTTCATAAAATACATACTTCCTTTGTGATGATGAAATGGGGTTGACGAGTGTCGGGGAGCTGAGTCAAATGTGCAAATGCAATATCTCCCGAATGATTCAACTGTCTGTGCAGCATCCGGCACAAAATCATGTAGATTCTATTATACAGGAGATAGAAAGAAAGGGAAAGTGCTTTTTTATGGCAGAGTGATAGAGAAATAGAGAAAAAATTTTTGCCCGTGTTCCGTGTGGCCAGTGGCAGAACTTGCAGTGGCGATAAGCGAAAAGAAAACTTGTATTTCTATCTGCTCTATGTTATACTCATACCCGTTGCAAAGCCCGCAAAAACAAGGTCTTACAGGGCTGCCGCCGATTTCCGGCGTAAAATGAATCGAGTGTTCGTGACCTTCCACTCGTAAAACAAAACTAAAGGAGAATTGAATATGAAAGAAAACAACCTGAAAAACACGTATTTTCTGGCGTATGGCGCGGTGATCGCGGCCATCTACGTAGCGCTGACGATGGCATTCCAGCCGATCAGCTTCGGACCGGTGCAGTTCCGCATTTCGGAAGCACTCTGCATCCTGCCGTTCTTTACCCCGGCAGCGATCCCGGGACTCTTTGTCGGATGCTTTTTATCCAATCTGTTCTGCGGGGCAGCCGGATTGGATATCGTATTCGGAAGCCTGGCAACCCTGATCGGGGCAGTCGGCTCCTATGCGCTCCGCAAGAGTAAGGTTTTAGTATGTGTACCGCCGATCCTGGCCAACACGATCATTGTACCGTGGGTGCTCCGCTTTGCATACGGCTCTGAGGATCTGATTCCGTTCATGATGCTGACCGTCGGGATCGGCGAGGTGCTGGCAATCGGTGTGCTGGGAAGCATTCTTCTGGCGGCGTTAAACCGTTATAAAACCATGCTGTTCGGCAAGTGTCTGGCAACGGGACGCTAAGAAAAAGACATAACTTAAATGATATAAAAGATGCATGTTACAGACGGATCGCAGTGCGATGGCTGGCGTGTATCTTTTATTTTTTTTTGCCTTATATTGACAATTTCATGTAAAAGAAGTTAAATTAAAAGGACGTGAAAACACAATGCCTCGCGGTTCCATATCGTTTTTCTATGGCGTCTGCGAAAACAAAAACCGCCTGCGGCGGGGAAGGAATGCACAAATATGAGTGAGAATGTATATCAGATTGATTTTAATAAACCAGAATCCGTCCATTTCATCGGAATCGGCGGTATCAGCATGAGCGGACTGGCAGAGATTTTGATGGACGAGGGATTCACTGTGTCCGGCTCGGACGCACACCGTTCGGAGCTGACCGATAACCTGGAGGCGCGCGGCGCGAAGGTATATATCGGACAGAAAGCGGAGAATATCCAGGATGGCATCGATGTGGTAGTCTACACGGCGGCGATTCACCCGGATAACCCGGAATTTCAGGAAGTAAAACGGCGCGGCATCCCGATGCTGACCCGTGCGGAACTCTTGGGCGAGATGATGCGGAACTATAAAAATGCGATCGCGATTGCCGGAACACACGGCAAAACGACAACCACTTCGATGGTGACGGAGATTTTCTTGCAGGCGAAAAATGACCCGACGATCTCGGTCGGCGGCATCCTTCCGGCGATCGGCGGCAACATCCGCGTCGGCGGACCGGAATTTTTCGTGACGGAGGCGTGTGAGTATACCAACAGCTTCCTATCCTTCTACCCGACGATGGCGGTCATTCTTAATATAGAAGAAGACCATCTCGATTTCTTCAAGGATCTGGCGGATATCCGTCATTCCTTCAAGCTGTTTGCCGAGCGCGTACCGGCTCAGGGCGCGATTGTCATCAACGGCGATATCGAGAACTATCAGGAGATCATAGAAGCGGCAAAAGGCAAGGTTATTACTTTTGGTCACAGCCGCGGCAACGATTACAGTGCCGGTGATATCCAGTATGACGATTACGCGCATCCGTCCTTCGATCTTTATATCGGCGGTGAGAAGAAAGAGCGCCTGACGCTCGGTGTGGCAGGTGAGCACAATGTATACAATGCGCTGGCAGCCATCGCTGTTTCCTTGGAAAATGGCATCTCCATGGACGCCATCCGCGTGGGACTGGCACATTTTACCGGAACCAACCGCCGGTTCGAAAAGAAGGGTGAGGTAAATGGATTTACCATCATCGACGACTATGCGCATCATCCGCATGAGATCGAGGCTACCTTAAAGACGGCGCAGAACTATCCACACAAGACACTCTGGTGCATTTTCCAGCCGCACACCTACACGCGGACGAAGGCATTTCTGCCGCAGTTTGCCGAGGCGCTCTCACTGGCAGATAAAGTCATTCTGGCGGATATCTACGCGGCGCGCGAGACGGACACGCTCGGCATCAGCTCAGAGGATATCGTGAAACTTCTAAAAGAAAAAGGAAAAGAAGCATGGTATCTGCCGACGTTCGATGAAATAGAAAAATTTGTCATGGAACATTGTACACAGGGCGACCTGTTGATAACCATGGGCGCCGGAGACGTTGTAAATGTAGGGGAAAACCTCCTTGCGAAATAGATGCACTCCGAGTGTACATATAGTTATCCACATTATCCACATAGTTTTCAACATATTATGTAAAGGAACTATGTGGATTTTTTGCGCCTAAATGCGGAAATGGGGAAATGCCGAAAATGTTGATAAAATAAGGATTTTGTCGGAGGAAGGGTTATTTTTGAGGATTTTTGAAGGCTTTTTCCACATTATCCACATTATCCACAATCAAAATAGTGGAAAAATTGGTCTAAAAGTGTCGGCCGCGAACCATAATTAGGAGTATTTCTTTTTAAAAAAAGGTATGTTATGATAGGAACAGACGCAGTGAACCTGTGATAAATGGATGAAAACTGTCTTGTCCGGAGCAAAATTGTGGAAAAGTCCGGAAACAAAATCAAAACGGTGGAAAAGTAAGAAAACAGGAAGATTTGGATGGAACAAATAGAGAATATTTCAAAATAAAAGTAAAATACAGCAGTTTGAATGGTTTACACAGCCGCAGGCTGCTGATAGATAAATGGTAACAGGAAATGTGAGGACACAGAATGGCTAAGAGGGAAATTAGACGATGGGAATAGGATTCAAAAACCGGCTGGCGGTGGGCGCGACGCCGGTTCCGGACGTATTTATTGATACATATATGGCGGGAGCCAGTGGAGAATATGTGAAGGTATATCTGTACCTGCTCCGCCACCAGCAGGAGGAAGTCTCGATCGGACAGATCGCGGACGCGCTCAACCACACGGAGGCGGACGTGCAGCGCGCGCTGGCATACTGGCAGAGAGCCGGGGTGCTGGGAACGGAAGTCGGTGAAGAGGCACAGCGATCGTTTCAGGAGACGCCGGGACAGCAAATTTCGCCGGTTTTTGCTTCAACGGAATCCCTGGCAGGCGCTGGTTCCTTTGCGCCATCTACAAAAACTGCCGCGCGGGAAGCCGCAGCCTGCGATATGTCACGCCTGACCTCGGATGAGTCGTTTAAGCAGCTCATTTATATTGCCCAGCAGTATTTAAATAAGCTGCTCACACCGACGGACTGCCAGATTCTTGGAAATCTCTATTCGAATCTGGGATTTTCCGGGGAATTGCTGGAATACCTGATTGAGTACTGCGTGCAGAACCATCACACCAGCCTGCGCTATATGGAAAAGGTGGCGCTCGGCTGGCATAAGCGCGGCATCAAGGATGTGGAACAGGCGAAAGCGAGCGGCAGGGGCTACACGAAGGGTTCATTCGCGGTTATGCGGGCGATGGGGCTTTCGGACCGGAGTCCGGCGGAGGTCGAGAGTGAATTTATCGAAAAATGGTTCTGGGAGTACGGTTTCACGCGCGAGCTGATCGTCGAGGCGTGCAGCCGCACGATCCGGCAGATACATAAACCGTCGTTTGACTATGCAGACAAGATCCTGCGGGATTGGAAAAATGCCGGCGTCAAGAGCTTCCGGGATGTGTCAGAGCTAGATAAAAAACGGAAGGAAGAAGGCGGGGCGAAGCGCCGGCAGGCGTCTGCAGGCAGCAGCCGTTCTTCCAACCGGTTCCACAATCTAGAGGAACACGGATATGATTACGACGAGATGGTATGGAGCATGATAAACGGAGCGCAGAAGACAGGAGGGGACGATGGCACTCAGTAATTCGCAGTATGAATCGATCATGCGTGTTTATAACCGGACACAGCTTCAGAAGAAACATGAGCTGGACGCGCGGGTTGACGAGGTCTATGAGAAAATACCGGCGGTCCGGGAGATGAACGACGCGATCGCCGCCGCGGCGGTCAAGAGCGCGAAAGAGCTTCTGGCGGGCGATGCGGACGCGGTGAAACGTTTGCGAGGGACAATCGCAGACCTGAAAGAGCAGCGCCAGGTGCTGATGAGCGCCTACGGCTATCCGGCGGACTATCTGGAGATGCAGTATAATTGTCCGGACTGTAAGGATACCGGGTACAAAGACGGCATAAAATGCCACTGTTTCCGTCAGCGGGAGATCGATCTGTTATACGCCCAGTCGAATATCCGGGAAGTGCTGGAGCGGGAGAATTTTTCTCATTTTTCCTATGATTATTTTGATGACACGAAGATCGATCCGCGTAGCGGCAAGACTGCCCGCGCGTATATGGAGCAGGTGACGGCGTTCTGCCACCGCTATGTGGACGGATTTAAAGAAGAAAAGGGAAATATCTTATTTACCGGAAAAACGGGGCTTGGAAAGACGTTTTTAAGCAACTGCATCGCGAAGGAGCTGATTGAGCGCTGTTTCAGCGTCGTGTATCTCCCGGCGGTGGAGATGTATGAGATATTTTCAAGGGACCGCTTCGCAAATGATGCGACCGATGAGGATCGCGACCGCTCCCAGTATTTATTAGAGTGCGATCTGCTGATCATCGACGATCTGGGGACGGAACTGGTGAATACGTTTACGACTTCCCAGCTCTTCTATGTGGTCAACGAGCGCTTAAACCGGAAGAAAGGCACGATCATTTCCACCAATCTGCCGGTCAATGAGATGCGCGACGAGTTTACCGACCGCGTCATGTCACGGATCATAAGCCAGTATCAGATCATTCCGCTCTACGGCGAGGATATCCGGATACGAAAAAAGCTGGAAAACCGGTAATGGGTTGACTTATAAGGGACATAATGATATAAAAGAGACGTTAGAATGCGCTAACATATGCAAAAAAAGCGAATTAACAGAGAGTAAACAGGCTGGAGGAAAATGGAAAATGCTGTACGAAGAGAAAATCATTGAGACGATACCGGTAGGTCCGCTGGGACTGATTCCATTAAAGGGATGTGAGGAACTGGTAGGCAAGGTAGACAAATATCTGGTGGACTGGAGAAATGAGCGCGAGAGCGAGCACAAGACGTCGATCGCATTTTCAGGTTATCAGAGAGACTCCTACATCATCGGGGCAAACACACCGAGATTTGGTTCCGGCGAGGCAAAGGGCGAGATCAAGGCGTCGGTGCGCGGCGATGATCTGTATCTGATCGTGGATGTCTGCAACTACAGCCAGACATATTCTCTGTGCGGCATGGTAAACCATATGTCCCCGGATGATCATTATCAGGATCTGAAACGTGTCATTGCGGCAGCAGGCGGAAAGGCACGCCGTATCAACGTAATCATGCCGTTCCTGTATGAGAGCCGCCAGCATAAGCGCTCCGGCCGTGAGTCCTTAGACTGCGCGCTGGCACTGGAAGAGCTGGTAGATATGGGCGTTGAGAATATCATTACCTTTGACGCACACGATCCGCGTGTCCAGAACGCAATTCCGCTCAAGGGTTTTGAGACCGTTCAGCCGATTTACCAGTTTATCAAATATCTGCTGAAAAATGAGAAAGAGCTGGAGATCGACAGCGATCACATGATGGTCATCAGCCCGGATGAGGGCGGTATGTCCCGCGCTGTCTTCTTCTCCAACGTGCTGGGACTCGACATGGGTATGTTCTACAAACGCCGCGATTACACCAGGATCGTCAACGGACGCAACCCGATCGTTGCTCATGAGTTCTTGGGATCCAGCGTAGAGGGCAAGGATGTCCTGATCATCGATGATATGATCTCCTCTGGCGAGAGCATGTTAGATGTAGCGAAGGAATTAAAGAGCCGCAAGGCGAGAAAGGTATTCGTATGTGCGACCTTCGGTCTGTTTACCAACGGACTGCAGAAGTTTGACGAGTACTATGAGAACGGTCTGATCGACCGCGTCCTGACCACCAACCTGGTATACCAGACACCGGAGCTTCTCTCCAGACCGTACTATATCAGCGTCGATATGAGCAAATACATCGCGCTCATCATCGATAACCTGAACCACGATGCCTCCTTAAGCGAGCTGTTAAATCCGACTGGACGTATCAATAAGCTGCTGGCGAAGTATCGGGCGGGAATACGGGACTAAAAATAGACCTTTAAAATAGAAACAAAAAGAACGTCATTTCCGGACCAATACATGTCAGAAAATGGCGTTCTTTTTAATGTCATAGGAAACAGGCAATGTCACGGTTATGTATGAAAGGAGTCCTACAACCGCACTTCATGCACCGCAGCTCCTTCTTCCTTCAGCACCCGCATCTCCCTCTCATGACAAGTAAATACAAGAATCTGCCCGGAATAGGCGGTTGGCAGCCATTTGAGGACGGTTCTCAGGCGCTCGTCGTCGTAGAGGACGAAGCTGTCGTCAAAGATGAGCGGCAGCCGGTCTGCATCGCCCTGGATAAAGTGGGCGGCGGCGAGGCGCAGCGCCAGATAGATCTGGTCGGCGGTGCCGCTGCTGACCTGTTCAAGCGGGATCAGCTTCCGGCGGGTGTTTAAAAACGCATTCAGGTTCTCATCGATGCTGATGCTGGAATAAATTCCGCCGGTAATTCCGGCGATCAGGTCGGACGCAGTCTTATTTAAGTACAGGCCGAAAGAATCCCGGATGGTGGTGGAAAGCTCTTTTAAGGTATCAAGCGCCAGATCCACGGAGGCGATCTCCTGATGGATGCGCTCATTTTCATTTAAAATGTGTTTGAGCGCCGCTGCCCGGTCTTTGCAGGCGGATAGGTGCTCCAGCTTTTTTTCTAACTCCCATTGGACGCGCTGCTGTTCCTCGATGACAAGGCTGCAGTCATTCTGCTTTGCCATCAGCGCCGAGATCTGTTCGGAACGTTTTACCAGTGAATCCTCCGAGTTTGTAACGGCGTGGCAGAGCGTGATGAAGCGGTCCAGCCGCTGGGACAAAAGCTTCATGGATTCATCCGAAATCTCGGATTCGCCCAGGTGGCGGCGCAAAATCTCCGATAAAACAGAGGCACTTTTCTCCGCCTCCTGCCTGCGGCGGCTCCGGTGCCGTGTGACGCAGATTCCCAGCATGAGAAGCACAAGAGCGGCGACGCCAAAGATGAGGGCGGTGGGACCAGCTCCCAGCCACGGAGACGGAAGCGGGAAGAACGCCAGATATCCGCAGTATGCCGCGCAGATGGCGCAGATCGCCGCTGTGACAAAGAAAAACACCTGGAAAAACCGGGATCCCTTGCTGGAGGAAGACACCTGTGCATGCTGATAGTCCTGGTAGAGTGTTTCAGCCTGATTGCGGTACGCCTCGATGGACGCCTCGTCCGTAAAGGAAAACTCATCCAGTACCTGACGGCTCTTCTGCAGCCGGTCGGATAAATCTTCTTTTTCTATTTTCTGATGTTCCAGTTCATTTCGGACCGAGTCACGCAGCCTTGAGTATTCCTGTAACTGATTCTCATATTTTGGCGAAGAAAGCTCGCGTTCCAGCGCGCGGATCTCGCTAAGAAGGGAGGTATAGTTGACCGAAGCCTCCGGGCTTAACTGGGATTCAAATTGTTTGCGCTGATTTTTCAGATAGGCGGTCGCCTTGGTAATATTGAGCGCCATATTGCCGGATGTATTCATGTTGGCAATATAGTTTTTCAGTTCCGAAACCATGCCTTCATCGGTCGCACTCTTTAACTGGCTGATGCTGATGGTGTTGTTGTACATGGTTTCACTCATGCCGCCCAAAATTTCCTGCAAAACGGCACGGCCGTCCGGTTCCTCGCGTCCGGTCGTCTCGTTGATGACGGTAAATTCCTTCTTATTTTTCTGGAACGAGCGCTCGATCCGGTAAATGGTGCCGTCGTCGGATTCAAGCCGGAGCTGCCCCTCGTAGGTGCCGCTGTTTTCCCATGGCTCATATTTGCTGTAGATGTCGTTTCTGGCGGCGCGCCCCTCTGACGCTCGATGCCGAAGAGCATGCCGCGGATAAAGGTGTGGATCGTGGATTTGCCGGCTTCATTTTTACCGTAAATGACGTTTAACCCATCCTCAAAGGAGACGGCTGTGTCATGAAATTTTCCAAACCCACTGATATAAAGATCAAGAAAACGCATGGAAGCTAACTCCTTTCATCGGTGGTGAGAAGCAGGGCGTGGATGCCGTAAAACAGCGCCTTTTTCTCCACCGGACTCATGTCCGGTTTTTTCAGTGCCTGGATGTAAAAGCCGATCATATCGCTTGGATGCTCGGCAAACAGGGCGGAAAAATCGTATTGCGGTTCCGTCTCATCGATGATATCCGCGATGCGGAAACGCAGCTTTAAGGCGTCCAGATCGAAGGAAATATCGGGATCGCGCATGCCCTGCACCTTGAAGCGGAAAATATTGTCATTGCCGCGCTGTTCGATCTCATGGGCGATTTTTAAGTACAGCTCCGTGTTGGTCGTATCCGGCGTGACGCGGACGATGAGCGGGATGTAGCGGAGCTTCGCCATCGGAATAAAGTCCAGTGTCGTTACCTGACAGCTTTCCGGGTCGATCTCGCCGTAAAGGATGCCGTGCCTGCCGGTCTCGGTCTTATCAAGCGGCTCCGGGGAACCGCAGTATGCCATCTTTTTGTCCAGTAGGATCTCTGGCCTGTGGATGTGCCCCAGTGCGATATACGAAAATCCGGAGGAAGCCAGCGCCGCCCGGTCAATCGGGACGTGGTTCGCGTCGCCGCCGTGCCCCAGCAGAATGTGGATTTTTCCATCCTCCGGCGCTTCAAGAGCATCGAGGCGCGGCTCCGGGATCTCCGCAGTATAGTAAGAAAAGCCGGTCACCTCGGTGTTGATATCCTCAAAATAGACGGATGAGACATCCTCACTTTCCAGAAACGTCACGTTGGAAGCCCAGGAAAAGCTTAAAACAGCTGAATTTTTGCGGATCCGGTCGTGATTGCCCGCGATGATGACAACCTGTGTTTGCGGGATCGTGGAAAACAGGTAATTGACCTCTTTCAGGTCGCGCAGCAGCGGCTGGCGGTGGAACAGATCCCCCGCGATGAACAGGCAGTCCACGCGCAGTTCTTTTGCCTTGGCGATGATGGCGGTAAACGTATCGCGGATATCGCGGCTGCGCTCCCGGCTCCACGGCTTGTCGCTGTCCGGGGACATGCCCCAGTGGATATCGCCGGTATGGATAAATTTCACATTCTCTCCCCCTTTCAGGAGTCTGTCACTCCGTATGTACATATTGAAATAATAATAGAAAAGGGACTGCTGCAAATAGCAGAAAGCAGATTCCAGTATTTGCGACAGCCCCATAGTTGCTTATTGTTTACAGTTCACAGTTGTTTACGGTTCTCGGGAACGGGATGACATCGCGGATGTTGGAAACGCCGGTTAAGTACATCACGCAGCGCTCGAATCCAAGACCAAATCCGGAGTGTCTTGCGGAACCGTATTTACGCAGATCCAGATAGAAATCGTAGTCCTCCTTTTTAAGTCCAAGCTCGTCCATACGCGCCTCTAACTTCTCTAAGCTGTCCTCACGCTGGCTGCCGCCGATGATCTCGCCGATGCCCGGTACGAGACAGTCCATCGCTGCAACGGTCTTGCCGTCCTCGTTCATCTTCATGTAGAATGCCTTGATCTCTTTCGGATAATCGGTAACGAAGACCGGTTTCTGGAAGATCTTCTCGGTTAAGTAGCGCTCATGCTCGGTCTGTAAGTCACAGCCCCAGAATACCTTGTAGTCGAATTCGTCGTTGTGCTCTTCGAGGATGCGGACAGCCTCTGTGTAGGTTACATGACCGAATTCGGAATTTAATACGTGGTTTAAGCGGTCAAGGAGTCCCTTGTCGATGAACTGGTTGAAGAAATTCATCTCTTCCGGTGCGTGCTCTAAGACGTAGCGGATGACATATTTTAACATATCCTCGGCAACTTCCATGTTGTCGTTCAGATCCGCAAATGCCATCTCCGGCTCGATCATCCAGAACTCAGCTGCATGACGGGTCGTGTTGGAGTTCTCTGCGCGGAAGGTCGGTCCGAAGGTGTAGATATTGCGGAATGCCATCGCGTAGGTCTCGCCGTTTAACTGACCGCTGACAGTTAAGTTAGTTGGTTTTCCGAAGAAATCCTGGGAGTAGTCAACCGTGCCGTCGTCCTTTTTCGGAACATTGTTCAGATCCATCGTGGTAACCTGGAACATCTCACCGGCGCCCTCGCAGTCACTTGCGGTAATCAGTGGAGTGTGGACATACACGAAATCGCGCTCCTGGAAATACTGATGGATCGCGTAAGCTGCCAGGGAACGTACACGGAACACAGCCTGGAAGGTGTTGGTTCTCGGACGCAGGTGGAGATGGTACGCAGATACTCAAGGCTGTGGCGTTTCTTCTGAAGCGGATAATCCGAAGCGGACGGTCCCTCAACGGCTACCTCGGTCGCCTGAATCTCGAACGGCTGCTTTGCCTCCGGGGTTGCAACCAGGGTACCTTTTACGATAATGGATGCGCCTACGTTTAACTTGGAGATCTCCGCAAAGTTCGGCATTGTATCATGGTAAACAACCTGAAGTGTCTCAAAGTAGCTGCCATCGCTCACAACGATGAAGCCAAAGTTCTTGGAACCGCGCACGCTTCGTACCCAGCCGCCGATCTGAACTTCTTTGTCCAGATACGTCTCTCTGGAACGGTAAATTTCTCTTACAGTGGTTAAATTCATCTCAGTAAACTCCTTATTTTGCAAAATAAACTTTCTCATGCGGACTGCCCTGCAGTGTTCAGACCGTGTTTAACTTTCATTATACTGTATTTTTCTTGTAGATTCAAGGGACGGAGGGAAATTTGCGGGGGAAGAAACCTGCCCGCATAAAAAGTGACAGCTTTAAAAATTAACAGAAACAAATGCAAAAACAGAAGGAAAGGGCAGAAAACAAGCTGGGTATTGTGTCAACTCTGTGAATACTTGTTTTACAGAGACAAATGCCCGGTGTTAGAATGGGGATAAAGAAAGAAAACCGCGGAATACTTTCAAAGAGTCTATCAAACGGAAAGGGTGTAGACAGAAGAATTATGACTGAACTTGACGCAAATAAAAAAGCGGAAGAGCTTCTGAAAGGTGCGTACGATTTACATGTACATTCATCGCCCTCTGTTTTTCCGAGAGAATTGGATGGATTCCAGTTGATCCGGGAGGCAGACGCGGCAGGAATGGCGGGAGTGATGCTGAAAAGTCATTATGAATCAACGGCTTTGCGGGCAGAACTGATCAACCGCTACAGCGGCTGTAAGGCGAAAGCGTATGGCGGGCTCTGCCTCAACTGCCCGGCGGGCGGCTTGAATGTATACGCGGTGAAAAATGCATTGCGGGCGGGGGCAAAAATTGTATGGATGCCGACCCGGGATGCGAAAAACAGCCTAGTATTCGGAAACATGGAGGGAGATTTCTTCGACCGCAGGGGTATTACCATTCTGGAACAGGATGGAACATTAAAAGAATGCGTCTACGACATCATGGATGCTATCAAGGAAAAAGACGCATTTCTGGCAACAGGACATATCAGCCCGGAGGAATCCCTGATTTTATGCAGGGAAGGACGGAAACGGGGGGTCAATATGATTTTGACACATCCAGAGTTTCCAAGGACGAGGATAGGAAGAGACGATCAGGCGGAACTGGCGAAGCTGGGGGTTGTGATTGAGAAGAACTGGTTTAATCTGGCACAGAAAAGTGTGATGCCGGAAGAGATGGCAGAGACGATTCGGACCGTTGGAAGTGGACACGTATATCTGGCAACGGACCGCGGGCAGGAAGGGGCGCCGACACCCGTTTCGGAATTGAAACGGTTTATCGCCGTGATGCTGACCTGTGGGATTGCGGAAGCACAGATACGGGACATGGTCCAGAAGGTACCGGAAGAAGTGGTATGCAGATAAATTTATATAAATGCACATTTTTTAGAAGGAGGATTTTACATTATGAGGAAAGACAGAGTATTGGCAGGGGCATTAGCAGCAGTGACAGCGCTCAGCATGACAGCGTGCGGCGGCGGACAGGCAGGTGGTACCACACAGGCAGCGGCGGCAGGAACACAGGCGGCAGTCGAGAACACCGCTAACCCGAATGCCGAGACAACACTCAGCATCGGTTATACGACCGCAGCAAACGCAGATGATCCGTATCACTTTACAGCAACCAAATTCAAAGAGATCGTGGAAGAAAAATCCAAGGGCAGAATTGCGGTCAACCTGTATGCGAGCAGTCAGCTTGGTTCCGAGCCGGAGATGTGGGAAGGCATGCAGACCGGAACATGCGACATGGCAGTCATGACGAATGCATATGTTTCTTCTTATGTACCGGCAAACGGTGCATTGGATCTTCCGTTCATTTTTAGCGATCTGGCACAGGCACGTGAGATCGTAGACGGCGATTTCGGTCAGTCCCTGATCGACAATATGGACGGAACAGGCGTTACATGTCTTGCATTTTCTGAGGGCGGATTCCGTCAGTTATGTACAAAGGACAAAGAAATCAAAGCACCGTCCGATTTGAATGGACTGAAGATCCGCTGCATGGAGACAAAGATTTACCTGTCTGCTTATAAGGCACTGGGTGTAAATGCAACCCCGATGGCATGGGGCGAGCTTTTAACTGCTCTGCAGCAGGGTACCGTAGATGGCTGTGATGCACCGTTAAGCGTATTATATACCAACGGTTTCCCGGATATCTGCAAATACATTGATAATGTAAACCTGTTCTATTCTCCACTTCCGGTATGTATTTCTACCAGCGTATATGAGTCCTTATCTGAGGAAGATCAGGCGATCTTAAAAGAAGCAGCACAGGAAGCAGCCAAAGAAACACGTGAAAACAACGATGCAACCGCTGAAAAGATGGAGTCAGATCTGACGTCTCAGGGCATGACGATTGTATCCTCTGAGGATGTAGATACAGAGGCATTCCAGAGTGCCGTACAGCCGTGCTATGACGAGATGGAATCCTACATCGGTTCTGAGTGGGTGGATCAGATTAAATCCCTGACCGGCACGGAGGGGTGATTGCAGAAAGAGGGTTTGACAGCATGAAAAAATTAGAGCAGGTTTCAGACATAATTAATAAGTGCGTCAGTTACATAGGAATGGTGATCTTTATTGTCCTGATTGTTGCCTGTGTGGCACAGGTGTTTTTCCGCTTCATTCTGAATAATTCACTGTCATGGAGCGAAGAACTTGCCCGGTACTGTTTTATCTGGATGCATATGCTGGGTGCTTCCTTGTTGATTGAGGGAAGCGGACATGCTACAGTAACAGCAATCCTGGATCTGATGCATGGAACGCTTCGAAAAATTGTCGATATTATCATTGAATTAGTTATCTTTTTTGATGGAACCGTAATGCTGTACGCAGGCTTAAAGCTTGCGTACAGCTCCAGAACCAACTTGAGCACCGCGCTTTCTGTCCCGATGTGGTGTATCAATTCCTCCGTGGCAGTCGGCGGAATCCTTCTGATGTTTCAGGCATTTGTAGCGATTGCGATGATCGTATCAGCGACAGAGAGAAAGGAGGATAAACCGGTATTATGACACTTGTATTAGTAGTATTATTTGGTCTGATGCTTTTAGGCATTCCGGTTGCATTTGCAATCCTTTCTGCCGGAATGGCATATCTGGCGACAACGGGAGGAAGTATGCTGGTAGTCGCACAGCGGCTGATTTACGGTCTTAACTCCTTCACACTGCTTGCAGTCCCACTGTTTATATTGGTAGGAAACCTGATGGATTTCGGTGGTATTTCCAAACGTCTGACCGATTGGGCGAAGAGTATTTTAGGCTGGCTTCCGGGCGGACTTGGAATTGTAACCGTATTCAGTTGTGCGATCTTTGCAGCGCTGACGGGCTCCGGTCCGGCGACGGTAGCAGCGATTGGTTCAATTATGCTTCCTTCTATGCTGAAGGCAGGTTATTCCAGAGAAACGAGCGCGGGGTTAGTTGCATCGGCAGGTGCATTGGGACCAATCATTCCTCCGAGTATTCCCATGATTATTTATGGAGTTACAATGAATCTTTCAATTCCGGCAATGTTTATGGCAGGGGTTGTCCCGGGACTTGTTATCGCACTGGCGTTATCGTTAGTCAATGTCGTATTCGCATACAGGAATCCGGAGGTTCTGAAACATGCGAAGACGATGAAGTTTGATTTTAAAGAATCCATGAAATTGTTCTGGAAAGCGCTGGGCGCTCTGGGACTTCCGGTTCTGATTCTAGGCGGTATTTATGGCGGTATCTTTACACCAACCGAATCCGCAGCGGTCGGCATTGTTTATGCGCTGATTCTGGGTTTTGCATTGAAAGAACTGAAAGTAAAAGATTTACCGAAGATCCTGATCAATTCCCTGAAAACATCGACAATGGTCAATTTCATCATCGCGGCGGCGTCCCTGTTCTCCTGGGTTGTATCGAAATCCCAGATCGGAATCGTGATTTCCAATGCATTTATCAGCTTCGTAGGTGGCAGCCAGGCACTTTATCTCTTCGTACTAGTTGTAGTGCTCTTAATTGTAGGCTGTCTGATGGATAACGTAGCGGCAACTCTGATTCTGGCACCAATTTTAATTCCGGTTGGAATTGCACTCGGATGTAATGAACTCCACATCGGTATGCTGTTCTGTATTTGCCTGGTAGTTGGATTCGTAACACCTCCGTTTGGATATAATCTGTTTACGGCGGTTTCGATTTCAGGCTTGAATTTTAAACAGATTGTAAAGGGAGCGCTTCCGTTCCTTTTGACGGAAATATTGCTTCTGTTTGTATTTGCATATGTACCGGGAATCATCACATGGCTTCCGAGACTAATGGGGTACGGATACTAAGTATTAGAAAAATACGTAAGAAAAAGGGGCTATGAAAAGACAGCAGAAGAGACTTGAAAGGTCAATGCGCTGTTTTTTTACGGCTCCTTTTGGTTAGAATAAGAAAATAGATAGAACTGAGAACTGGCGGAGGAAACAATGAAAATAGGATTCGAAGTTTTTTTGGTGGTAGCCAGAGAAATGAGTATTACAAAAGCTGCAAATGAGCTTCATATTACACAGCAGTGCGCCAGCGATCATATAAAGAGGCTGGAAAAAGAGTATAATGTCGTGTTGTTTGAGCGGCGTCCCAAATTCCGTCTGACACAGGCTGGCGAGATCATGCTTCATAACCTGTTAAATATCCAGATTATGGAGACGAGTATGAGCCGGAGTCTAGCGGGGATAGCGGAGGGGACGGTGGGCGGTTTTACCTTGGGAATCAGTACATCCCGCGCGCCGATCATACTGCCCCGTGTGCTGCCGCGATATTACCAGTGTTACCCGAGGTAAATATATCCTTTACGGAGGAGGACACACAGATTCTGGAGGAACGCCTGTTGAACGGACAGGTAGATTTATTTATCGGGGTCAATACGTCACCGCATCCGGATTATAAAATCCAGACCCTGACGACGGATGAGATCATCCTGGTTATCTCCGCCAAGCTTTTGAGGCGGGAATTTAGCAAGCAGGAGATCCGGCAGATGGAGGATGGGATTGATCTGAAACGGTTTTCCAACATTCCGTTTACGCAGAGTTTCAAGACCGGAAAAGTCAACCATGCGATTCAGGAATATCTGGACAGTTATAATGTAAAGCTTAATGTCATCTATAACATCAGTGATAGTGAGACGCAGATTCTGCTCTGCGCGTCCGGCATCTGTGCGGCGCTGTGCCCGAAAATGCTGCTGGCAGCCGCGTACCGTCACAATCAGACCTGTAAACCGGAGGATGAACTCTATATGTTCCCGATCCGGAACTTGGGACGGGAGTTAAAGATCGAGCTGGTCAGCCATCGGAATGCGATGCATCCGATGTATATACAGGACTTTGTCCATATCTTACAGGAGGAGTTGCCGCGGATTGCAGATTCGATGAGTCTGGAAGAATTGAGAAAGAGTATACAGTAAAAAAGCCTTGAATCGGAAATGCTTTTGAGTCAAAAGTGTCTCAGATTCAGGGCTTTTTTTCAGTTCACGGGAGGTTCACTCTCAGATTCCACATCCCGGAATTACGAAAATATTATGTAAAAGGAACGAAAAATGTCGGAAAATGTACAAAATTGGGACAAATTCTATTAAAAATTTGTTCACTATTTTCGTGAAGTATGTTATAATAAAAACAGGTTTAAAATACACATTATATGTGAGCATCGAGGGGTGATATCGTGATTAAAAAGGAAATGATAGCTATGCTGTTGGCAGGCGGACAGGGCAGTCGTCTGGGTGTCTTAACTCAAAAAGTAGCAAAACCTGCGGTTTCTTTCGGAGGAAAGTATCGAATCATCGATTTTCCGTTAAGTAACTGTATCAATTCGGGAGTGGACACGGTAGGCGTTCTGACCCAGTATCAGCCGCTGCGGCTGAATGCACATATTGGAATCGGTATTCCGTGGGATCTGGACCGCAACGTAGGTGGTGTGACGGTACTTCCGCCGTATGAGCGGAGCAAAGGAAGCGATTGGTACACCGGTACGGCGAACGCGATCTACCAGAATCTGGAATACATGGAAACGTACAATCCAGAGTATGTGCTGATTTTGTCCGGCGACCACATCTACAAGATGGACTACGAGGTAATGCTGGAATACCACAAAGCAAACAATGCGGATGTGACGATCGCGGCGATGCAGGTTCCGATGGAGGAGGCAAGCCGTTTCGGTATCGTTATAACCGATGACAACAACCGCATTACGGAGTTTGAGGAGAAACCGGCGAATCCGCGCAGCAATTTAGCTTCCATGGGTATTTACATATTCAGCTGGAAGGTGCTCAAGGAAGCGCTCATCAAGCTCTCGGACGAGCCTGGATGTGATTTTGGAAAGCACATTATCCCGTATTGCCATGCAGCTGGAAAACGTATCTTCGCATACGAGTACAACGGCTACTGGAAAGATGTCGGAACCCTTGGCTCCTACTGGGAGGCAAACATGGAACTGATCGACATCATTCCGGAGTTCAACCTGTATGAAGAATACTGGAAGATTTACACGAAGAGCGATATTATTCCCCCACAATTTATATCGGAGCAGTCCAAGATAGAGCGCAGTATCATCGGCGAGGGCACCGAGGTATACGGCGAAGTCATTAACTCGGTCATCGGAGCAGGCGTTACGATCGGAGAAGGTGCGGTGATCCGTGATTCGATCATCATGAAGGGCACGACGATCGGCGCTGGCACGGTTGTGGATAAGGCGATCGTGGCGGAGGACGTTACCATCGGTGAGAATGCCGAGGTCGGCGTCGGAGAATATGCCGAGAGCAAGTACGACAAGAAGGTATATCAGTTCGATCTGGTAACGATCGGAGAGCGCTCCGTGATACCGGATGGAGTGAAGATAGGACGGAACACAGCGATTTCCGGTGTGACGACGGCAGACGATTATCACGGCGGCGAGCTGGAGAGCGGCGATTATATCATAAAGGCAGGTGGAATACAATGAGAGCGATCGGGATTGTTTTAGCTGGCGGCAACAGCAAGAGAATGAGAGAATTATCCAATAAGAGAGCCATCGCAGCGATGCCTATCGCAGGCAGCTACCGCAGTGTCGATTTTGCTCTGAGCAATATGAGCAATTCCCACATCCAGAGTGTGGCGGTACTGACGCAGTACAACTCCCGTTCCCTGAATGAGCACTTGAGTTCTTCCAAGTGGTGGGATTTCGGACGTAAGCAGGGCGGCATGTATGTATTCACACCGACGATCACGGCAGAGAGCAGCGACTGGTACCGCGGTACCGCAGATGCGCTGTATCAGAACCTCGATTTCTTAAAGAAAAGTCATGAGCCGTATGTGGTCATTGCAGGCGGCGACTGTGTCTATAAATTGGATTACGGCAAGGTACTGGAGTATCATATTGAAAAGAAAGCGGATATTACCGTAGTATGCAAGGAGATGCCTCCGGAGGAGGACGTTACCCGCTTCGGTCTGGTGAAGTTAAATGATGACGGACGTATCACAGATTTTGAGGAAAAACCGATGCTGGCGACCTCCAGCATGATCTCCTGCGGTATCTATGTAATCCGCCGCCGTCAGCTCATCGAACTTCTGGAGCGCTGTGCAGCAGAGGATCGGTATGATTTTGTTACCGATATTTTAGTCAGATATAAGAACCTCAAACGCATTTACGCGTATAAGTTAGGAACTTACTGGAGCAACATCGCTTCGGTTGATTCGTACTACAAGACGAACATGGATTTCCTAAAACCGGATGTACGCCACTATTTCTTCAAGGAATACCCGGAGATCTACTCCAAGGTAGATGATCTTCCGCCGGCAAAATACAATCCGGGTGCAAATGTCAAGAACAGCCTGGTATCCAGCGGCTGTATCTTAAATGGTACGGTGGAGAACTCGGTTCTGTTTAAGAAGGTATATGTAGGCAATAACTGTATCATCCGGAATTCTGTTATTTTAAATGATGTTTACATCGGGGACAATACAGTGATTGAGAATTGTATTGTAGAGAGCCGTGATACGATCCGCGCCAACACGACGCACATCGGTACGCCGGAAGATGTAAAGATTGTCATTGAGAAGAACGAGCGGTTTACATTATAGGGTACATCAAAGAACAGACGGAAGGGGTAAATGGGTATGCAGATTACAGACGTAAGAGTGCGGCGGATAGAGAAGGAAGGTAAGATGAAAGCCATCGTATCCATCACACTTGACAATGAATTTGTGGTTCATGATATCAAGGTTATTGAGGGAGAGAAAGGACTTTTTATTGCTATGCCGAGCCGTAAGGCTGCGGATGGAGAATACCGGGATATTGCCCACCCGATTAATTCGGAAACCAGAGACATGATTCAAAATGTCATTCTTGCCAAATACGAGGCGACAGCTCTGGAACTGGCAGAGCTGGAGAAAGCAGAGTAAAAAGCAGGAAAAGAAAGTAAAAAGAGAGAAAATATGAAAAAATGTCCCCGGACGCTGGACAAAGTGCCCGGGGACATTTATTATGTAGATATAGTGTGCTCAAAAACGGGCAGAATTTGCCCGAATGTGTACAGATAATCCATAAGGGGGTAATTATGAGCGGTACGATTTTTTCTTTAATACCGCCTATCGTAGCCATTGCGCTTGCATTGATTACGAAAGAGGTGTACCTGTCTCTGCTGATAGGTATTATGTCGGGCGCGTTTTTATTTACGGGTCCAAATCCGCTTCATGCGGTGGAAACAATGATCGCGATCATGGGCGAGAAGATCGGGGGCAATGTCAACATTCTGCTTTTCCTGGCATTTCTCGGCATCGTGGTAGCACTGATCACAAAGTCTGGTGCGTCGAAGGCTTATGGTGAGTGGGCGTCCCACGCGATCCGCACGAAGAAGGGCGCGCTGTTTGCAACCATGTTCCTCGGAATGCTGATTTTCGTGGATGACTATTTTAACTGCCTGACCGTCGGCACGGTTATGCGTCCGGTGACGGACAAGCACAAGATCACACGTGCGAAGTTAGCCTACATCATCGATGCGACGGCGGCGCCGATCTGTATCATCGCGCCGATCTCAAGCTGGGCGGCAGCGGTCGGTTCTTCGCTTCCGGAGGACAGCGGAGTGGACGGCTTCAGTCTGTTCCTTCACACGATTCCGTTTAATCTGTATGCGCTTCTCACGATCTGCTTCATGCTCTTTTTGGTAGCAGGCGATTTTGATTTCGCGGCGATGAAACGCTATGAAGAACAGGTGAAAAAGACCGGAAAAGAGACGACGGTCGAGGCGGAGGCGATGGAGATCTCCGGCAACGGAAAGGTTATCGATCTGATTCTTCCGATCCTGGTTCTGATTGCGTTCTGCGTCAGCGGTATGCTGTATACAGGCGGCATCCTGGACGGAGTTGGTCTGGTCGAGGCGTTCGCCAACTGTGATTCGGCACTGAGCCTGGTGCTTGGTTCCTTCTTCACACTGGTGTTTATCTTTGCATTTTACATGATCCGCCGTGTCATCCGGTTCAATGAGTTCTGTGAATCCTTCACGATCGGCGTCAAGGCGATGATCCCGGCGATCATGATTCTGTGCCTTGCCTGGACTCTGTCTGGTATCTGCAGTGCGGATTACTTAAACATCGGCGGCTATGTCAAAGAGGTAGTGGGCGGCAATGCGCTGGTCGGCTCCCTGATGCCGGCCCTGATGTTCGTCATCGCGGCGGGGCTGGCGTTCTCGACCGGTACGTCCTGGGGTACCTTCGGTATTCTGCTTCCGATTGCATTTGCGGTGGTTGGCGCTGAAAATATGAACAGCCTTACGATCGTGACGGCTTCGATTCTGGCAGGTGCGGTCTGCGGCGACCATGTTTCCCCGATCTCGGATACGACCATCCTTGCGTCGGCTGGCGCCCAGTGCCACCACATCAACCACGTATCGACCCAGATCCCGTATGTGCTGTGCGTAGCGGCGTGCTGTTTCCTCGGTTATCTGGCGGCCGGAATTACCGCCAATGGCTGGGTGGGAACCGGCGTGGGATTCGCAGCGCTGATTGTGGTTCTGGTTATTCTGGATCGAAAGAATAAAGGGACGAAAGAGGCGTAAAAGCATCGGCAGTAAACGAAAATTGGTTCGTTTACTGCCGATTTCTTTCGTTTCATCGGAGGAAGCGGTCGTATCTTCCGCCGGTGTATCGGTAGCAGCTGCGGTTGTTTCTGCCGGAGCAGAAGATTGTCCGCATCCTCTTTATGAAATAGCGGTGGCATGGAAACTTTGGAAAAACGCATTCCCCACCAGCGATAAACTCCGTTCCTTCCGTTTGACCAGACAGATACTTGAGTGGATCAGCGGCTGGGTGATGATCCGGCGGATCAGGGCGGGATCGGAATTTAAACAGAGGGCAGATTCAGGCGCGAGCGCGATGCCCAGCCTTCGGACGCCCATAAAAGGGCGGTTCTGGCATCTTCGGCAATGCAGACGATGTTCGGTTCCAGCGCCTGTTCCTCAAAATATCCCAGAATCAGCGGCTGCCAGCGGCGGTAAAGAATGAGCGGCGCGCGGGTGAGGGCGGAGAGGGGAAGAGATGTGGGCGTATGGCTTTTTTGTGGTTCGGAAGCGTCGGATGCAGGCATAGGGTGGGAACTTTGAATCACAGAACCAGTGTCGGATGGAGGAATGTCGGTCAGAAGGGCATTCGGGCATTCCTGGTAATGGCTCCAGATCATTTCGCGCCCGATCGCCAGAAATGCCTCCGGCGGCAGTGTCTGCATCTCCAGCCCGGCTTTGGCAAATGGCGTCCGGATCACGGCGAGGTCGATCTGGTTGGAGTGAAGCAGATCGAGCAGGTGGTAGGAATTGGACTCATGGAGTTCAAACAGGGCTTTGGGATAGGATCGCCGGAATGGGGCAAGATAATGCCGGGTCACAAATTCGACGGCGGAGGAGATGATGCCAAGGCGCACAACGCCCTGAATCTCCTGTTTCTGTGCAGTCAGCTCCGTGCGGGCAGCCTGGCTCAGATCGAGGATCGCAAGCGCCCGGTCGTAGAACGTCTTTCCAGCAGGTGTCAGTCGGATGCGGCGGGAACCGCGTTCAAATAGCGTCACACCCAGTTCTGCCTCCAGAAGCTTCATCTGGTGGCTGAGCGGCGGTTGTGAGATATTCAGTTTTTTGGCTGCCTGGGAAATATTTCCCTCGTTGACGATGGTGGTGAAGTAGGATAACTGGCGAAGTTCCATAAATGCTCCTTCCTGTTCGGATTCGTTGTAAAACTGTGTATACGGCAGATATATTATATAACAAAATCCGATAGAATAACAGGCGAACTATATTTTTCTGATATATATTCTATATCCGAATGGTATTTTTCAGGCTCCTTGAATTCTGGTATGATACATAAGCAGGTATATACTGGAAATTCCAGAGAAATAAAAGTGTAGGGATAATACGGAAGGGAGTGGGCAGAAATGAAAGAACTGCTGGATATGTTTCTGACGTTTGCCAGAATCGGAGGGTTTACCTTCGGCGGCGGATATGCGATGCTGCCGATGCTGCAGAAAGAGGTAGTCAATGGACGCCATTGGGCGACGGATGAAGAATTGATGGATTACTACGCGATTGGTCAGTGTACACCGGGTATCATCGCGGTCAACACGGCGACGTTTGTCGGTTATAAGAATCGGGGGATTCCGGGGGCGATTGCGGCGACGCTGGGAGTCATTGCACCGTCGCTTGTCATCATTATGATTATCGCGGCATTTATCTCGAACTTTATTGAACTTAGCGCTGTGAGCAGCGCCTTTGCAGGCATCCGCGCCTGCGTCTGTGTGCTGATCGGCAGTGCGGTTGTCAAACTGGCAAAGAAATCGCTGGTTGATAAAGGGGCGATCGCGATTGCGGCGGTTGTGTTTGTACTGGCACTGTTTACATCGGTTTCCCCAGCGCTTCTTGTTGTTGTGGCGGGTGCGATCGGGATTGTACTGAAGGGCGGAAAGGGGGAGAAGAAATGATGCTGATACTTGAATTATGCTTCCGCTTCTTCTGCTGCGGACTGTTTGCGATCGGAGGCGGACTGGCGACCCTCCCGTTCCTTTACAATATTTCCAAGGAGACGGGATGGTATACCTTTAATGATATTTCCAACATGATCGCTGTCTCCGAGTCCACACCGGGACCGATGGGAGTCAATATGGCGACCTACGTCGGCTTCCATATTAAGGGGATTCTCGGCGGACTGGCAGCGCCACTCTCACTGGTGCTTCCGTCGGTCATCATCATTGTGATTATCTCGAAGATTCTCGATAAATTTAAATCATCCGCGATCGTACAGAATGCGCTCTATGGACTTCGCGCGGCATCTACCGCCCTGATTGCGGCAGCCGGTATCGGCGTGGCAAAGATAGCGTTCCTCCATGTCGGCGAGGATGGCAGCCTGGTGCTTTCCAAGCTGTTTTCCATCATCAACTGGAAGGCGATCGTACTGGCACTTGCGATCTGGTACGGCTTAGTCAAATGGAAAAAGCACCCGATCCTCTACATCGTGGTGGCGGCTGTGACTGGAATCGTGTTCCAGTTCCACTAGGGAAGATAGAAGAAAATAGAACCATTTCCAGAAGAGGTAGTTCGGTATCGGCATATTCTTTTGGGGTGGTTCTTTTTTGTCATAGGAAGCTTCATCCTATGACAAAACGCTCTGCGGGATGCGTACTCACGCGAAGAAGAAACATGCCGCAAGCGGCCGTGCGAGAAGCCCGGATGTGTCAAGGCACATGATTTGTTCATGGGACTTTCTTCATTTTACAGGAAATTGCGCCCTATAAAACAAGAAATACAAGAAATTGCGATCGTAAAGCGCAATAATAGTTAGAAACAGAGCAAATAAAACAGAAATACACAACAATTACAAAAATATAATCAGATAAATAAAGAAAAATATGAAAAATAATTAGAAATAATACTTGACAAAATGGAAATTATCTAGTAAAATAAAACCATCAAAAGAAACAGAGATAACCCCAACAAACGGTTACCATAGTTTCTAGGACGAAATAAGGAACAAGGAGGACAGTCCAATGGGATAGTTAGTTACTAAAAAACATGATCATGGTTTTAAAAACCGAATTTATCCAATAAATAAAAAGATAAAAATCGGTATCGATGGAATCCATCATCATACAATCTCTAAAAGAGTTTACATAGATACATGTAATCAAAGGAGGAGATTCATATGAAAGGAAGAGGTCCATAGCACATTTAAAACAAAATATAAAAGAAAGAGAGGTTATATAGTGAAACTTCGGGATATTTCATAAAAGAGCTGTCTGATGACGAGAAAGTCGGACAGCTCTTTTTTTGTGCAATAGGAAATTCCTTGGAATTCCCCATTACACAAAAAGGCACATTCTTTGTTTTGTTTACAGAAAATCGAAGCAAGCGCGGCAGAAAGGTTGACGAATGAAGCCAAAAAGGATATTCTGGAGAATGAAAATTATATACATTACAAAATGAAGGGAATTGTTGGAGGTATCTATCTAAAATGAATGAAAACGACATGGTCATTAAAGACGCCAGAACACTGGGTCTGCCGAAGATGCTGCTTTTAGGTTTGCAGCATATGTTCGCGATGTTCGGCGCGACGATCCTGGTACCGATTCTGGTCAATACCTATTTTGAGGGAGAGGGACTTTCGATTCAGGTAACGCTGATGTGTGCGGGTCTGGGAACACTGTTTTTCCATGCCTGCTCTAAGTTAAAAGTCCCGGCGTTCCTCGGTTCCTCGTTCGCATTCCTCGGTGGATTTGCGACGGTGGCAAACTTGGACAGCGGTATTTTTGCAGATATGACGATGGGCGAGAAATTGCCATATGCCTGCGGCGGTATCGTGGTAGCGGGTGCACTGTACCTGATTCTGGCGCTGATCATCAAGCTGGCAGGCGTGGAGCGCGTCATGCACTATCTGCCGCCGGTTGTGACAGGTCCGATCATTATCTGTATCGGTCTTTCACTGGCGCCGTCCGCGATCGCCAACGCATCGACAAACTGGCTGATTGCGTTGATCGCGCTGGGAACCATCATCGTTTTTAATATCTGGGGCAAGGGAATGTTCAAGATCATTCCGATTCTGATGGGCGTTGTGATCTCCTATGCAGCGGCAGCAGTCTTCCAGATGATGGGAATGACAAACCCGGACGGAAGTGCGATCCTGAATTTCTCAGAGGTAGCGACGGCTTCCTGGGTCGGACTTCCTCCGTTCCAGCTGTGCAAATTTGACCCGACGGCGGTCATGGTAATGGCGCCGATTGCGCTTGCGACGATGATGGAACATATCGGCGATATGTCGGCGATCTCCGCGACGGTCGGAGAAAATTTCCTTGCGGATCCGGGATTGCACCGGACGCTGGTCGGCGATGGTATCGCAACATCTCTGTCGGCACTCGTTGGCGGTCCTGCCAATACGACTTACGGTGAAAATACGGGCGTTCTGGAATTAAGCCGTGTTCATGACCCGCGTGTCATCCGGATTGCAGCTGTCTTTGCGGTGATTCTGAGCTTTATTCCGAAGATGGCAGAGGTCATCGGTTCGATGCCGTCTGCCATCATCGGCGGCGTTAGTTTCATGCTATACGGTATGATCTCCGCGATCGGTGTCCGCAACGTGGTCGAAAACCAGGTGGATTTAACCAAATCCCGGAACCTGGTAATCGCTGCGGTAATTCTGGTCTGCGGGCTGGGATTCTCCGGCGGTCTGACCTTTGAGGCGGCAGGAACCTCGGTTACCCTGACAGGCCTTGCGATCGCAGCGATTGCGGGCGTTCTGCTCAATGTGATTCTTCCGGGTAATGATTACCAGTTCGGCAAGAATTTACAGGGCGACATCAACCGCGGTGTGGCGATCAATCCGAATCCGAAGAAACGGCAGGAATAAAAAACGCAAAAATTTTCAGTTCTAAAATTAGGACGAACCATTTCAGATGTATAATCCGCCTGCATTTCCACATACTACCCATAAGACACACGATATGGCAAACGTGGTATGCAGGAGGAAGAATCATGAAAGCTACAGGAATTGTGAGAAG
The DNA here is from genome assembly GCF_003477445.1 of Clostridium sp. AF50-3. Lineage (NCBI taxonomy): Bacteria > Bacillati > Bacillota > Clostridia > Eubacteriales > Clostridiaceae > Clostridium > Clostridium sp. AF50-3. The sequence continues at coordinate 33,806 of NZ_QUDH01000011.1, read as the reverse complement.
AATCGATGATCTGGGTCGCGTTGTCATCCCGAAAGAGATACGCCGGACGCTGCGCCTTCGGGAAGGGACGCCGCTTGAGATATTCACGGACCGCGAGGGCGAGATTATATTGAAAAAATATTCACCGATGGTGGAGCTGGCGGCATTTGCCGTGCAGTACGCGGAGGCGATGGCGCAGTCCACGGGGCTGATGGTCTGCATCGCGGACCGGGATCAGATCATCGCGGTATCCGGGGGACCAAAGAAGGAATATTACCAGAAGACGATCAGCCGGGCGCTGGAGCTGGCAGTCTCCGAACGTCAGAATATCTGTGCGGCGCGGGGAGAAAAAGCATTTATCCCGATTACCTCGGATGAGGTGGAGGAGAGCAGCGCCGAGGTGATTGTGCCGATTTTGAGCGAGGGAGATGCCATCGGGGCGGTGATTCTCCTCAGCCGGGAGGCAAAGCAGGCGCTTGGAGGGGCGGAGATGAAGCTGGCAGCGACGGCAGCCGGATTTCTGGGACGTCAGATGGAAGGATAAAAAAAGATAAATGAGATAAATCTGCCTGGAAACAGGCGGTGAGAGAAAAAAAGACGGGATCGATGGAAAACGTAAAGAGAGATAAAACTCCTGGGAGGTTGTCCATCGATCCTGTTTTTGATAGTCCTGTATTTGATAAAAACTGGTATTTGATATAACAGATATATCGAAAAACAGACGAAAGCGCAGGGGAGTTCACAGATACTCCATGATTTTTCACAGAAAAAGCACAGCAAGGCGCACGACAAACGCATGAGTAAATAAATTGTGAACACGCCCCTTTTTTGTTAAAATTAAGAAAGAGAGGTTATATAGTGAAACTTCGAGATATTTCATAAAAGAGCTGTCTGATGACGAGAAAGTCGGACAGCTCTTCTTTATGCCTCAATGCGTTTATGTGTGCAGTGGAAAGGGTTCCGCTGTTATTTTTTTGCTTTGACACGGTCTCCGCGCTCTGGAAGCAGAAAGATACAGATTAAAGAACTGATAAACAGCATGCTTGGATAGAACAGAAGCGGCATGACCTCAAAGGCAGACAGTTCATAGCCCAGCTCATGAACCGCCGATAATGCTACCAGCATCTGAGCACCGTAAGGCAGGATTCCCTGGGAGATACAGGAAAAGGTATCCAGAAGGGAGGCTGTCTTTCTGGCACTGATGCCATAATCTTCAGAAATTTCCTTTGCAATAGGATTAGCCATAACGATAGCTACTGTGTTATTGGCAGTTGCGATATCCAGCAGGGTAACTAAAAGGCCGACACCAAACTGACCGCCGCGTTTTCCACGGAAGATGCGATGAATAACGTTAAGAAGAACGTCGAAGCCACCGTTTTCACGGATCAGTGCGCACATAGCTGCAACTAAGATGGCAACCATACTGGTCTCAAACATGCCGGAAGTGCCGGAACCCATGTTGGTAAGCATTTCCCAGGGAGTAGTCTGGCCGGAGCCCAGCATAATGATGGCACCGGATACGATTCCGACTAACAGAACGACAAATACCTGAATACCGGCAATGCCGCCTGCTAATACCAGAAGATAGGGGATCAGCTGAATCAGGTTGTATGGTTTTATGATGGCAGCTCCCGGATCCTGATGGAAGGAAACGACCAGGATAAGTGCCAGGGAAGCGATGGCAGCCGGAAGTGCGATGCCGAAGTTCTCACGGAATTTATCCTTCATAGCACATCCCTGACCGTTGCAGGCTGCGATGGTTGTATCGGAGATGAAAGAGAGATTATCTCCAAACATGGCACCGCCGATGACAGATGCGACGCAAAGGGCCAGAGAGAAACCAGAGGTCTCAGATACGGCAGTGGCAATCGGAACGATCAGGGTGATGGTTCCAACGGAGGTTCCCATGGAGGTAGAGACAAAGCACGCTACCACAAAGAGAACAGCAACGGAAAAACGGGCCGGGATAAGAGACAGCATCAGATAAGCAACGCTTTCAGCACTGCTTCGTCCTACGACACCGACAAAGGTTCCGGCTGTCAGGAAGATGAGAAGCATGGTGATGATGTTCTTATCTCCGATGCCTTGCCCCATCAGCTCCAGTTTCCGGTCAAAGGAAGAGAACGGTTCTGGAAACAGGCCGTCAGGATCGCAAGCATAAATGCGACAACAATCGGAATGTTGTAAAAGCCCATCGGGATCTTCATGATATATTCTGACCAGATTCCTAGCCCCAGATAAAAGATCAGAAATACAGCGATAGGCAGAAGGGAAGATAGTTTTTGCTTTTTCATAATAATTTTCAGCCTTTCTATATGTTTGCCGTAATAGGCCGGATATACATTATTTGATCTTACCATAAGAATGGGATTCAGGCAAGTAAAGAAGACAGTGTAACTGTAACGAAAAGGTTGACGAAAGCCTGTAAAAACGATATTCTGAAAGACGGAGAAAAGCATGCAAAAACGATAGAAAACATGAGCGGAAATGAGATAAAAGCACAAGGGATTTCACAGATACTACACGGGTTTTCACCAAAAAATCACAGTGTGAAGTGCTTGCGTGTGCTTCACACTATGATTTTGGCGATGTTTCGCATTTAAAATCGGAATAATCTGCTGCCTCAACGGCATCGTACGGAATTTTCAGTTTAGAAAATTCCTATTTGCGAGTCGTAACGATTGTCGGTTCGGAATGTGAGGAAAAGTGCAAAAAACCTTGACAAAGCAAGGAGAAATGTATATAAATGTAAAGTAAGATTTGCGGGCATGTACGAAGAAAACTAAGAGGATTCATGTGCAAAGATATAAGCTAGGAGGAATATACGATGAACAAGACAGAATTAATCGCAGTTGTAGCTGAGAAAGCAGAGCTTTCCAAGAAAGACGCAGAGAAGGCAATCAAGGCTTTCACAGATGCAGTATCCGAGGAACTGGTTAAGGGCGGAAAGATTCAGCTGGTTGGCTTTGGTACTTTTGAGGTAGCTGAGAGAGCAGCTAGAGAGGGAAGAAACCCGAAGACCGGCGAGACCATGCCGATCGCAGCTTCCAAGACTCCGAAGTTCAAAGCTGGTAAAGCATTAAAGGATATGGTAAACGCATAATTATCTCAGACATATATGTGTGACAGACAGCCCTTCGTGATGAAATATCATGGAGGGCTTTAGTATTATAGGAGCGAAGGGATTCCGCCAGGATGAAAGTGCCCTGCAAGGGGGTATGGAAAGGAAAAATATGAGGCTAGATAAGTATTTGAAAGTGTCCCGCATCATCAAGAGAAGAACCGTAGCCAATGAAGCGTGTGACAGCGGACGAGTGATGCTGAATGATAAAGTGGCAAGAGCCAGTGCAGAGGTTAAGGTTGGGGATGTGATTGAAATTGCTTTCGGCAATAAATCGGTGAAGGTCCGCGTTACAAGCGTACAGGAGACCATCCGCAAGGAAGATGCCAAAGAAATGTTTGAATACCTGTAAAAATCCAAGAGACGTCAGTAAAAGGCGCGGAGGACGAAATGCCAAGAAATATAGAGCGGGATGAAAAAGAGGCGATGCGCCGGAAAGAACAGCTGATGGAAGCTGGATTCAGGCTGTTTTCGCAATATGGGATCGAGAATGTCAGTTTACAGAGGGTGGCGGACGCTGCGGAAGTGGGCGTTGCGACCCTATATAACTATTATCAGACGAAGGTCAAGCTTGTGATAGCGATCAGCGGAAAAATCTGGGGCGATCTCTGGAAGGAGATTCTGGAAGAAAAGGGACCGGAGATATTTGAATCATTCACGGCGTATCAGTACATTGAGTTTTATACGGACCAGATCATCCGGATTTACCGGGAACGACCGGAAATGCTCCGGTTCAGTAATAACTATAAAAACTTTATCTCCCGGGAGAAAGTCAAGGGGGAAGCGCTGGCTGAACATCTGGATGTTTTGAAGCCGGCAGGAGCGCTGTATCATAAGTTCTATGAGCAGGCGAGGAGCGATAAAAGCATCCGGACCGATATTCCGGAGCAGCAGTTATTTACAAGCGTTGCGATTGCGATGCTGGCAGTGGCTGAGCGCTATGCACAGGGAATTGTGTGGGCGGACGATCACAAGGCAGACCACACGCAGGAACTGGAATTTTTAAAAGAAATGCTCCTGACATGGTGCAGAACCCCGGAGAACCTGGAGAAATAATCATATAAAGAACGGAAATAAAAAAAGAAGTCAAGAGAATTGAGGTGCCCCCTCAAAGTTAGACTTTTACGAGACGACTTCGGTCGTCTCGTTTTTCTTTATGCGCTTAAAAGAACAGATTCTGTCTTGAATTTGTGAGAGTTGATTATTATAATATAAATATAGTGACGACTCATTTGTGTATACACACTTTATGACGGATAATCAACATTTCGAGAATGAGAGGAAAAAAGCGTATGAGAAGGAGAAAAAGAAGAATCCTGGCAGCAGGAATGGTGGTGGTGATAACGTGCAGTTCATATGGCTCTGTGCCTAGAGTTTATGCGAACACGAATTTTTATCAGATCCGGGAGATCGAGAGCTTATCGGAACAGGTCCTGTATCAGAAAGTTCCCTATGGCACCCGGTATCAGGATCTGGAGATGCCGGACAGCATAGACGTTTTTGTCAGCGGGGGGGGGCAAACCGAAGATGTGCCTGACGCAGGGAGCGATGAGAATGTAGCTGCGTTTGCCAACCGCACAAATGATGATGCCGTGCTGGAAAAGACAGACAGTGAAGAGAATGGAGAAAAAGAAGATACTGAAGGAAAAGATGCCGGAGAGGATAGCAAAGACAAAAGCGAAGGGGAAGAGGGCTTAGAGAAAGCGGAATCCGGTTCAGGTGAACAGGGAGATTCTGGGAAAGATGGAAATTCGGCGGAAAATGGGGACTCTCAGGATGAAAATGCAAATCCGGGGAACGGTGAATCGGACGGAAAAGGCGAAGATTCGGATTCTGGAGAGAATGGATCGGATGAAAAGGGCGAAAATTCAGATTCTGGGAAGAAGGAATCCGATGAAAAAGATGATTCCGGTAAGACAGATTTCGGTTCTTCGGGTGGAAATGCAGATTTGAATGAAGATGTCAAGACGGATGAGAAGACCGAGGAAGAGATTGGCGAAAAGAAAGGTTTCTGGCGAAAAGTAAAGGTGCGCTGGGTTCTGGATGCAGAAGAGAGCCAGGCATCCCGTTATGATGGAGAAAATCCGGGTATCTACCTGTTTCGCGCAGAGCTGAAAAGCAGCAATTATGAGGTAGATGAGGATGAACTTCCAGTGATCCAGATCACGGTCCTGGAAGAAGAGCAGGCGAAAACGACGCTGGAATTTGCACCGTTGGAAGAATCGATCACCGATCAGCTTCTCCCGCTTGGAAGCAAAGAATCCGACATCCAGTTCCCGGAGACTCTTACCGTGCGTGAGACGATGGGAGAAGAAACCACCGAGCGGACTTTGTCGGGTATCACGTGGAAACTGGATGCGGAAAACAGCGACTATTCTGAATTTCAGGGCGGACTGGCACCGGAGGACTATTTTGACCGCTTCGATGAGGACGGCGAACCAGAAGAAACCGAAGAAAAGACCTGGGAAGGCTACGATAAAGCCAATGAAGAATACAAGGGGGCGATCTATACCTATATTCCGGTGATTCCGGAAAGCGAAGAGATACCGGAAGACACTGCTTTGCCGGAGATCCATGTGCAGGTGGGAGACGCGGGGATTGCGCTGTATGCGGATGAAGGAATCACGGGAAGCGGTACATTGGAAGATCCGTATGTGATTACGACGGCAGATCAGTGGTCTATCGTCATGGGTAAAGGAAATAAAAATCAGTATAATGGAAGTGGTCAGTACAATTCTAATGTAAATAAATATATTAAATTGGGGAATAATATTGATCTTAGCGAAGTTGACCCGTGGGAGGAAAGAACATTAACAACTTGCTTAGACGGTGATGGCTATACTTTGAGTGGAATTTCACAGCCGTTGTTTAGCAGTGTGAAAGGAACGGTAAAAAATTTAGTTTTATCGAATGTGAAAATTAAAGAGGCGAAAAATTTCAAACATGTAGGCGCGATTGCTAGAACGACAGCAGGTACAGCCATCATTGAAAATTGTTATGTTGAAGGTGCCAAGGACAATGGCGATGATGATGCGGGGATTCTTAATACAGGAAACTACGCAGCGGGTGGACTAATTGGACAGGTTCCTTCAAGTAGCACGTTGACGGTAAAGAATTGTGTTGTTAATGCGGATGTTAAGAGTACAGGCTCAGATTCTCAAAATTCATTGGCTGGTGGTTTGGTTGGATTGGTTTCAGCAAAAAATATATTAAACATTGAAAATTGCATGGCAATGGGAAGTGTTTCAACAGAGTGTAATAGTGGCTGCGGTGGCTTAGTTGGCGGAAGAAATGTAAATGTTATAATCGAAAAAAGTGTAGCATTACAGAAAACAGTTTCCACAAAAAAACTTAGTAGTTATGTAGATAGAATTTTTGGCTATAGTGGAGATTCAACCGTTTATGTATCAGGAAATCAAAATTATGCTTATCAAAATATGGCAGGCGGATATAATGGAAATTTTGCTAACAAACATACAGAGCACCATGGCGAAGGTGTCACGAAAGCAGAACTTTTAACAACCAATTTCTGGGAAAACAAGATCGGCTGGGGAAATGACTCAAATTCAAGCTGGAAAATTGAAGCAGATCAGTTCCCTTCGCTGGAAACAACAAATGGTGATGTGATATTTTCAGGTGATGATTTACCAGATTACCTCCAGGCAACCAATATGGTAACAGGAACTGTAAGCTCTGGAGAAACAGGACTTGATGGTGCGGAGATTATCTTTAAGAAGGGGAATAGTGAAAAAAGTACCACAACCAATGCAGATGGTGATTTTGAGATTGAACTCGCAAACGGAATTTATACGGTAACAATCAAAAAGACCGGATATCTGACGTGGACAGATAGTGTTACAATTCCAGGAAACCTTGATTTCACCTTGGAAGCCAACCCGGTTTCCATGCCTGCGAGACAAACTGTGACAGGAACTTTCCAGACAACCGATGCGGAAAGTGCCACAGCAGAAGGGGAAATTAAACTTATATATGCAGGAACAGATAGTTTGCAGCCGAAAGATTTTACCCTTTCATCCGAGGAAGATGGAATGGAGTATGGCGAAGTTACAATTTCTGGAGTGGAAAAAACAGAAAATGGATGGGGGATAAAGATTCGATTTGCTAAATCGCTGGCTCTTGGCAGTATAAATGAAAAACAGCTTTATGTCCATTATAAGGGAAGCTTGATTGGCTCAATCACGCTGACAAAAGAGGTGAATCTTGTTCAGCTTGCAGCGCCTGCGGATGTCAAATGGGATGAGACAGTAAAAGGAAAAGCCGTCTGGAGTCCGGTTGAGAATGCGTCGGGTTATAAAGTACAGCTCTATAAGAATGGTTCATCACTGGGGGCTGGGGTAACACTTGGGGCGGATGCAGCCAGTTACGATTTTACCTCCCAGATTGCAGATAGCGGAACCTATACGTTTGGAGTCCAAGCAACGGGCGATGGTTCAACCTATGATGACAGCGAGGAAGAGAAGAGTGGAACCTATGAATTTTCCGAGCAGACATTAGCGGATGTCAAAAAAGCGGTAGCGGCAGCGCTGCAGGCGAAGACAGTGACAAATGAGACGACATCAGAGGAAATTTTGCAGGTTGTACAGATTGTTATCACAAATAACAAAATTCAGGCGAAGTGGTCCGATGAAAAAGGTTTTAAGCTAACACCGGCAACAGACAGAACAGATCCGGGACAAAACGGAAGTATCACGGGAACGATTGTTTTGAGCTATACCGCTGATAGCGCGTCAACAGAAACAGATACAATCGAAATAAATCTTCCAATCGCGGCGAAGTATGCAATTACCTTTACGTCTGGACGTAAGGATTCACAGGGAAAGGCGCCGACACTGGAAAATGCCGCAGCCGGAACCGTGATTACGCTTCCGGAGAATACCTTTAAGGTATACGGCATGAATTTTGGAGGCTGGAGTGACGAAACTAAGACATATGCCAGCGGTGCAAGTTATACAATGCCGGAAGGAAATGTGACATTTAAGGCGGTATGGGTGCAGGATCAGTGGGATGGACAGGCGGTTGTGGAACCGGCCAAAGATGAAAATGGTTATTATCAAATTAGTACAGGGGCAGAGCTTGCGTATTTCCGAGATACGAACAGTTCAAACTGGAAAGCGAAACTGATGTGCGATATTGGTATGGGCGGTCACGACTTTGCCCCGATTAATCAGGCCGGAGCTGAATTTGATGGATGCGGACATACGATTCAAGGCTTGAATGTAGTCGGCGATGCTTATGTGGGATTGTTTCGAGCAATTTCTTCGAATTGTGAAATTAAGAATCTGACCATAGAAAATGCGGTGGTTAAGGCTTCCGGCGATAAAGCGAGAGTTGGCATCCTGGTTGGTGATGTATATGGTTCTCTGACAGTAGAAAATTGTTACGTCAGTGGAACAATCGAAACTGCAGATGGAACAAATAAGATTGAATCGGCAGGAGGTTTGATTGGAAACGTAAGGGAGTATTCGAATTATTCGGTAAATATTAAGTCCTGCTATGCAGATGCTAAAATCAAAGGAACCACCGACAAGGGATTTGCAGGTGGTTTGGTCGGTTGGACCGGTGGAACTACAACCATTGACAACAGCTATGCAGTTGTGGATATGGACGTTGATAAGGGATATTATATCGGCGGACTGGTAGGAAGCGGCAACGTAACGATCTCCCACAGCTACGCGGCAGGCGAAACGCTGACAAAAAATCCCACTGGCGCATCCGTGGCGGGCATTTCCAGCAACGGTTCGATTTCCTCCTGTGTCAGCATTTTCCCGGAGATGCGATCGCTCAACCGGATTGGTGGAAGAACGGGAAGTTACCAGAACAACTACGGCTTTGCCGGCACAGTTGCGAGAAAATCAGATGGAATGATTTTGACCCCGGAACCGGATATGATGGGGGCAGATAAGCTATATGGAGCGGACGCAGCGGCGGCAGATCTGAAAAATCCGGCATTTTATAAGGGGCTGGGCTGGGATTTTGATTCTACCTGGATGATGGATTCAACCGGCGAGTATGCCTTCCCGATTCTGAAAAACCAGACTTTACGTCCGGATCTGACGCTGGATCTGACACCTTCGGTTACCGGAATTACGCTGGATAAGACCAATGAGACGATTTACCCAAGAGGAAGCGTCCAGCTTACTGCAACCGTCGATGTGGCAAACGGAGCGTCCAGAGAAGTGACGTGGAAAAGCAGTGATCCGGCAGTCAAGGTAGAGGACGGCTTGGTAACCGCTGCGGATGTGGCAAATGGAACCTATATAATCACAGCCATCAGCAAGGCGGATCCTTCCAAGCAGGCAGAATGCCAGCTGACAGTTGATACGGCGGAGCACACAGTTACAGTAGGACGGGAGAATACGATAAACTCCCTGAATGCAGTTGTGAAAGCGTATGCATCCCTGGATGATGCAAAAAAGGAAACAAATCCGATTTCTACGATAGGTAGTGAAACTGGTACATTTACATTTTCACGGAAAGCCGGAGAAAAAGTGTACCTTGCATTTACGGGTCTGGATCCGAAAGATGTCGTAAGCGAAGTAACGATTACCGGTGAGAATAATTCAAAAGTGAATGCGACAATTTGCAATCTGGAGAATCCGACGGTGTATTGCTTTACGATGCCATGTTCAGATGCCTCCGTACAGGTTTCCTATGCGGAAAATATGAACGCGTACCAGTATACCTGGTTCGTAGGACAGGAATGGGGTACCTGGGGAACAACGGCAGCCTTTGAAACCAAAGAGTGGAGTGGAGTGGACCATATTGGCTCTCTGGAAGTAACAAAGATTATCAATGGCAAGCTGTTTAAAGAATTTAATATAAAATCAATGTCGCTGTATAAGAAAGGTTCAGTTACAACGAACAAGGTAAATAGTAGAGCAGAACTTAAAGAGAACGGCGATTATTACATCGAAAAAGATAATACAACCGGTCTCCCGACTCTCTATGTATACTTAGCTGGACCGGGCATGGTAGCTGTGGATATCGAGGTTAAGAATGATCAAACTGCGATATTTTCGATCACAAAGAAGCCGGAAAGCAGTTCTTATTATATGCTGGACAAGCCTGCGGCAAGAGCCGGGGAAGTGGTAACGGCGACCTTGACAAATGAAGGTGTCAGACAGATGAAGGAGAATCCGAACAAGAATGCATGCCTTACATACAGCGGTGGTTTCCTTGTAGTTATTTACCCGCCGAAATTTACCGAATCCGATGGCAAATGGACGGCTTCCTTTAAGATGCCGGCGCAGGATGTTGAGACACATGTGTATTTTGGGGACAAAGATAAGGTTACACTGAATGGTACGGATAAAGAGGTTGATTACGATGGAACGCCGAAGTCTGTGGGGGATGGAATTCAGGCAACGATAGGTGGACAGGATCTTTCGGAACAGTTTCAGGGTCAGTATGAGGTTCACTATGAAGGTGTGAACGGAACCGTTTATTTCAGCACGACACCGCCGACCAATGCGGGAACGTATTCCTGTAGGATTAAGATCCCGGACAGCAACGTAAATTATAAGAGTGATCCGATTACAGTGCGCCTGACGATCAAAAAAATAGCAACAAAGACCCCGAAAGCACCGCAGGCAGCAGCGTGGACAGACACCAGCGTGACCCTGGAAGCACCGTCTGCATTTGTGGATGGAACCGCGATTCCGGCAGGATATGAAGTGGAATACTGCGTGGATCAGGGAGAATGGCAGGATTCACCGGTATTTACCGGGCTGACACCGGAAACGACTTACAATTTCTATGTGAGACTCAAAGAAGGTGTCAATACGACGGCATCCGCAGCCAGCGAGGCGGTAACGGTCCAGACAAAGAAAGCATCGTCTGACCCGTCCAATCCGACGAAACCCAACCCGTCGAACCCGAATCCATCGACCCCAGGCAATCCGCAGGGAACGACCACTTCCGGCCGCGACAGAAGTACCAGCACATGGGTAAAAGAGAGTGCCGGATGGCGCTACCGCCTGTCAAATGGCACGTATCTGTCCGGAAGCCTGGTTCTGGATCCGGCGACCGGCAGGCAGGTTGAACAGGTTGTGTGGAAACAGCTCCGGGGCGCATGGTGGGCATTTGGAGCCGACGGATATATCCGGACGGGCTGGGTCTATGATTACAGCGCAGGCAAATGGTACTATGTGGACGAAAACACAGGCATGCGGACGGGCTGGTATCTGGATCCGCAGGACGGCAGATGGTATTATCTGGATCCGGTAACGGGAGAGATGCTGACGGAGTGGCAGCTGATTCCGGATTTGGGCTATGTATACTTAAATCCGGATGCACCGCAGCCGACCTGGGCGTATGATGAAGCATTAAAAACCTGGGTTTACATGGAGGGCGCAGGGCGTCCATATGGCTCCCTTTATATGGCTGAGTGGACACCGGACGGCTATTATGTAAATGCAGACGGTGTCTGGGAACCGGCCAGATAATCATTCATAAACCTGAAAACCTCCCAATATATTTAACAATAGGCAGCTATAGGCTATAAGTTAGATAAATTGGGAGGTTTTTTGCATGGAAGAAAAATTGGATGCCAGACCTCACAAGCTGGAGCTTCTGAACCGGGAAAAGGGGAGTGTGACGGGGATCCAGGATGTGGTGTCATTTGATGAGAACCAGATGATTCTCGATACAAACATGGGGCTTCTGACGGTGCGTGGGAAGGCTCTGCATGTGAGCCGTCTGACGTTGGAAAAGGGCGAAGTGGATATTGAGGGCGAGTTTGAAAGCTTTTCGTATTCCTGCAATGAGTCCCACCGGAAATCGCAGGAGTCGTTCTTTGGACGGCTGTTCCGTTAGGCGGTGGCGGATGAGCGGGACGGTGAGAGGGGAAATATGGCTGCTTGGCGGCAGTGTGTGTACGGGAATCGCGCTGATGATGATGTATGACGGGCTTAGGATCTTCCGGTGGCTGGTACGGCACGGCTCATTTTGGACAGGCATGGAGGATGCGGCGTATTGGCTTTTTGCCAGCTTTGCGACGTTCCGGCTTTTGTTCGGGCAGAATGACGGAGTCTTGCGCGGCTATGCGGTGGCGGGCGTGCTGGGCGGCATGGTGTTTTATGACCGGACGGGCAGCCGTCTTTTGTTTGCGGTATTGAAAAAATGCAGCGGATGGATTAAAATGAAAAGAAGAGGCAAAAAAAGCCAGAAGACCGGAAAGAAACGTACAACAAGGGGACAGGCAGAAAACATGGAAAGGAAGTGAGATGAGAATGCGTAGACAGATGTCGGAAGGCAGACCGGGTGGAAATGTGCGGAAAAAGAAAAAGGATAATTTAAACAACCGGATGGCGCTTGTGGGCGTTACGATGGTAGTGCTGAGTCTGGCGGTTGCCGTGCACATCAAGGGCATCGATCTCAAGGAAAAGGATAGGAGTTATTCAATTCGTGAGGAAAATCTGGAGGCACAGGTTGCGAAAGAAGAAGAACGTGCCAAACAGCTTGAGGAATACCGCGTATACGTGCAGACCAAGCAGTATATCGAGAAGGTAGCGAAGGAGAAGCTGGGGCTTGTAAACCGCAATGAGATCCTGCTCAAACCGTCCAATTCGAATTAGGCTTGCGGTGCATCATAGAATGTCCGGGGCATGCCACACAGGGGAGCAGCATTCCTGGATGTGTCGGAAAATGTCGAAGTTTTCCCTGGTTTTGCTCTGTCCGTTTGACAAATATTTCTCTCCAGCCTGTATATAATGGCGTTATACAGGTTAGGAGGGATTTTTTGTGCTTAAACGGAGAACTTTACATAGAGATATGGCGGATGTCAACGTCTACACGGCAAGACGTTTAAAGAGCATGGCACTGTCACTGGGCGGTCTGGCGCAGGCGTTTGCGGATGAGATCGGCGGGCAGGGGCATCTGACGAAGGAGGACGGGCTGGCGGCAATGCAGACGGCGGCGTCGGCGGTATGCGGCGATTGTACACGGTGCAACCTGTATTATGGCAGCCGCCGGGACGACAGTTATTATCTCTATTATCTGCTTCGGACGTTCGAGCAGAAAGGGAAAATCGACCTGGAGGACATGCCTCGCCTGTTTCATGAGATCTGTTCCCAGAGAGAGGCATATTTGCGGGAATTGAACCGGAGTCTCGGGCGGGCGACGATGAATCTGGGGTGGAAAAACCGTTTTCTGGAAAGCCGGGACGCGGTGATCGTCCAGTTCCGGGAGCTGGCGGCGATTCTGGAGGAATTTTCCAACCAGATGGAACAGGCGGCGGATGTGACGGCATCCTGGGAGGAGGTGCTTTCAGGGATACTCCGCAGAAGCCATCTGCGCGTGGACAACATGCTGGTGCTTCAATATGAAAATCAGCAGAAGGAGGCGTTTCTCACACTCCGCAGCGTCAACGGGCGATGCATGACGGCGCGGGATGTGGCGGAACTTCTGGGACGCGCGATCGCCGGAAGCCACTGGAGTGTGGCGAAAGACAGCAAAAGCCTGATCACCCGCAATGCGGCGACCTTCCGTTTTGTGGAAGAAGGTAAATACCGGATGGTGTACGGCATGGCGTGCAGCCCCAGGGAGGGTGAACCGATTTCAGGCGATACGTGTACGGTGCAGACCGGGCTTCCGGGGCAGGTGATTATGAGCCTGTCGGATGGCATGGGAAGCGGCAGAAGCGCCAGCGAGGACAGCGAGAAGGTCATTGAGCTGACCCAGCGCCTGCTGGAGACGGGATTTTCGGCACGATCGGCGCTCAAATTGGTAAATACGGTGCTTCTGCTGGCGGGTACGGAGCAGAATCCGGCAACAATCGATCTATGTTGTATCGATCTGGGGACAGGTGTGCTGGAAGCGATGAAGCTGGGCGCGGTGCCGACCTTTATTCTGGGGCGTGAGGGCGTTGAGTTTCTGGAAGCAGGCGGGCTGCCGATGGGAATCGTACAGAACGCGGAGCCGGTTCTGATGTCGCGGAAAATGTGGGACGGCGAAAAAATCATTATGATAAGCGACGGTATTCTCGAAGCGATGCCGGGGGAACACAAGGAAGAGACGTTCATGGAATTTATATCAAACCTTTCCGGCGGCAACCCGCAGGAACTGGCAGAACAGATCCTGGCGTTTGCGTCCGGGCTTTCGGACGGGGGTGTGGTGGATGACTGCACAGTGTTGGTCGGGACGGTGCTGGAACGTGGGTAGTTACTGGGCACGTATGCGTGAACAGTAACGTAGAATCTGGCAGGTTGAGAAATAAGAGGAGATCCGTTATACTGTGAAGGTACGGAACAGTAGTTACGAGTGGATGTTAAGAGGGATAAAAAGAAATATAAAAGAATGCAGAAACAAACAGAAATTTATATGAGACAAAATCATATGGCCAGGCCGGGGGATGGCGTTCTGGTCGGTTTATCCGGGGGAGCGGATTCCGTCGGTCTTTTGCTGGTGCTCTGGAAGCTGCGGGAGACGTTTCAGATTTCCCTGCGGGCGCTCCATGTCCATCACGGGCTGCGCGGCGCGGAGGCGGATAGAGATGCGGCATTTTCACGGATGCTGTGTGAACGGCTGGAAGTTCCTTTTTATGAGTTCCGTATCGATGCGGCGAAAGAGGCGCTTGACCGGAAATGTTCCGTCGAGGAGGCGGGACGGCAGGCGCGGTACCGCCTGTATGAGGAGACGGCGCTTGCGTGGGAGAAAGAGATGTATCCGGATTTGACATCGGAGAATGCGGGGAGAAAAGAGGCGGCAGCCGCCCGGGTTCACATCGCCACCGCCCACCATGCGGATGATAATGCGGAAACGGTTCTTTTTAACCTGTTCCGCGGAAGCGGTCTGACCGGGCTTTCTGGCATTGCTCCGGTGCGGGGGCGCATCATCCGTCCTCTTCTCTGGGCGCAGCGGAGCGAGATTCAGACCTGGCTGCGGCAGCAGGGACAGGACTGGGTCGAGGACTCGACGAACCAGGAGAGTGAATACAGCCGCAATTGGCTTCGGAATGAACTGCTTCCGGCGGTAGAAGAGCGCCTGAATGCACAGGCAGTCCGTCATATCGACCAGGCGGGCAGACGCATCCGGCAGGCAGATGCCTATCTGGAAGAGGTGGCAGAAGAATGGCTTCAAAAGCATGCACCGGACGGAAAGGCGGATGCAGGAGCGCTGGCAGAACAGGCGGAGATTGTGCAGGGTTATATCGTGCGGCGGTTGTTTTTAAAGAGCAAAATGCCGCTCCGGGACGTGACGGAGACGCATGTGCAGGCGGTGCGGGAACTTCTGCATCAGGGAACCGGAAAGAGTATTTCGCTGCCGCATGGGTTCCGGGCGGTAAATATATATGGATTTCTTGAAGTGCGCCCGCTTAGTCATCCAGGAGAAAGAAAAGGGGGTTTGCTTCCGGGCATCCAGAATGAGAATCTTTTGCAGATGCATACTTTCCCCTGTGAAAATGGGGATGAATTTCCGAAAAACCAGTATACGAAATGGTTTGACTATGATAAAATAAAAGGTACCTTATCGCTGAGACACCGGCAGCCGGGGGACTACCTGACACTGCCGTCCGGCGGTCGGAAGACGCTGAAATCCTGGATGATCGATGAGAAAATTCCGAGACAGGAGCGGGAGGAAATCTGGCTTCTGGCGGAAGAAAAACATATCCTGTGGATAGTGGGGCACCGGATCAGCGCATATTATAAGATAACAGAACAGACAAAAACCATCCTTGAGGTGGAATTTAACGGAGGAAAAAGCAGTGGCTGATAAGATTCGTGTATTATTAACGGAAGAAGAAGTAAACAAGAAGATCAGTGAAGTGGCAGCACAGATCAACAAAGATTATGAGGGAAAGGAAGTCCACCTGATCTGTATCTTAAAGGGCGGCGTATTCTTTACCTGTGAACTGGCAAAACGCCTGACTATTCCGGTTTCCCTGGATTTCATGTCTGTATCCAGCTACGGTTCCGACACCAAGTCAAGCGGTGTGGTAAAGATTATCAAGGATCTGGACGAGCCGCTGGAGGGCAAGAATGTCATCATCGTGGAGGACATCATCGATTCCGGACGCACCCTGGCATATCTGATCGAGGTATTAAAACAGAGAAATCCGAAAAATATCGAGCTATGCACCCTGCTTGACAAGCCGGAGCGCCGCGTAAAAAAACAGGTTCAGGTTAAATATACCTGCTTTACAATCCCGGATGAGTTTGTCGTAGGTTACGGCCTGGATTACGATCAGAAATACCGCAACCTGCCGTACATCGGTGTTGTGGAAGTATAAGGAGGAAGCCAGTTGAAACAACGTCAGTCGATGGGAGGCGTGGGGCTTCTGATCCTCATGCTGCTCGTTATCATGTTTTTCTCGTTGAAGGTCCCTGGAATGGCGACGGAGCGGGAATTAAGCTATCCGGAGTTCATGGTATATCTGGAAAATAAGACCGTAGAGAGCGCACAGATCCGCCCGAACCGCGAGGTGCCGACCGGTGAGGTTATTTTTGAGACAACCTCCGGCGACCGGGAGGAGTTCAATGTGCTGGATGTGAAGGAAGTAGAGATGGCGCTTCGCAAGGCGGGGGTTCCGTACACGACCACCAGCGTCCGCCAGGACAGCTATTTTATGACGGTGATCCTGCCGATCGCTTTGTCCGCAGGCGTCCTGATCTTCCTGTTTATGTTTATCAATTCCCGTTCCGGCGGCGGGGCAAATGCCAAGATGATGAATTTTGGACGCAGCCGTGCCCGGATGGTATCGACCAGCAAGGTCAACTTTACCAAAGTTGCCGGTCTGGAAGAGGAGAAAGAGGAACTGGAGGAGATCGTAGATTTCCTGAAAAATCCGCAGAAATACACCGGTGTCGGGGCGCGCATCCCGAAAGGCGTGATCCTAGTCGGACCTCCAGGAACCGGTAAAACCCTGCTTGCCAAAGCGGTGGCGGGTGAGGCAGGCGTTCCGTTCTTCTCGATTTCCGGTTCGGATTTTGTTGAAATGTTCGTCGGTGTCGGCGCATCCCGTGTCCGCGACTTGTTTGAGGAAGCCAAGAAAAATGCCCCGTGTATTGTCTTTATCGATGAGATCGATGCGGTTGCCAGACAGCGTGGTACCGGCATGGGCGGCGGTCACGACGAGCGAGAGCAGACGCTCAACCAGCTCCTGGTTGAGATGGATGGTTTCGGAGTCAATGAGGGCATCATCGTCATGGCGGCGACGAACCGCGTGGATATTCTCGACCCGGCGATTCTGCGGCCGGGCAGATTTGACCGAAAGGTGGCAGTCGGACGACCGGATGTCAAGGGTCGCGAGGAGATTCTCGGCGTCCATACGAAGGAAAAACCGCTGGGCGAGGATGTGGATTTACACCGCATCGCGCAGACAACCGCTGGATTTACCGGAGCCGATCTGGAAAACCTGATGAATGAGGCGGCGATCAATACCGCAAAAGAGGGACGTAAGTTCCTGACCCAGACGGATATTGAGAAAGCCTTTATTAAAGTGGGAATCGGTGCTGAGAAGCGCAGCAAGGTGATTTCCGAGAAAGATAAGAAGATTACCGCATACCATGAGGCGGGTCATGCGATTCTGTTCCATGTCCTCCCGGATGTGGGACCGGTTCATACCGTTTCGATCATTCCGACCGGCGTTGGTGCGGCAGGTTATACGATGCCGCTTCCGGAGCAGGATGAGCTTCATATGACGAAGGGCAGAATGCTTCAAAATATCATGGTTTCGTTGGGCGGACGAATCGCCGAGGAGATTATCTTTGACGACATCACGACCGGCGCTTCCCAGGATATCAAGCAGGCGACCTCGATGGCGCGCGCGATGGTAACCGAGTACGGTATGTCAGAGAAACTGGGCATGATCAACTACGGCGGCGACAACAACGAGGTCTTTATTGGCCGCGACCTGGCGCATACGAGAACCTACAGCGAGGAAGTGGCGAGCGAGATCGACAGCGAGGTAAAGCGCATCATCGATGAGTGCTACGCCAAGGCAAAACGGATCATTCTCGACCATGAAGATGTGCTTCATTCCTGCTGTGCCCTGCTGATGGAGAAAGAGAAGATCGGCCAGGCTGAGTTTGAAGCGCTGTTTCAGGATGGAGAAAAGCCGTCAGGGGAAGCTGAAACTCCGGTGACAGAAGCATAAAAAGTTGAAAGCATGAGACAGGTCTGGAAATAAGCCTGAAAAAAGGTGCCAGTCAGCTGCCAGAATGTGCGGGAGACATCCCGGACAGCCATCGGATAGATGGAAATGGCAGTGGCGGCACCTTCTTTTATGCAAATTTCAGGCGGATTTTGCTGGACATTTCTGGAAAGAGCGTTGATTTGCACAAAAAAGAAATCGAAATAAAACGATGTTTGTGCACACTTATTTCCGCTCCTATGCTATTATAATAGACGTA
The DNA here is from genome assembly GCF_003477445.1 of Clostridium sp. AF50-3. Taxonomy (NCBI): domain Bacteria; kingdom Bacillati; phylum Bacillota; class Clostridia; order Eubacteriales; family Clostridiaceae; genus Clostridium; species Clostridium sp. AF50-3. The sequence goes on along the minus strand of NZ_QUDH01000011.1, from coordinate 15,335 downwards.
ACCCCCCCCAATACATTATATAGTTTTTGCTACACCCCATAAAACGAAATACCTTCTCCTAAAAAGGTCAGCTACCCCGCTGACCTTTTTTATTTCATAGGAAATTACGTCCTATGAAACAAAAAACGCTCCGCGGGGATGCACACTCGCGCGAAGCAGAAACATGTCGCAAGCGACCGCGCGAGACGCCCGAATGTGCCAAGGCACATTCTTTTTTATTACCTAAAATTAGGGGCGTGAAAATAACTTGTGTAATTTGGGGAAATCCTGTAAAATATGGGCAGAAAATAACATGATTGTGAAAGCGGCGAAACCGCTGGAAAGGGAAACAGATGGAGCAGATCAATCGCGACGCGCTATTTTGCGACGAGACAGAGGATTACCGTTGTCCTTCGGAGGCAGATGCGGGTGAAGTCGTTACATTTTATTTCAGAACAGAGAAAAATGGAGCAGATGCGGTTGTACTGCTGGAATGTGACCCGGAGACCGGGGCGCTTTTGCAGGAGTGGCAGATGAAACGGCTTTCGTGGGAGTGCTGTGCTGGCAGCGTTGGGAACGGTGCAGATACAAATCGAGGCATAGATGGTAGCGGTATGGCTGACAAGTCAGACAGCCGTTTTGATTACTACAGCTGTGCGCTGACTCTGGGAACGAAAACATTTTCGTATGTATTTCAGGTAACCTGGGGCGAGAACGTCTGTCTTTACAACCGGATCGGGCTGACAGAGGATGCGGCGGCGCACCCGTTCCGCCTGATTCCGGGGTTTCATGTGCCGGAGTGGAGCAAGGGCGCGCTGATGTATCAGATCTATGTGGATCGGTTCTGCAACGGCGATCCTACAAACGATACGGAAACCAATGAATATATTTATCTGAAAAAGCCGGTCACCCGGGTAACGGACTGGAAGGAACCGATCAGTACACTCGATGTGGGACGGTTTTACGGCGGTGATCTGCAGGGTGTTTTAGATAAACTTGATTATTTAAAGAGTCTCAAGATAGAAGCAATCTACTTAAATCCGGTATTTGTATCACCGTCGAACCATAAGTATGACTGTCAGGACTACGACCATATCGATCCGCATTATGGAGTGATTCTGGAGGACGCAGACGGGCTGGTGTGCCCGGAAGATACGGACAATGACCGCGCACATAAATATATGACGCGGACGGCGGATGAGCAGAACCTGGAGGCGAGCGATGCCTTTTTTGCCCGCCTGATTGAGGAAGCGCACAAGCGGGGAATCCGGGTGCTGGTGGACGGTGTGTTCAACCATTGTGGTTCTTTCAATAAATGGCTGGATGCGGAACTTCTGTACCAGCACGCGGGCGGCTATCCGCAGGGGGCATATGTCTCGGAGGACAGCCCGTATCGCTATTTTTTCCAGTTTCACAATGAAAATGCCTGGCCGTTTAATGACAGCTACGACGGCTGGTGGGGACACGCGACGCTTCCGAAGCTCAATTACGAGGAATCGCCGGAATTGTACCAGTACATTCTGGGGATTGCGAAAAAATGGGTGTCGGCGCCGTTTGGAGCAGATGGCTGGCGGCTGGATGTGGCGGCAGATCTGGGGCGGAGCGCTTGGATGAACCATCAGTTCTGGCGTGATTTCCGCGCGGCAGTCAAGGAGGCAAATCCGGAGGCGGTCATGATCGCGGAACATTATGGCAGCCCGTATGACTGGCTGAAGGGCGATCAGTGGGATACGGTCATGAATTATGATGCGTTTATGGAGCCGCTGTCATGGTTTCTGACCGGGATGGAGAAGCACAGTGACGAAGAAAATCCGGCGCTGTTTGGGGATGGATGCGCCTTTTTTGAGGCGATGCGCTACCATATGAGTGAAATGCCGACGGCTTCCGTGCAGTGTGCGATGAACGAGCTGTCCAACCACGATCACTCCCGCTTTATGACGCGGACAAACCGCCGGGTGGGCCGTCTTGCGTCGGCAGGTGCAAAAGCAGCGGAGGAAGGCATCAGCTATGGCATTTTCCGCCAGGGTGTTGTCATGCAGATGACCTGGCCGGGCGCACCGACGATCTATTACGGTGACGAAGCGGGTGTCTGTGGATGGACCGATCCGGACAGCCGCCGGACGTACCCGTGGGGCGGGGAAAACCTGGAGCTGATCGAGTTCCACCGCTACATGAGCGGCATCCGGAAACGCTGTCCGGCATTTAGAAATGGTTCCCTGAAAGCGCTGGCGGCGGGAGATGGCTATATTGCCTATGGACGTTTTCAGGGTGCTCAGAGAGCTGGCGGCGCGTGCTGCGGAGTAACGGTGGTCAATACAGGTGATGACTGGCTGACGCTCAAGATTCCGGTCTGGCAGATCGGGGCGCGCGACGGGGCGGTCCTGCGCCGGGAAATGATGACCTATGAGGACGGTTACAACGCCGGACAGGTTGAACATGAGGTAAAGGACGGCTATATCGAGGTGAAAATCCCACCGGTCGGAAGTATCGTTTTGACGGGAAATGATACGGCATTGTAGGAAATGCGGCTTCGACAAGATATATGATTTCTGGCAGTTGAGCGAGAAGAATCAAAAGCAGGAAAAAATGGAAATAAAAATATTAAATAAAATATATAAAAACACTTGCTTTTTTGAGACAGCCATGTTATAATCTTCAACTGTCAGAGCAATTTTGGATGGGTTCCCGAGTGGCCAAAGGGGGCAGACTGTAAATCTGTTGCGTCTCGCTTCGGTGGTTCGAATCCACCTCCATCCATTTGGCTTTGTGCCAGTCATGAGTAATCATGATGCCGGCGTGGCGGAACTGGCAGACGCACAGGACTTAAAATCCTGCGAGGGTTAAACTTCGTACCGGTTCGATTCCGGTCGCCGGCAGTATCGGGAACAGTTTTTAACTGTTCCCGATTTTGCGTTATACGGACGTATTTGCAGCGTTGGTTTATATCAGGATATAGAAATCCTGTCATAAACCGGCGCTTCTTTTGCATATAATACAAAGCAAAGGAGTGAAAACATGTCTGCATATCATCGGTTAATATCATATATCTATGCATACGAGGGCGGAATCAAAGGGAAAAATACGGGATTTGCGAAATTGGAGACACGGGGAACTTCCTGCCGGATTCAGGTCAGCGTCCGCCGTGTCTTTGCGGGCGGCAGCCCGATCGGCGTATACCTTCTGGCAGGGCAGGAGGAGATCCGTATCGGCACCCTGTTTGTCCGTGGCGGAAATGGGGAGTTCCGTGCCGTCGTCAATTGTGAAAATATTGAAGGAAGCGGCTGCAATATGGAAGAGTGCTGTGGTCTGACTCTTCATGAGACGGACAGCGCATGGCGTGCCTATACGACGATCTGGGAAGATGCCGTCGCGCATGCGGCAGAGGTTGAGCTGGCGGATGTGACTGCTGAGAAAGTGCGGGAGCAGGAAGCAGAGAAGGAAGAGGCAACGCGGAAACAGACAGAGAGGGCGCAGGAGGCAGAGGGCCAGAATGCGGAAGAGGTTCCAGATATCTCAGAAACATCCGATCATCAAGAGGCAGAAATTGTTCAGGAAGCGCAAACGGAAACACCGCAAGAAAGTTCTCAGGAATCCACTCAGGAAGCGCAAACGGAAACACCGCAGGAAAGTTTTCAGGAATCCAATCAGGAAGTGCAAACGGAGACACCGCAAGAAAGTTTTCAGGAATCCACTCAGGAAGTGCAAACGGAAACACCGCAAGAAAGTTTTCAGGAATCCACTCAAGAAGTGCAAACGGAGACACCGAAGGAAAGTTTTCAGGAATCCTATCAGGAAGCACAGACAGAAGCACGGCGGAAAGATTCTCAAGAATCCACCCGGGAAGTCCGGAAAGAGGCGCTTCCAGATTCTCCACCAGACCATCAAGAAGCATTTCAGCCAGGCTCTCAAAATCAAAAACAACCGCAACCAGATTCATCCAAGGAATTTCCGAAAGAAGATCCCGCCGAGTCCCTCTGGAACCGTCTGCGTGCTGCCTATCCCAAAGTAACCGCCTTCGAATGCGCCGACGGCTGCGAGATTCTGGTAATCAAACCGCAGGATATCGGGCTTCTGCCGCGGGAAAACTGGGTGTATGGAAATAACAGCTTTCTTCTGCACGGTTACTACAACTACCGATATCTGATTCTGGCGAGACTGGGGAAACCCGGCGAACGGGGGCGCTACATTCTGGCGTGCCGGGACATTATGGAAACAATGAAAAATATATGGCGGCGATGTTCGGCTTTGACCGCTTTGTCCGTTCCACCCGCCAGCCGCCGCGCGACAGCCGGTTCGGGTATTGGTATACGGATTTGAATTTTACATAAAAGCCGGTCGATCCTTTTAGAGAACTCTTGACAAAGGATAGCTTTTCTGGGTAGGATGGACACGGGTCAAATGTTTTCAGGTGTTTGGTTGGCAGCGGAGCAAACTTGCCAGGAAACTGGGATAAGGATGTCTGTTGTTGGAAGCGGATGAATTTGAACGGAGGAAAAAACAGTGGCAGCAAAATTGACACGGGAAGAGAAATATATGAAAGCGGCGATCCGCGAGGCGAAGAAAGCCTGGGCGCTCGGAGAAGTGCCGATCGGCTGCGTGATCGTGTATGAGGACAAAATCATCGGCAGGGGTTACAACCGCCGGATGGTCGATCATAGCGCGCTGGCACATGCGGAGATTGCGGCAATCAAAAAAGCGTGCAAGCGCATGGGCGACTGGCGCCTGGAAGAATGCGAGCTGTACGTGACGCTGGAACCGTGCCCGATGTGTGCAGGGGCGATCGTGCAGGCGCGGATTCCAAAAGTTTACATCGGTTCCATGAACCCGAAAGCCGGTTGCGCCGGTTCGGTACTGAATCTTCTGGATGAAAAAGGATTCAATCATCAGGTGGAGACAGAAGAAGGACTTTTGGGCGAGGAATGTTCGATGATGTTGAAAGAATTTTTCAAAGAATTGCGTGAAAAGAGAAAAAAGAAGAAAGAAGAAAAAGCTGGTGAATGATTTCCACCAGCTTTTTGCATTCCATATTTCCCCTTCAAACCGAAAAATACAGTCCTTATTTGATTACGTGGATCCAGCCCTCCGGAGCTTTGATGTGACCCATCTGGATGCCGGTCAGTGTCTCGTAGAGTTTCTGGGTAACCGGACCCATCTTCTCCATACCTGCCGGGAAGCAGATTTCCTTGCCGTGGTCAACGATCTTGCCAACCGGGGAGATAACAGCTGCGGTACCGCACAGGCCGCACTCTGCGAAATCCTTTACCTCGTCTAAGTATATTTCACGCTCTTCGGTCTCCATGCCGAGGTAATCTCTTGCAACCTGCAGGATAGAACGGCGTGTGATAGACGGAAGGATGCTGTTGGACTTCGGAGTTACCAGCTTGCCGTCTTTGGTGATAAAGATAACGTTTGCGCCGCCGGTCTCCTCGATCTTGGTACGTGTCTGCGGATCCAGGTAGATGTTCTCATCGAAACCGTTCTTATGAGCATCGACGATCGCATGCAGGCTCATCGCATAGTTTAATCCGGCTTTGATGTGACCGGTTCCGTGAGGTGCTGCACGGTCGAAATCGCTGACGCGGATGGTGATCGGTTTAGCGCCGCCCTTGAAGTACGGGCCAACCGGTGTACAGAATACACGGAACTGATAGATGTTTGCCGGTTTAACGCCGATAATGGAATCATAACCGAACATATACGGGCGGATGTACAGGGTTGCACCGGAACCATACGGCGGTACGAATGCTGCGTTGGCTTCTACTACTTTTGTGATGGCGTCTACGAAGCGCTCCTTCGGGAATGGCGGCATTTCAAGACCTTTTGCGGAATTCTCCATACGCTCGCCGTTTAAGTCAGGACGGAACGTAACGATATGGCCGTCCTCGGTCGTATACGCTTTCAGACCCTCGAAGCAAGTCTGTGCATACTGCAGAACACAGGCACATTCATTCAAGGTAATATTCGGGTCGGAGGTAAGGGCGCCTTCGTCCCAGGAACCATTCTGGTACATGGAAACATAGCGGTAATCCGTTGGCATATAGCCGAAACCGATGTTGCTCCAGTCGATATTTTTCTTTTCCATAATCGTTGCTCCAATCTTACAGAATTTTATGATTTAGTAACTGTTTGACTTTTTGCAGTCGCTAGATTTATACCTATTATAATAATTTCTTTCTTCTGTTGCAAGATTCTGGGATAAAAAATGATAAAAAAACAATAAAATGTATTCTTGTGTATTTTTATACAATGCTTGTTAGTCAAGCTCCGGCTTGACAAAACGGCGGCTGCCATGTATACTAAACAGGCTGACGGTCTGCAGGTCATTCCGTCATATAAGATCAAGTCATAAAGTTTCCGCACAGCCGGGGAGTTAGCGGTGCCCTGTACCTGCAATCCGCTATAGCAGGGGTGTTGTCCGACCGAGGGCGTTTTTACTGTGGGGCTGCCCCTGAAAAGTGGCGTTGAAGTCTGGGTCTTGCGCAACAGAAATCTGTGAACCGTGTCAGGGCAGGAATGCAGCAGCACTAAGCAGAAGCTTCTGTGTGCCGCAAGGCAGCCTGGACCGAGTTAACTGTCAGGGTAACGTCCATGGCATACGTTCGAAGCCGGGCGTGCGGATTTTTTTATAAGAAAATAGATGCAGAAACCAGCATTTTTGCAGGTGTGTGAATATAGCCGGGATATGTGGAATTTGATTTGCCAAGGGGTAGGAATACCGTGCCGGAGCAGATTAAAAGCGCGTATCCCGGTATTTTTATGTCTATGATATTTGTAAGGAATTTTTTCTTGCCCGCGGGATATGATTGTATTATAATTACAAAATGGGTGTAGTTTATCCTGATATGGGGGTTGTTGGAAACTTAGAATAAGGGTAACTGTGAAGGTACTGGACGGTTATGAAGAAAGGGAAAGCGCTCATGAGAAGAATCGGTATGTTAACCAGCGGCGGCGACTGCCAGAGCTTAAATGCGACGATGCGAGGCGTGGCAAAATCGCTGTACAAAATGTTTGATGACATAGAGATAGTTGGATTTGAAGACGGCTATAAAGGTCTTATGTATGCAGACTACCGGATTATGAAACAGTCGGATTTTTCCGGGATTCTGACACGCGGAGGTACGATTCTGGGAACTTCCAGACAGCCTTTCAAGCTGATGCGGATGCCGGACGAGAACGGTCTGGATAAAGTGGAAGCGATGAAACACACCTATTACAAGCTGAAACTGGAATGCCTCGTCATTTTAGGTGGCAACGGCAGCCAGAAGACGGCAAATCTGCTGCGGGAGGAAGGACTCAATATCGTTTCTCTTCCGAAGACCATAGACAACGATCTCTGGGGCAGCGATCTTACGTTTGGATTCCATAGTGCGGTTGATGTAGCGACCAATGCCATCGACTGTATTCATACGACGGCGGCGTCTCATGGCAGAGTCTTCATCGTGGAGATCATGGGCCACAAGGTGGGATGGCTGGCGCTCTATGCAGGCATCGCGGGCGGAGCTGACATCATTCTCCTGCCGGAGATCCCGTATGATATTGATGTGGTGGTAAATGCGATCCGCAGCCGTACTAAAAATGGCAAGAATTTCACGATTCTGGCGGTCGCAGAGGGCGCGATTTCCAAGGAAAATGCAGCCCTGACCAAGAAAGAATTAAAAGAAAAGAAGAAAAATGGACCGGTTTATCCGTCGGTCGCTTACGAGCTGGGCGCCCAGATTTCCGAGCGGACGGGGCAGGAGATCCGTGTGACGGTTCCGGGGCATATGCAGCGCGGAGGCGAGCCATGTCCGTATGACCGCGTGATTGCGACGCGCCTCGGTGCGGAGGCAGCAGAGATGATCCGCCGCAAAGAATACGGCTATATGGTCGCTTTAAACAACAATAAGATTGAAAAAATTCCGCTCGCGGACATTGCCGGTAAATTAAAGATGGTCGATCCGAAGAGCGATATTATCCGGGAAGCTAAGGATGTAGGCATCAGCTTCGGCGACGAATAGTAAGGAAGTAGTAGTTTATGTCATATACAGCACTGTACAGAAAATGGCGTCCGACGTCCTTTGAAGAGGTCCGGGGTCAGGACCATATCGTAAAGACCCTGAAAAATCAGATCAACTCCGGGCGGATCGGGCACGCGTACCTCTTCTGCGGGACGCGCGGAACCGGTAAGACGAGTATTGCCAAGATCTTTGCACGGGCAGTCAACTGTGAACATCCGGTGGACGGCAGCCCCTGCGGCGAGTGCAGTATGTGCCGCCAGATTGCGGAAGGAGCTTCCCTCAATGTGGTGGAGATCGATGCGGCATCCAACAATGGTGTGGAAAATATCCGCGATATCCGGGAGCAGGTGCAGTACCCGCCGACGGATGGGCGCTACCGCGTCTACATCATTGACGAGGTTCATATGCTTTCGATCGGCGCGTTCAATGCGCTCTTAAAGACGCTGGAAGAACCGCCGTCCTACGTTATATTTATCTTGGCGACGACGGAGGTCCACAAGATCCCGATCACGATCCTGTCCCGGTGCCAGAGATATGATTTCAAGCGGATCTCGATCGATACCATCGCGGGACGGCTGGCGGAGCTGACGCAGGCGGAGCAGATCGATGTAGATGACCGGGCACTTAGGTATGTGGCACGTGCGGCGGATGGCTCGATGCGAGATGCGTTAAGCCTTCTCGATCAGTGCGTGGCGTTCCATTTCGGGGAAAAGCTGACGTATGACAATGTGCTCGAGGTGTTGGGCGCGGTCGATAACCGCGTGTTCAGCAAGCTGTTTCAAGCGGTGCTTGCAAGTGATACGAAGGCGTGCATCCGTGAGATTGAGGAAATGATCATCCAGGGGCGCGATCTTTCGCAGCTTGTCAACGATTTCGTCTGGTATATGCGAAATCTCCTGATTGCCAAGACGACCGACGAACCGGGCGATATGCTCGATATGTCGGAGGAAAATCTGGCAATTTTAAAGGAAGAGGCGACAGGCGTTGATACGGAAACGCTGATGCGTTACATCCGTATTTTCTCGGAGCTTTCCGGGCAGCTGCGCTACGCGTCGCAGAAGCGGATTCTGGTGGAGATTGCCTTTATCAAGCTGACGACGCCGTCGATGGAACAGAATCTTGATTCCATTTTACAGCGGATTACGCTATTAGAGCAGAAAATGCAGGAAATGCCGGACAATCTACAGAAACTGGCGTCCCTTGCACCGGCAGCGGGGCAGGCGGCATCCTCCAAAACGGCTGTGGTGGAAACGCCGCCTGAGCCGAAGAAGGTATCCCTTCCACCGGCACAGTACGAAGATCTGATGCTGATGCGGAAAGAATGGGGACGGATTGCGTCCCTGAGCCAGCTTGTGGGTTCGATTAGACTCAGTCTTCCCAAGACAAGTGTAGAACCGGCGGGCGAAGGCTGCCTTTGCATTGTGTGTACAGATGAAAATACGTTTGGAATTATCAATCGGGAGCCTGAGCTTAAGAATTTGCAGGAAGTAGTGCAAGAAAAATACAAAAAGACTCTGCAATTTAAAGTCCGTTTAGAATCATCTGCTGTGCCGCAAAGAACGGTTTATGTCAGTGATGAGGATTTAAAGAACGCAATCCATACCGATGTGATTGTCGAAGAGGATGATTCCGTGTAGTGGAGCTTGCCAAAGATGAGCCTTGTTTTGTAATGCAAGAAGCTGTGATTAAATGCAGATAAATGATATTAGTGGGTTTATATGATATATAGAACCGGCTGCAATCGGCAGCCAGTCTGAATATAAATAAAAAGAAGTGAAAGAGAGGAATGACACCATGGCAAAACGTGGCGGTTTCCCAGGCGGTATGCCGGGCAATATGAACAATTTAATGAAGCAGGCGCAGAGAATGCAGCGCCAGATGGAAGAGAAGCAGAAAGAGCTGGAGGAGAAGCAGTACAGCGCATCCGCAGGCGGCGGCGCTGTAACCGTAACCGTATCAGGTAAAAAAGAGGTTCTTTCCGTGAAATTGTCTGAGGAAGTAGTGGATCCGGATGATATCGAGATGTTAGAGGATCTGATCGTGGCGGCGACCAACGAGGCATTCCGTCAGGCGGAAGAGGACAGCAGCCAGATGATGTCCCAGTTGACCGGTGGCCTTGGCGGTCTGGGAGGCGGATTCCCGTTTTAAGCGATGGATTATTACAGCAGTCAGATTAGCAAGCTAATCGAAGAATTGTCAAAACTTCCCGGAATCGGAAGTAAATCGGCGCAGCGTCTTGCATTTCATATTATCAATATGCCGGAAGAACAGGTCAGGCACTTGTCCGGCGCGATTCTGGAAGCCAAGCAGAATGTGCGTTACTGCAAGGAGTGCTGCACATTGACTGATAAGGAACTGTGCCCGATCTGCAGCAGCGACCGGCGAGATCATGAGACGATCATGGTGGTGGAAAATACGCGCGATCTGGCGGCATATGAAAAGACAGGAAAATACAACGGGGTCTATCATGTGCTGCATGGGGCGATCTCCCCGATGCTGGGGATCGGGCCGGGCGACATCCGGCTCAAGGAGCTGATGACTCGCCTGCAGAAAGAGGAGGTTCGTGAGGTCATTATCGCAACCAACTCAAGCCTGGAGGGCGAGACGACCGCGATGTATTTGAGCAAGCTGATTAAGCCGACAGGGATCCGGGTGACGCGAATCGCCAGCGGCGTTCCGGTCGGGGGCGACTTGGAATATATTGATGAGGTAACGCTTCTGCGCGCGCTGGATGGGCGTACAGAGCTGTAGCCGGTGAGCAAATAAAACGTTACTGGGCACGTATGCGTGAACAGTAACAATAAAACTTCTGCCGCGGCAGGAAGTTAGGAGATGCATAAGATGGATAAATACGAGTTTAACATCAAGGTAGAGCAGATTAAGAAACTGGTTAACAAGGGAGATTTCGAGACGGCGATGAAGATCGCCGATACCATCGACTGGCGTCGTGTACGCAGCACCAGCCTGCTTACGATGATTTCCCAGATTTATGAGAAAAATGCAGAGTATCAGGATGCCAAGGATATTTTATTGCTGGCATATGAGAGAGCGCCGCTTGGAAAGGGGCTTTTATATAAGCTGACCGACCTTGCACTGCGTGAAAATAATATTCAGGAGGCAGAGGCATATTACCGGGAGTTCTGTGAGCTGTCCGGCGATGACCCGCGCCAGTACCTGCTTCGTTTCCTGATTCTGGAGGCGAAGGATGCGCCGTTAGAGCAGCAGATCAATTCTCTGGAGAGATATTGTCAGGAAGAGCTGGATGAGAAATGGCTGTACCACCTGGCAGAGCTTTATCATCAGGCGAACCAGGCGGACGACTGTGTGCGGATCTGCGACAAGATCATGCTGATGTTCGGTCTTGGCAAATATGTGGACAAGGCAATGGAACTGAAACTTCAGTATGCGCCGCTGACGAAATATCAGATGGATCTGGTGGAAAACCGCGAGAAGTACGAAGAGAAGCTGCGTGCGGTGGAAGAAGAGTACAAGAACGGTACATACCGCAAGCCAGAGCCGGAAGGAGAGTATCTGGATACGGATGAGCCGGAGGCAGAGCTGGACGACGAACCGGAGAACGAACCGGAGGGACAGCCGGAGCAGGCAGAGCCAGAAGAGAAGGCTGGAAAACCGAAAGCTGAGACAAAACCGGCGGACGAGAAAGTAGAAAAGGCTGCGCTGGACGAGGATGTAGTAGCAAGCCTTCATGAAGCACAGGCGGAAGAAGCGCTGGCAAAAGAAGTGTCCAAGATCAAGCCTTACGATGAGGAAGAGGGCGCATCCGAAGGGGAGACACGTGTTTTCAGGAATCTCCGCGACCTAGAGCCGGCAGAGGCAGAGGAAAAGAGCGAGGAAGCTCCGATTCATGAATTTGAAGAGGAAGAGGAAACCATAGTGGAAGACTGGGATTTCGAACCGGAAGAGGAAGAAGAGGAGATCAAGGAATCAAATCATCTGATGATCGAGGCGGAAGATCCAGCAGCCGGTCTTGCGATGGCACTTGATTCCCTGAAAAAGATTCACCGCGAGCTGGGAACCAAGCATCCGGTTGCCAAGATCAGCGGTGCAAACCTTTCCCATCGCGGCATCGCATCGGTGGCGGAGCGCCTGGCAGGCAAGGATCTGGTGGTCGAGCATGCAGCCGATCTGGACGATTTGACGGTGGAAGAGCTGGAAGAACTGATGACACAGGATGAAACCGGCATGGTCGTTGTTCTGATTGATACGCAGGCACGTTTAGAGCAGATGCACCGCGCATATCCGGCATTAGCAGAGCGTTTCCAGTATATCGGCTGTGAAAACCAGAAAGACGATGCAGCGAAGCTGGCACAGGCGCGCGAGGAAGAGCTGAAACGCCAGCAGGCGCAGCAGGAAGCAGAAGCAGCCAGAAAACGCCAGGCAGAGCGTGAAGCGGAGATCCGCCGTCAGGCAGAAAAAGAGGCAGAGGAAAAACGTAGACAGCAGGAAGCAGCAGCCCGCCGTGAGGAAGAAGAGCGCGCCAAGGCAGAAGCACAGGCGCTGGCAGCCAAAGAGGCAGAAGAAGCGCGTAAAGCGGAGGAAGATCGCCGTCTGGCAGAGCGGCAGAGAGAAGAACTGCGCCGTCAGGAAGAGGCAAGACGCGATGACGAGCCGGAGTATGAAGACGAAGAAGATCACTACGAGAAGGACGAGTATGAGCCGGAGGATGATTATGCGCGTGGCGGCTATCGTGATGATTATAAGGACGATTACAAAGACAGCTATAAAGACGAACGCGAGGACGACGAGTATTCCAATTATCCAGAGGATGAGTCGGAAGAGAAACCGTCCAAAAAGTCCGGCGATATGGATGTTGAGGAGTTTGTTCAGTATGCCTGCAAATATGCATCGGAGATCGACTGCAGTATTTCGGGAAAGAGCATGCTGGCTCTGTACGAGCGCGCTGAGATGATGGAGGAGGACGGAGAACCGCTTACCAAGACAAGTGCCGAAGATTTGATCGAGGAAGCTGCAGATAAGGCGGAGAAGAAATCCTTCAGCGGACTGTTCTCATCGAAATATGATAAGGATGGACTTCTGATTCTGAAAGAGAAACATTTCTTTGATTAATTAAAACAATTCGAGAAATTTTAAAATTAAAACTAATTAGTAAAAGAGAGCGCTGCGGGGGAATGCTTCCCGGCAGCGTTTTCTGGTAGTGGACAGTAAAAAGAGATACGGGAGAGAAAGATGGGAACACGGTTAATAGCCCTCGATTTAGATGGGACACTGTTAAATGAAAAAATGCACGTGTCGGAAAAAACAAGACAGGTGATGGAACTGTGCGCGCAGCGGGGAATTGAGATTGTCCCGGCGACCGGGCGCGCGCTCCCGGAAGTGCCAGAGGAGGTTTTGAGCCTGCCGGGCGTCCACTATGGCATATTTACAAATGGGGCGGTCGTCCGGGATTTCGGGAAAAATACCTGGGTGTCGGAAAGCTGCCTGAGCTGGGAAGAGACGATCCGGGTGATTGAGGTGCTGCGCCGGCATCCGGTTATTTACGATATGTATGTATCGGAGGGCGGCGTCAGCGAGACGCGATTGCTGGCACAGCTGGAAGAATACGGGATACCGGAACGTGAATGCGCCTATATCCGGGCGACGCGCCGGGCAGTTACTGACATGGTGGAGTATCTGCGGGAGAAAAAATGCCCGGTGCAGAAGATGAATTTAAATTTTAAGGACCGGGAGAGCAAGCAGGCAGTCCGGGCAAAGCTGGAAGCGATGCCGGAGGTTCTGGTGACCTCCTCGCTTCCGTGGAATCTGGAACTCAACGCGGCGGGCATCACAAAGGGAAGCGGGCTGCGGAATCTCTGTCAGTATCTGGGAATTGAAGCGGAGGAGACGATGGCATTTGGAGACGGCGAAAACGACTGGCCCATGCTGGAGGCAGCAGGAATCGGCGTGGCGATGGAAAATGGCGCCCCATTTTTAAAGGAACGCGCAGACCGGATTGCCGCTTCGAACCGGGAAGAGGGCGTAGCGGAGGCGATCAGACAATGGGTGCTTATATAAAAGAAAACTGGCTGTTCGTGGTGGTGGCAGTCTATCTGGTTTCCATGGTACTGTACGGGCATTACCGCGGATTTGTCCGCCTGGCAGTCTCGGCCGTTTCCCTGGTGCTGTCGCTGGGGGTGGTTCATTTTGGTGCGCCGTCTGTCGCGAATCTGCTTCGCAGCAATGAGGTGGTCTATCAGGCGGTGGAGGACAGCGTGACGAAATTTATCCAAAAGGACGATGAGGCGGAAAATGAGGCAGCTGACGCGGCGCCGCCATCCGTACAGCGCAGTATTATTGAAGAAATGGAGCTTCCGGAACAGTTAAAGGATGCGCTTCTGGAGAATAATAACAGCGAAGTTTACGAGGCGCTGGGTGTAAGCAGCTTTACCCACTACGTCAGCCGTTATCTGGCAAACAGCCTGATCAATATTATAAGTTTTTTTCTGCTGTTTGCAGCCGTGTTCGGCGGACTGCGTGTTCTGTCCGTATCGCTCAATGTGGTCTCCCGGCTGCCGATCATATCGGGGCTGAACCGTCTGGCAGGTGCCGTGCTGGGGGGTGCGGAAGGGATCTTTTTCGTCTGGATTGCAGCACTGCTTATTACACTGTTCTCGGCAACGGCGATTGGTGAACTTTTCCTGAACCAGATAGAAAGCAATATCTGGCTGACCTGGCTGTATGACCACAATATGCTTGGAAGCATCCTGATGGGTGTTGTGAAACGGATTATTTAAAAGCGTATAGAGAAAAACTGTGATATTGAAAAACGGCACACCGCATTCTCGCTACTTAGTGATGAGTTAGGTGTGCCAAATTTTTTATTTCAGTCGAGAAGACTCCCACCTCTTTAGGTGGCGAGTAATAGCAAATTTGTCTCAGTGGGAGTTGGGGCTCCGACTGAGATAAACGCTCCGCGAGGATGCGCAATGATTCTGTATGGAATATGTCAGCGAAAAAACAAGTGAAAAGCCCTTGACAAGTTAATGCTGAAATGGTAAACTCTAACTCTAACGTGTTTTGACGTTGGTCTGCATATGCAGGGAAAATCGAATATCACAGGTTTTCTTATTTGCGAAAATGTTTTGAAAATTAAGAAAAAATAGTTGACAACGACAACTGCCTATGATATGATATTCAAGCTGTTGAGCGAAAGCTCAGTTGCGAAAAATAAAATAAAAAAGTTGTTGACAAAGATAACCGCTTGTGGTAATATAAATGAGCTGTCAATGAGACAACAACAAAGAACCTTGAAAACTGAACAGTATGTAAAACCCTGAAAATTCTAAGAACAAAGGCTTTTGGTTAAGCCTTGAAGTTCAAGAGAACATTCAGAACAAAACC